>NZ_CP049362.1:629137-943706 GCF_019343455.1 Alcaligenes ammonioxydans | reverse complement strand
GGAATCAGCGTGTTGCTCGCCCACAATCCGACTGTGCAGGCGGGTAATAGCATTGAGGGCCGACAGCACGGCCCCTTCCTGCCAGGCGTTGACATAAGAGGCGTGCTCACCGGCCAGGACCAGGCGACCATCAATCTGGCACAGGTTCTCGTAATGAGCAGCCCGTGTCTGATCCGTCCACATGCCGTAGCAACCCAGTGTCCAGGGTACGCGGTGCCAGGCTACGGCCACCCCGCTCTCGAACTCGTCCTTGTACTGAGGATGAATCTGCGCGCCATACTCCACGGCTTTCCTGATCCGATCCTCCGGACTGAGCGACGTCCACTCCACCGCGCTGGGCCCGAACATGTAACCGCCCAGCAAAACACCTTTTCCGCCCGCCATCATGCCCGCGCTCGGGTAGGAAATCTGTGTAATCGGCAAATCGGTGTAGCTGATACCTCCATAAATCGCTTCGTCATCCTCCCAGAAACGGCGTTTGAACTGCAGTCCGACCTTGACTGAAGGGGCATAAGGGACGGCATCGATGGCAGCATGCAGTGCCTTGCTGGCATCCAGATCAATCTGGCTGAGGATGGATAAGGGAATCGTGCAGACACACCAGTCGGCCATTTCGGTGTGCTCACGGCCCGTGATTTGATCCTTGTAGCCGACCGTCACCTTGCCATCGTTCTGTTTGATGGCCGTGACCTTGGCATTAAACGTAAATAGCCCCTCCAGCTCGTTACCAAACGCAGCGCCAATCTGATCCATGCCGCCGACCGGCTGAAACATGGTCTGCTGGAACTCGTACAAATCATGAATACCCATATTGTGCCAAACGCTGGAGCGCACAATATCAGCCAGCTTCAACGGTTCGGAAAACTCGGGTTGAGCATGCAGGCCACCTCCCGGATCACGCTCGAAACCACGTACCTCGGAACTGGTATGGCCTTTCACATACGCCATGTTCTTGTCCAACGCGCCCCAGCTCCGCAAGGCTTCCAGCAATTTCTCCTGATCCTCTGTGGACAAGGGGGCATCCAGCAAGTGGGTATGGATGGCTTTGGACAAAAGCTCGGAGACCTGCCCCTGAAAATCTGCATGAATGTGGCGAAAGCGCTGGGGCTTGCCATTGAAGTGGTCTTTGCTATGCAGATAAGCGTTGTAGTTGTACTGGATAAACGGCTCCAGCTTGACCTTGAGCCGCTTGCAGTAGTCCAGCAAGGCCCGGTGATGGAAGGGTATGCGCCACGGACCAGGGTTGATGTACTGATCCTTGTCGAACTTGACATCCTGCCTGGCGCCCCCCAACTCGGTATAGCTGTCCCCACCGTGCAAGGTCCAGTTGCGTCCCCCGACCTTGTGGCGATATTCCAGAATCTTGACCTGATAGCCGGCATTGCGCAGCTCTAACGCGGCCACCATACCGGCCAGACCCGCTCCCAGAATGACGACAGAGGTCCCGGGCCTGGGTTTACCCTCCAGGCGAATCGGCCCGTCATAACTACCCTCTGCGGCATGCCCCAGGCGCATCATGGCTTGATACATCGCTGCGCCACCCGCAGCGTACCCAACCATGGTCAGAAAGTGTCGTCGTGTCAGTCTCCCACCCTGTGAAACTTGGCTCATCGTGCGTTCTCCTCTTGGAAAAATGATGAGCAGCATTCACCCCCAACTTTTTTATCTACCCCCGGTGCATGAATGCTGCCCCTATGGAAAACAACAAAGAACACCTTGCTTTGTTATCAAATTGCCACTTAACTATAAGCACCTAAAATAGTTAATCCCTCAATAGAAACATACGTTTACCGCACTCAAGGTTCACTGACCCCCTGTCACCCTTGGTTTCTTACGTACTCAGAACTCATTTGCTTGCCAAGTTCACTCTCACACGCTATAATTTTTTTCTTAGTCGGGGCGTAGCGCAGCCTGGTAGCGCATCTGGTTTGGGACCAGAGGGTCGCGAGTTCGAATCCCGCCGCCCCGACCAAAAAATTCAAAGGCCTTGCAGAGCAATCTGCAAGGCCTTTTTGTTTTGGTTCTCTTAAGCCTTGCCCCACCTTAACCACGGGGATAGGAGCTTTTTGTCCTTAGCGGGTCTGGCTGGGGCTCAGGCCGACCGAATCGGGCAGACCAAAAATACAATCAAATGCCCAGTTATAGAAAAAGGCAAACAGCGGAAAGAACGCCAGCAATACCGCCTCCATTAAAAACGCCTTCCACAAGCTGATATCCAGCCACCAGGCGATTAAGGGGATCAGCAAGGACACCAGCACAAGCTGGAAACCGGCCACATGCACTACCCGGTGCCAGAACGTACGAGCCTGTATATGGCGACGACGCTCCCAGGCCTCAAACATCATGTTGTAGAACAGGTTTACCGTTACCGCGCAAGTGCTGATCATGAACGAAAGCACACCGCTTTGCATGGGCCCCGCGCCGCTTAACTGAGCCAGGACCGTCGCCGCTACCATCATGCCCAGCAATTCAAACAGGCCGATATACACCACTCTTCTTTTCCATCCCTGCACGATACACATCCTTGCTTAAAACCGTAGAAAGCATGATTATCCGCAGTACAGCTTTTAGAAAAAGTCAGATTCCATCAATTTTTCTGATGATTTAGCCATGCTTACCAGTGACCATCTTGAACTGTTGTTAGCCGTGGTGGAGCACGGTTCTTTCTCCGCAGCGGCACGGACGTTGCGGCGCACCCAGTCCGCCGTCAGTATGGCCATCGCCAATCTGGAGGCAGAGCTGGACCTGACCCTGTTTGATCGCAGCCGTCGAGAACCCGTCCCCACCGCCGAGCTGCTGGCCATGCTGCCCGATGCCAGACTGATCGCCAGCCGCCTTCAGGCCTTACGCCTTCACCTGCAGGAACTGTCGGGAGGTCTGGAAAGCTATTTGCGCCTGGGCCTGGTCTGTGATGTCGACCCCAAGCCCGCGTTGACCGCCCTGCAAGCTCTGGAGCAACACTATCCCGGCCTGGACATCGAACTGCGAACGGCAGCGCAAGACACCTTGATCGAGGCCTTGAAAAAACGCGAGCTGGACTTGTGCATTGCCTATGGCGGACTGGAGCTGGAAAGTGTGGGAATTGTTCAGTCCCTGTGGACCGAAACGATCAGCGCAGTGGCTGCGCCCGGCCATCCCCTGCTGCAAAATGGCCCCCGCCCGCTGGAAGAGTTGAAAGCCCACAGACAAATCGTGATCAGCAGCCCGCAGAACGACACCGGCAAAGACCGATCCATGCTCAGCCTTCGTCAATGGAAAACGGATAGTTTGGCCATGACACTGGAACTGGTGGAACGGGGGCTGGGATGGGCTAATCTTCCCTTGTCGTGCCTGGGTCCCTCATTGAAGTCTGGGCGTTTGGCACGAATCCAGTTTTCAACGGGCAGCAATGGCCTGGACTTGCCCATTTATCTGCTGCAAGCCAAGGGTCAGGAAGCCGGCAAGGCTCAAGCCCTGTTCAGGCAGGCGCTGCAAAACGCGCTCCACACCCGCCTTCACCCTACTCCGGCACGGTGACGTTGGCCTGACCACTGTCCGCCAGAAACTGCGCCACCATCCCTTCTTTTTTCTGCCGGGCAATAAAAGCCTCGATCCAGGCATGGGCCAGCGTACGTTCCGATGGCACCGCCATGGCCTGACGAATCACGGTGAAACTATCAGGCAATACACGCAAACCGCTGCGGGAACGCGCATAGCGCTCCAGAGGCTGACGCACACCGGCAGCGGCATCCAGCTCCTGCTCCACAAACAGATCAATCGCATCGGCAGAGGTTGTCGCCCGCACCAGATCTGCGTGGTTCAAATGTCGGCTCAGAAACAGGTCGTAGGCTGCGCCTTTGCCCACCGCAATGCACACGCCCTGCCGATCCAGCTGGTCCACGGTCTGAAAGGCAGACTCCTCGCGTACCAGATACGTGCCTTCAATATGCACATAAGCCTCGCTAAAGCGGATCTTCTCCGCACGCTTGGGATCAATCGCCAGAAAGGCCAGATCCCACTCGTCACGGTACACCGCCTCAACCACGGCCTGGGCTGCATCATAGCCATGGAACTGCACCGGCAGGCCCAGCTCCTGAGCCACACTGCGAGCCAGATCCGCTGAAACACCTTTAGGGGACTGCTCATGGGCACCGCGCTGGGCCAGGACGGGATTGCCGTAATTCATGGCAACACGCAAAACCCCGCTGGGGGCCAGTTCTGCTGCGACAGCCTGCTTTTGTGTCATGTAAATGCTCCGTCATACTTTTAAGAACCCGGTCTTCTACAATAACGCACCTTGCTGTCCCACAACATGAATGGAGCGTCTCTATGTCTCGCGATGACCTTGGAAAACTCTTGCTGCGTGTCACGGTCGGTGTACTGATCCTGCTGCACGGCGTTGCCAAGATACGTTATGGCATTGGAGGCATCGAAAAAATGCTGATCGCCAATAATATGCCCGGCTTTCTGGCCTGGGGCGTGTACATAGGCGAAGTGATTGCTCCTGTCCTGATGATCCTGGGTTTTTATGCTCGTGCAGGCGGTTTGATTGTAGCCATGAACATGCTTATTGCCTTGCTCCTGGCCCACAGCACCCAGATCGGCAGCTTTAACGCCCAAGGCATCTGGGTTCTGGAGCTACAAGGCATGTTCTTGATCGGCGCATTGACCGTAGGCTTGATTGGTGCCGGACGCTACAGCCTGGGCGGCGATGCTGGCCCGTGGAACTAATGCTGGCCTGAGGTCAGATCTTTAAAAAACGCCCGCTTCGCCGGGCGTTTTTCATGGGTGATTAGTACCGCCCCTAGCCCTGACCGCACCCGCCACTCCATCCGCGAACCACCTCCACTTCCTGCCCTAACTCGCCAAGGTCAAATCCAGCCGCAACCCCCCCTTCTCCGATGCGCTGGCTTGCACCTTGCCCTGATAGCTGCGCGCCAGCTCACGGACAATATCCAGTCCCAAACCGAAACCGGGGTGTCGTTCATCTGCGCGCTGACCACGGCCAAACACACGCTCCAGTTGCTCCGGGTCCAGGCCGGGGCCATCATCTTCCACCACCAGATGCAGCACATTGTCCTGCTGCCACACCTGGCACCACACATTCTGCGTCGCCCACTTGCAGGCGTTATCCAGCAAATTCCCGGCCATCTCCTGCAGGTCCTGCTCCTCGCCTTTAAAAAGCAGTTCCTGATCAGGCAGATTCAGATGGATCTGCTTGTCGCTATGCAAACGCCCCATCACCCGACACAGGGACTGCAGGCAGGCCGACACATCCGTACGCACACCAATGGCGCGTACCGCCATGGCCCTTGCCCGCGACAAGTGGTGGTCCACCTGTCGCTGGGCCAAGGCCACCTGCTCGCTGACCAATGCTGCCAGATGCGGATCGTGCGCCTGAGCAGCGTTGCCCATAATCGTCAACGGGGTTTTGACGGCATGGGCCAGGTTGCCAGCCTGAGCCCGTGCGCGGTCCACCATGCCTGCATTCGCACTGAGCACTGCATTGAAATCGTCCACCAAGGGCTGAATTTCGCTAGGAAAATTGCCGCTGACTTGCGGTTCGCGCCCTTCCTGCACATCCAGCAAACGGCGTCGCAACAGATGCAAGGGATACAAGGCCAGCACCACCTGCAAGATGGCCGCCAAAATCAGGCCCACGGCCAAACCGCCCAGAGACAGGAACAGAATCCGCTCAAAACGGGCCAAGGGCTCGGCCAGCAGCTCCCGGTTGCCTGCCACCATGATCTGCAGGCTTTGGCCCTTGTCGTTAACCTCGTCCAGCTCCTGGCGCAACACCACCAAGCGCTGCTTTTCCGGGCCGGGCAAAGACAACACGCCCCCGGGCGCATCGGGCGCGTTCACATCCAGGGCCTCATCCCATAAGGAGGTCGAGCGCAAAGCCACCGTCCATTGCGGGCTGCCGGCCTCGCGCCGGGCAATTTGCCAGTACATGCCCGAATAAGGTTGCTCAAACAAGGGATCGCTCAGGCGCGACTGCAAAGTGACACCATCGGCCGCGTCCAGATTGACGTCTGCCATGATCTGGTCCAGATGAGTCTGCAAACGCTGCTCGAACTGGCGATACACATGGTCCTGAAACAAACGGTTCAGCCCCAGCCCGGCCAGAATGATACTGAGCAAGATCCAGGCCAGGGTTCCCAGCAAGAGCCGGCTGCGCAAGGAGCCCAGGGTGGCCCGACCACGCCCGGCAATCATGCTTGCGGGTCTACCAAACGGTAGCCCATGCCGCGCACGGTTTCGATATAGCCGGGCGGCAGCTTTTTGCGTAGACGGCCAATGAACACCTCGATGGTGTTGGAGTCGCGCTCAAAGTCCTGCGAATAAATATGCTCGGTCAGTTGGGTACGCGACAGGACTTGGGCAGGATGGTGCATCATGAAAGCCAGCAAGCGATATTCATGGCTGGTCAGCGACAGCACCATGCCTGCACAGGTAATTGAAGACGAACGCGCATCCAGCTCCAGTTGGCCCAGTTGCAAGCGCGGATTCACCTGTCCCGCGGCACGGCGCAGCAAGGCGCGAATGCGGGCTAACAGCTCTTCCATGTGAAAGGGCTTGGCAACATAGTCGTCTGCGCCCGCGTCCATTCCCTCGACTTTGTCATGCCAGTCATTACGGGCGGTCAAAATAAGCACGGGCATGGTCAGGTCCGAGGCGCGCCAACGCCGCAGCACCGACACGCCATCCATGCCAGGCAGACCCAGGTCCAGCACCACCGCATCAAAAGCTTCCACCTCACCCTGATAATGACCCTGCTCGCCATCATGAGCGACCTGAACGGCATAGCCCGCCCGCTCCAGAGCCTGTTGCAACTGCCCCGCCAGGGTCGGTTCATCTTCGACAACCAGTATCCGCATTATTCAATGTCCTTTCGAATGAGAACGCTTGACCCCACGCACCAGCAGCACTTCGGCACTCAAGGCATCCACTTTCAGGCGCAACAGGCGGTTGTCATCGACCAGCATGCGCAAGTCATACACCCATAGTTCAAGACGCTCGTCATATTCAAACTGCACGCGCAGCACCCGCCCCGGATAATCTTCCCGAACCCGGCGCAAGACCTCCCGCAGTGGCAAAGCCTCGCCCCGACGCACCGCTTCACGCGCCTGGTCATGCCCCCGATAGGCCGGGCCCGGTGGCCAGTAGGGACTGGGACCAAAACGCTCATTGGGAGGCGGTGCTGCGGGTGCGGGGGGAGCGGCCGGCAAACGGCGCAGGCAATCGTCATCGCCCAGATAATCATGCCCTGACCAATCCGAATGCTCCGTCCTGTCCCACGCGGGCACGCCTTGCCGTTTCTGACGGTCGCAGGCGGAAGAGTCGTGAGCGTGAGCCGCCGCCCCAGGCGCCACAGCCGCCCAAACGGCGGCCAGACACATCAGCAGTGCGGACTGTTTAATGGAGGTCATACGAACCGGTACGTGCAGAACAAAAAAGAGGGATCAACAAAGTCACTCTCCCCTTATATAGCAAGCTGCGGATGAACATAACATGAACAGCAACTTCAGTTTAGATTCAGAGCCCCTTGTCCATAATGGGCACCAAGCTGACAGGACACACACATCTTCCCTCTTAAAAGGAAGCTACCCAGGAATCTGACAGCACTACTTGTTGATTACATGAAGGAGCTTTATATGAAACGTATGTCCCTTTTTTCTGCCCTGGTAGTGAGCGCAAGTCTGTTGGGCGGCACCGCTGCCATCGCTCAAGAAACCACGGGCGCGGCCCCAACGCAAAGCACCCAGACACAAACTCGCCAGGCCCGCGACCACAAGCCGCTGACGGCCGACGAAGTCACCGATATCGGTCCGGCCTACCAGCGTCTGAAAGAGGCCGGCTATACCAAGGTGGGCAGCCTGCATCAGCGGGGCGATCGCATTATGGCCATGGTCGTGGATAAAGACGGCAAAGTGGTCCGGGTTCGCTCTGAAGGTGAAAACGGTGCTTTCACCGTGGTCGAGCGCAAAGCTGATGGCCAGCACCGCCGCGGCCATCGCGATGGCAAGGGTCAACAAACTCAAACCCCTGCCAGCGAGCAGCAAAAGAGCTAAAACCACCCGCAAATCGCATGATTCCCCTGACGTCCCCCTCCGCGCGGGCGACTCGCGACACAGGGCTAGCCTCAACCATCGATGCTTGTCCTTTGTCATTGCTCTAATCGCAAAAAAAGCGGAACGAGAAACGGCGCCTGCCCAGCGCCGTTTCTCGTGTCTACTGGCTAGTACCGATAGGGTCATCCCGCACAAGACGTTAGGATGAAGGTCTGTCTTACCTACGGGAAAAGTGCCTCTCATGCTGTCTGCTGATTCTGCCTATTCACAAAGCTACTCGGAATTTCACTGGTCCATTCCTGAACACTACAATATTGCCCATGATGCCTGCGACAAGTGGGCCGATGGCTCCGGGCGCCTGGCGCTGATCCAGCAACTGTCCGATGGGCAGGTCAAACGCTACACATTCGATCAGCTCAAGGCCTGGTCCGACTCCCTGACGGCCGCCTGGCAGGCACAAGGCATTCAGCCCGGCGATAGAATCGCCATTTTCCTGGCTCAAGGTCTGGAAACTGCCCTGGCTCACTTGGCGACTTACAAGATTGGCGCCATCGCCATGCCTTTATTTACCCTGTTCGGCACCGAGGCCCTGCGTTATCGCTTGAATGACTCGGGCGCCAGCACGTTGATTACCGATCAACAGGGCCTGGAGACGGTACTGCCTTTGCGCGAACATCTGCCGCAGCTCAAGCATCTTTATCAGACTGACAGCCAGCAAGATCAGGAGCAGGCTCTGTCCTTGTGGCACGCCATTCACACCCATCCTGAGCCAGCACCGCGCACACTGACTACTCGCGCCGACGACCCGGCGCTGCTGATCTACACCTCCGGCACCACGGGGTCGGCCAAAGGAGCCTTGCATGCCCACCGGGTCCTGCTGGGGCATTTGCCTGGCGTGGAAATGTCCCACAACTTCCTGCCCACAGGCGAGGGGCTGATGTGGACACCCGCTGACTGGGCCTGGATTGGCGGCCTGCTCGATGTCCTGCTGCCCGCCTGGCATCACGGTATCCCTGTGCTGGCATACCGTTTTCCCAAGTTCGATGCCGAGGCGACCTGGAGGTTGATGTCCGAACAGGGTGTAACGCATACCTTCCTGCCGCCTACTGCCCTAAAAATGCTGCGCCGCAGCCAGTGGTCGCGCGAACAATGGCCTTTGAAGCTGCGGTCCATTGCCAGCGGCGGAGAGTCACTGGGCGCACAACTGCTGGATTGGGCCAAACAGGAACTGGGTATCACCATCAACGAGTTCTACGGGCAGACCGAGTGCAATATGATCGTGTCCTCCTGCTCGGCCTGGTTTCCCGGTCAGGCAGGTAAAATCGGCAAGCCCGTGCCCGGCCACAGGGTGGCGATTGTGGATGACCAGGGGCAAATTCAAAAAGCCGGTGTCGAAGGCCATATTGCTGTCCAGGCTCCTGACCCAGTCATGTTTCTGGGTTACTGGCAGCGACCTGAAGCCACTAAAGAAAAATTTGTAGGAAACTGGCTACTGACCGGCGATAAAGGCACGCAGGATGAGCACGGCTATATCCAGTTCGTGGGCCGGGACGACGATGTCATTACCAGCTCCGGCTACCGAATCGGCCCTGGCCCGATTGAGGATGGTCTGATGGGGCACCCGGCAGTGGCGATGGCGGCCGTGATCGGAGTACCCGACCCGGAACGCACCGAAGTCGTAAAGGCCTTTATTGTCCTCAAAGAGGACGTCGAACCATCACAGAATCTGATCAAGGAAATTCAGGAGCACATCAAGCGACGGGTCGCAGCGCATGAGTATCCCCGCTTGATTGAGTTTGTGGATGCCCTGCCCATGACGACCACCGGCAAGGTCATTCGCCACGCATTACGCAAATTAAGCCAATAGCCGCACGGGTGCCGGGCGATCGCCAATCCTCGATGAGCGCTCGCCTGAGCCCGACGCTGCTTACCTACCGTGTCAGCACGGAAAAAGCCCTTGTGCAATCTACAGGCAGGGGGCGGTGGCACAGACGCTCGTCCATGCCACCAAGGCAAGGGGATCTGCCCGTGTCTGATTAACCGAAACGACCCGTGATGTAGTCTTCGGTTTCCTTGCGGGCTGGTTTGACGAAAATCTGGTCGGTTTCACCAAATTCCATCAGCTCGCCCAGGTACATGTAGGCGGTGTAATCCGAGCAGCGTGCGGCCTGCTGCATATTGTGGGTCACAATGACCACGGTGTAATCGGTTTTCAGCTCGGCAATCAGCTCTTCAATCTTGGCCGTGGAAATAGGGTCCAGCGCCGAGCAGGGCTCGTCCAGCAACAGAACCTCGGGCTTGATCGCCACACCGCGAGCGATACACAGACGCTGCTGCTGACCACCGGACAAACCGTTACCGCTTTGATGCAGCTTGTCTTTCACCTCATTCCACAATGCGGCTTTGGACAGGGCCCATTCCACACGCTCATCCATTTCACCTTTGCTCAGGCGCTCGAACAAACGCACGCCAAAGGCCACGTTGTCATAAATGCTCATGGGAAACGGCGTCGGCTTCTGAAACACCATGCCCACCTTGGCACGGATCAGGGAAATGTCCTGTTTGGAGGTCAGAAGGTTTTCATTGTCCAGCAGGATTTCGCCTTCAGCACGTTGGCCGGGATACAGCTCGTACATGCGGTTCAGCGTGCGCAGCAAGGTGGATTTACCGCAACCGGATGGTCCGATAAAGGCCGTGACCTTCTTTTCCTTGATAGACATGTTCACATTGCGCAGGGCATGGAATTTGCCATAGAAGAAATTCAGATTACGGATTTCAATCTTGGTCGATTCGTCGGAGGTAATAATTTGACTCATAGCGTTGGCCGACTAGGGCGCTCCGTGAAAACGTTATTTTTGGCGGAAAAGGCTTCGAGCCAGGATATTGATACCCAACACCAGCAAGGTAATCAACACCGCACCTGCCCAGGCCAGACGGTTCCAGTCCTCAAAGGGGCTGGCAGCATATTGGAAAATGACCACTGGCAGGTTGGCCAGCGGCGCGTTCATATTCATGGACATGAACTGGTTGTTCAAGGCAGTGAACAACAAGGGAGCCGTTTCACCCGCAATCCGGGCGACGGCCAGAAGAACCCCCGTCACGATACCGGGCAAAGCGGCTCGGTAGGAAATGGACATCACGATCTTCCACTTGGGGCAGCCCAGTGCCGCGGCCGCTTCACGCAGGCCATTGGGGACCAGCATCAGCATATTGTCGGTAGAGCGCACTACTACGGGGATCACCAGAATGGCCAGAGCCAAAGAACCGGCCCAACCCGAATAGTGTCCTACCTGAGCCACGTACACGGCGTAGATGAACAAACCAATAATGATGGACGGTGCCGATAACAACACGTCGTTCAGAAAGCGGGTCGCCGGGGCCAGCCAGCCGCGCTGACCGTACTCGGCCAGATAGGTCCCGGCCAGAATGCCAATCGGCGTGCCGATCAGGGTACCGACGCCAGCCATCATGACACTGCCGACGATGGCGTTGAGCAGCCCCCCCTCGCCACCCGGAGGCGGTGTGCTTTCAAACAAGAGGGACCAGGCCATGGCACTGCTGCCCTTCTCGATCAGGGTCCAGATAATCCAGAACAACCAGAACAGGCCAAAGATCAAGGCAGCAAAAGACACACCCAGCATCAGACGGTTAAATACCTGCCTGCGTTTGTAGATCGGGTTGCTCAGACTAATTGCAGATTTTTTATCAAACATGGTAGGTGATCCTTAGCGCGAGGTGCCTTCGTTCTTGGCCAGACGCAACAAGAGCAGCTTGGAGATCGCCAACACAACCGTGGTGATCAGGAACAGGATCAGACCCAGCTCCAGCAAGGCGGATTTCTGCATGCCACCGGCTTCGTTAAACTCGTTGGCCAGTGCCGATGCAATCGAGTTCGAGGGCGAAAACAGCGAGCTGGGCAAGTTAAAGGAGTTCCCAATCACAAAGGTGACGGCCATGGTTTCACCCAGTGCGCGCCCCAGACCCAACATGATCCCGCCAATCACCCCGTTCTTGGTGAATGGCAGAACCACCCGCCACATCACTTCCCAGGTAGTGCTGCCCAAGCCATAGGCGGACTCTTTGAGCATGGGAGGAACCAGCTCGAACACGTCACGCATCACCGCGGTAATGAAGGGGATCACCATGATGGACAGAATCAGCCCCGCGGTGAACACACCGATGCCGAAGGGAGGACCCGCAAAGATCTGGCCCAGCACGGGCACCCCCTCAAAAAAGGAGATCAGGCCAGGCTGAACATAGCGCTGAAACAGGGGCACAAAGACAAACAGGCCCCACATGCCATAAATAATGGACGGGATGGCAGCCAGCATTTCAATGGCCGTCCCCAAGGGACGACGCAACCACGCCGGCGACAGTTCCGTCAGGAACATGGCAATCCCGAACGAGACTGGCACGGCAATACACAGGGCGATAAAAGAGGTCAGCAAGGTACCGGCAATAGGTACCAATGCGCCATATTCGTTATTGACCGGATCCCAATTATTCGTCCAGAGAAAAGAGAAACCGTATTCGGCAATGGATTCCCGGCTTCCATAGATCAGGGAAATAGAGATGGCAGCCAGCAAAATGAACACGAGAAACGCAAACGAGCGCGTCATGTTCTTGAAAATGCCGTCCATAAAGGCGTTCTGATTTGATTTCATGTAGACAGATGAAGGGTCAGGCCGGAATGGGACAAACGCACTGCAACCGATTTATGGATTCTGTAACAGCCAGGGCTGGACAGGTCCGGCAAACCGATAAGGTCACGCGCTGTGCGTTCAAGACAAAACCGTAATTTTTACATAATAAAGACGGCGCCACCTAGAGGTGGGCCGTCTCGCAAGATCAATTTACAACTGACCTATATTTGAACACGAATCTTACTTCCAGACCGCAGCGCCGTCTTTGGTCTTGATTTCAGCAGCCCAAGCCGCCTTGATCTTGTCGGTGACGTCTTTGGGCAGAGCCACGTAATCCAGTTCTTCAGCAGACTTGGCGCCGTTCTCGAAGGCCCAGTTAAAGAAGTTCAACACTTCTTTACCATTTTCAGGCTTGTCCTGCACCTTGTGCATCAGGATGAAGGTCGCCGACGTGATGGGCCAGGACTTGGCGCCAGGCTCTTCAGTCAGGATCACACCCATGCCAGGCGTACCGGCCCAGTCTGCATTGGCAGCGGCGGCCGCAAAGCTTTCCTGACCAGGCTGGACGAACTGGCCGTCCTTGTTCTGCAACTGGGTCCAGGACAGTTTGTTCTGCTTGGCGTAGGCGTATTCCACGTAGCCGATCGAGTTCTGCAGCTGACGCACGTAAGCGGCCACGCCTTCGTTACCCTTGCCACCTTGACCGGTAGGCCACTTCACAGCCTTGCCTTCACCAACCTGGGATTTCCAGTCGGGGGACACTTTGGACAGGTAGTTGGTCCAGCCAAAGGTGGTGCCCGAACCGTCGGAGCGGTGAACCACCACGATGTCTTTGTTAGGCAGAGTCAGATCAGGATTCAGCTCTTTGATGGCTGCATCGTCCCACTTGGTGATCTTGGCCAGATAGATGTCAGCCAGCACTTTGCCCGACAGTTTCAGCTTGCCAGGCTCGATGCCTTCCACGTTGATCACAGGCACCACACCACCGATGACGGCGGGGAACTGCAACAGGTTTTCTTTTTCCAGCGTCTCGACCTTCATCGGGTCATCCGAAGCACCGAAATCCACCGTCTTGGCAATAATCTGCTGCTGACCACCACCCGAACCAATCGACTGGTAGTTGACGCGGTTATTGGTTTGCTTGGCGTATTCAGCCGCCCATTTGGCATAGATTGGGTAAGGGAACGACGCACCCGCACCGGTGACGTCTGCAGCTGTGGCAGTGGCCGCAAAAGCGCTGAACGCCAGAGCAATACTTACCTTGTTGAATACACGTTTTAACATCGAGAAATCCTCTTGATGATAGTCAGAAGACAGGCCCACCCTGTATGTAACGTCATCATAAACAGGCTATATGACATGTTCATGACAGTCTGTATTTCATCCAGCACCCAGTCGTTGCATCAGGTTCTGGTGCAGGTTAAATGGCGCCCCACGGCTGCGAATACGGTTATACGTCCCGTCCGGGCTGGCCTTCCAGGACAATTGATTGTCGCGCAAGGCGTAGGTAAAGGCTTCGGCAATCACCCGCTTTTTCAGGCTGCGATCCAGTACGGGCACACCCAGTTCGACCCGGCGAAAGAAGTTTCGGTCCATCCAGTCGGCCGAAGAAATAAAGACTTCTTCCTGCCCACCATTGTAGAAATAGAAAACCCGTGAGTGCTCCAAAAAGCGTCCGATAATCGAACGCACCTGGATGTTCTCCGACAAGCCCTTTACGCCGGCACGCAGCGCGCAAGCGCCACGCACAATCAGATCCACCTTGACCCCTGCCTGGCTGGCGTCATAGAGCGCCTGAATGATCTTGGGCTCCAGCAAGGAATTCATCTTGGCCATGATACGGGCTTTCTTGCCTGCCAACGCGCGCTCGGTTTCGGCCTGAATCCGGTCCATCATGCTGTCGTGCAGGGTAAAGGGCGACTGCAGCAAGCGCTTTAAGGGACGCCAGGCGCCCAGACCGGTCAGCATGGAAAACACCTTGTCCATGTCCTCGCAAACTTCCTGATTGGCGGTCAGCAAACCGAAGTCCGTATACAGGCGAGCGGTACGTGGATGATAGTTTCCCGTCCCCAAATGGCCATAGCGACGGATGGCTCCTGCTTCACGACGCAGGACCAGCGCCATTTTGGCATGGGTTTTGTGCCCCACCACCCCGTAACTGACATGCGCGCCCACCTCTTCCAGCTTGGCCGCCCAATTGATATTGGTCTGCTCATCAAAGCGGGCCATGAGCTCGACCACCACCGTCACCTCCTTGCCTGCACGCGCAGCCGACAGGAGAATGTTCATCAGTTCCGAGTCTTCACCGGTACGATAAATGGTCTGCTTGATACCCACCACAGCCGGGTCCGCTGCGGCAGCCCGCAAAAAGCTCAAGACAGGCTGAAATGACTGGTAGGGATGGTGCAGCAACTGATCCTTGCGGGAAATCGCCTCGAAAAACTGGGCCGGAGACTCAAACGTTGAATCAAAAGGCGCAGGAATCGGAGCGCGGTAATCCGGAAACAGAAGATCAGGGCGATCCGGCACATTGCACAGCTGCATCAAACGGGTCAGGTTGACCGGGCCGCTGACTCGGTAGGTATCAGGGACATCCAGCGAAAACTCGCTTTGCAAAAAGCGCTCCAGGCGCTCGGGCATGGAGCGGTCAATTTCCAGGCGTACCGCTGCACCAAAGTTGCGTTGCGACAGCTCGCCTTGCAGGGCGGCGCGCAAATTGGTGACCTCTTCTTCGTCCACAAACAGATCACTGTTGCGCGTAACCCGCCACTGATAACAGCCCTTTACATCCATACCGGGAAACAGCTCCCCCACAAATACACTGATCAGGGAGGTCAAGAGCATATAGCCCTGAGGAATCCCCGCTATATCGTCGGGGACCCGGATTACCCGCGGCAGGGCACGGGGGGCCTGCACAATGGCAATGGTGCCGCTGCGGGCAAAAGCATCCTCGCCACTGAGCTCCACAATGTAGTTCAGGCTTTTGTTATAGACACGGGGAAAGGGATGGGCCGGGTCCAGGCCAATCGGCGTGAGCAAAGGCATGACATCACGCAAAAAAGTCTGATAAGCCCACTCGCGCTGGGCCGGTGTCCATAGCGCGGTCAGTAGTAAGCCAATGCCCTCCTCCATAAGTGCTGGCAATACATCGTCCATCAACAAATCGTTTTGCTTCTCAACCAGTTGATGGGCGGCCGCCTGCACCTTGTCAAACGCCTGTTGAGGCAAAAACCCGTCATCCCCCACTTGATGAGGATTCTGCAAAATCTGCTCTTTCAGGCTGGAGATGCGAATTTCGAAAAACTCGTCAATGTTCGAACTGACAATACAGATATAGCGCAAGCGCTCCAGCAAAGGCGTAGTTGGGTTTTCGGCCATGGCCAGCACTCGCTCATTGAACTTGAGCAAGGACAACTCACGGTTTAGCAAGGTTGAATCTGGGGAAGGCAGCATGGTGAGGTCGTTAAAAAGCCAAAAAAGAGGGGAGTGTCAGACTTTTACTACATGAATGTTACAGCTCTATGACCCAGATGCCATCCGGGTGCCACTCACGCCTGCCTAGCAAAAGAGACGACCGGCTATCGCCTTCCCCACAGGTTTAAGCTAACTTTTCTTAATTTTCCTGTTTATGTAACAAAAGCCATGATTAATGTCCTTATAATCGCACAGTAATCATCCCGAGCGATGCCTCATGGAACAACTTCTTGCCGCTGTGGACCTGGGCTCCAACAGCTTTCGTTTATCCATTGGACGTGTGGTTCAGCACAACGGTCATGCCCAGATCTACACCATTGACCGCCTTAACGAATCTGTCCGACTCGCCGCCGGCATGGGCCCCGACAAGTACATCAGCCCCGATGCCATTGAACGTGCGGTAGTCATCCTGAAACGCTTTAACGAACGCCTGGCCGGCTTTCACCCCAATCGTGTTCGTGCCGTTGCCACCAACACCTTTCGGGTTGCACGCAATTTGAGCGAAGTACTGCCCGCTGCCGAAGCAGCCTTTGGCTTTCCCATCGAGGTCATCTCCGGCCACGAAGAGGCCCGACTGATTTTCTCGGGGATCAGCAACGAGCTGCCCCCTTCCCCCAATCGCCGCCTGATGATTGATATTGGTGGCGGTTCGACAGAAGTCATTATTGGCAAAGGTCTCAAGCCCTTGCTGCTGTCGTCGCTTTATATGGGCTGTGTCAGCTACACCGACAAATTCTTTGCGGACGGCCTCATTACCGAAGAACGCATGAACCATGCCATTCTGGCGGCACGCCGGGAACTGGAAGGGATCACGCGTCAGTACCGCAAAACTGGCTGGCAGGAAGCTTACGGCTCCTCGGGCACCGCCAAGGGACTGATCGCCATCCTGCAGGAAAATGGCATGTCCAAAAAGGGCATCACCCTGGAAGGCATGGAATTGCTGCGCAAACGCCTGATCCAGGATGGCAAGGTGGACATGCGCAACCTGAGCGGCATCAAGCCGCACCGCGCGCCGGTACTGGCAGCAGGTCTGGCCATCATGATGGCCGCCTTTCAGGAGCTTAAGATCCGCCAGATGCTGCCCGGCGAAGGAGCCTTGCGAGTAGGGGTTCTCTACGACATGCTCGGGCGCGAATCAGAGCACGATCAACGCGACCAGACTGTTCAGCAGATGATGAAGCGTTATCAGGTAGATACGCGCCAGTCTCACCGGGTTCACGATGCCGCCCTGCAGTTTTTCGACCAGTTGAAACTGCCCGATACGCCCGAAGTTCAGGAGCTGCAACGCCAGTTGGGCTGGGCCGCCGATCTGCATGAAGTGGGTCTGAGCATCGCGCATGCCGATTATCACAAGCACACCGCTTACGTACTGGAACATGCCGATATGCCCGGCTTTTCCAACGATGACCAGGCCTTGCTCAGTTTCCTGAGCTTGGGTCACCAAGGCAAGCTGGGCAAGCTGAAGCGTTTTGAAAGCACCAATGCCTGGTGGCTGACTTTACTGAGCCTGCGCCTGGCGGTCATGCTCATGCGTCGCCGGGAGGACAGAGAGACGTTGCCGCTCAGACTGGAAGCCCGTGGCAAAACTGTCCTGATTCATGTCGATCACGACTGGATGGCCAATCACCCTTTGACGCAGGCCTCCTTGCAGGCTGAAGTCCAAGCCTGGCAAAGTGACATCAATGACCTGAGCCTGGAGTTAGTCTAAGCACCTTGCCGCCCGGCCCCTGCCCAGACACGGCCAGACAGTCACCACGGTGGATCGGGATTGCTGCCCGGAACAAAGTCAAAAGTCTGTGGGCTCCCGTCGGCCCGCCCACTCAAAAAAACCCCCGAAAGTCGGATCGTCATCCAACTTTCGGGGGTTTTTTCAAATCCAGGCAAGCAACCCCGGCCCGTCTCAAACAGCTTGGAGCCGACCCGGCCTAGACCAGACCAAAATGACGTTTGTAGCGCTCGTCCATGGCCTCCAGATCCAGCAGGACGGGAAAGTCCGCCGTATTGAAATCGGGGTCCCAGGCCGGTTCACCACAAATGGTGGCACCCAGCTTCAAATATCCTTTGATCAGCGGGGGGATGCGCGCCGGCAAATCGCTGTTCAAACGCTCGACCGGGTAGCGGTTCAAGGGTTGCACACGAGGGAGCTGCGGATTGTCCTGCATGGACTTTTGGGCCACACGCCAAACTTCGGCTGCCGTAACACCATCATCGCGCAGGCTGACGCTGGCGCAGCCCAGCAAATAGCGATAGCCCCCCACCCGTGTCAATGCCGCAATACCACCCCACAACATCATGATGGCCGACCCGTTGCGATAGTCGGGGTGGATGCAGGAGCGCCCCACCTCAACCAGGCTGGGACGCAGCCCATCCAGGGCACTGATATCAAATTCGGACTCTGAGTAATAGCCGCCCGCTTTATAGGCATTTTCAGGGGTGAGCAAGCGATAAGTACCGACAACCCGATTTTCTTCGGGCTCGGTAACCATGAAATGCTCGCACCAGGGATCAAAGCGATCTATATCCAGACCATTGTGCTGGTCTGGAAAGACTGCGTTCATTTCCTGAGTGAAAACCTGAAAACGCAAGCGCTGAAGGCATTCGAGCTCGGCCTGGGTGCGCGCCAGACGCAAGGCCAAGCCTCCTACAGTATGACCCGCCCAAGTATTTCCCCAATCCACTTCAGTACGTTCGCGCTCAAGATTTAGCATCGTGATGACTCCAAACACTTTCGTGCATCATGCACAAACAATGTTTCAGGTATTTGATAGCCACATTACTATTTCATTAAATCTACTGCAAGCAAGGTATCAATGCCTGCTTGAGCCAGCTCGGTTTGTTCTGCTTCCACCATCAGACGCAGCTTGGGTTCGGTGCCCGAGGCGCGTATCAGCACACGACCGCGATCGCCCAGCATTTCTTCGACTTCTCGGGTAGCTTGTTGCAAACCAGCATGGTTCTTCCAGTCCTGACCGGGCTGTAAAGGAACGTTAACCATGATCTGCGGATACATCTTCAGGCCTTGGGTCAATTCAGGCAGGCTCTTGCCGCTGTGACACAGAGCGGTCAGGACCTGCAGGGCGGCAATGATGCCATCGCCCGTTGTGTGCCATTCCAGACACAACAAATGACCCGAGCTTTCGCCACCGAAAACCCACCCTTTCTGCTGCATCAGTTCCAGCACATAGCGGTCGCCCACTTTGGCACGGGCAAATTCCACACCCAGTTCCTGCATCTTCTTCTCGAAACCCAGGTTGGTCATCAGCGTACCCACGACCCCTTTAACGGGCTGAGTCTGCAGATGATCCGCAACAATTAGATACAACAGTTCGTCACCATTGTAGATGCGCCCTTGCGAGTCGACCATCTGCAGACGGTCGGCGTCGCCATCCAGTGCGATACCCAGATCAGCGCCATGCTTGCGCACCTCTTCGGCCAGCTTCTCGGGATAGGTAGCGCCCACTTCCTGGTTGATGTTAAAGCCATCGGGCTGCACGCCCACGGCAATTACCTCTGCACCCAGCTCGCGAAACACATGCGGAGCAATGTTGTAAGCCGCACCGTGCGCCGCATCCACCACAATCCGCAGCCCATCCAGGTTCAGGTCATTGGGAAAAGCGCTCTTGCAAAATTCGATATAGCGGCCGGCCGAGTCGGCCAGACGGCGGGCACGCCCCAAGGACTCGGACTTGACCCAATGCATGGGCTGGTCAATGGCCTGCTCAATCTTCAACTCGACCTCGTCCGGCAACTTGGTGCCTTGAGCGGAGAAAAATTTGATGCCATTGTCGTAGTACGGATTGTGCGAGGCGGAGATTACGATACCGGCTGCCAGACGCAGCGTACGTGTCAGATACGCCACCGCAGGCGTAGGCACAGGCCCTGCCAGCAAGACGTCGATGCCAGCAGCCGACAAGCCCGCTTCCAGCGCCGATTCCAGCATATAGCCGGAAATCCGCGTGTCCTTGCCAATTACAACAGTGGGGCGACCGCTACCCTCGTACTGGGCGGCCAGCACCTGTCCAGCTGCGTAACCCAAACGCAAGGCGAACTCCGGGTTAATGGTTGGACCACCTACTTCACCGCGGACACCATCGGTGCCGAAATATTTACGATCGCTCATTCAGAGACTCCACATTCAACCGCATTCCACACATCCAACGCTTCGCGCGTGGCGGCTACATCATGGACACGGACAATTTTTGCGCCCCGCGCCACGCAGGCAAGGGCTGCCGATAGACTGCCAATCAAACGCTCACTGGCGGGTTTTCCCGTGACATGGCCAATCATGGATTTACGCGACAAACCGATCAACCAGGGGTAACCAGGTACTGCCGCCTGCTGCAAACCACGTAACAACTGATAGTTGTGGGCTGCTGTTTTACCAAAGCCGAAGCCGGGATCCAGCATGATACGCTTGGATTCAATGCCTGCGCTTACTAAGGCGTCACATCGTTGTTGCAAAAAATGACGTACATCAACGACAACATCATCATAGTGAATCTGCTCTTGCATGGTTCTCGGTTCACCCTGCATATGCATGACGCATAAGCCGCAACCCGAGTCCCGGACAGCCTCGATGGCGCCGGGCATGCGCAAGGCGTAGATGTCATTGATCATATCGGCACCGGCAGCCAGGCTGGCACGCATGACCTCTGGCTTGAAGGTGTCCACCGACAAAGCCACACCACTCTCGTGCAGGCCCTCGATCAGAGGAATCACACGCTCAAGTTCTTGTTCCAGGGAAACGGGCTCGGCACCAGGGCGAGTGGACTCGCCACCGATATCCAGAATGTCTGCGCCTTCGGCGATTAATTGACGGGCGTGGTCCAGCGCCCGAGGCAAGTCATTGTGAGTATTGCCATCATAAAAGGAGTCTGGGGTGACATTCACAATCCCCATAACCAAAGGGCGCTCCAGCCCAAACTGGAAGCGCCCACAAGACCACTCAGGGTAATTCATGAAATAGGCGTGGCCTAGGTAAGTAAGTTAAGCAACAGGCGTTGACGCCGCGGCACCTTTGTCATCCGCTGGGCTGGGACCCGCTGCGGGAGGCGTGGCGCCATCGGAAGGCGTGTTGTCATTGCTGTTGGGCACGTGTGGCGCCCGTGGCGGCAAACCTTTCATGATGTCGTCGATCTGATCGGCATCAATGGTTTCCCATTCCAGCAAAGCCTTGGCCATGGCATGCATCTTGTCGCTATTGTCCTCGATCAGCTTGCGCGCAACAGCGTACTGCTCATCGATGATCTTGCGGATTTCGGAATCCACTTTCTGCATGGTGGCTTCGGATACGTGCGTGGTCTTGGTCACGCTACGACCCAGAAACACTTCACCTTCGTTTTCGGCGTAGACAACCGGGCCCAGGGAGTCGGTCATACCGTAGCGCGTCACAATGTCGCGAGCAATCTGCGTAGCCCGCTCAAAGTCGTTCGACGCGCCAGTGGTCATTTGATTCATGAACACTTCTTCAGCAATACGTCCCCCAAACAGCACGGCAATCATGTTCAACAGGCGCTCTTTGTCCATGCTGTAACGATCACCTTCCGGCAATTGCATGGTGACGCCCAGGGCACGACCACGAGGGATGATCGTGACCTTGTGAACCGGATCTGTCTTGGGGAGCATGCAAGCCACCAGCGCGTGACCCGCTTCGTGGTAGGCCGTATTGCGACGCTCTTCCTCGGGCATGATCATGGTGCGACGTTCTGCACCCATGATGATCTTGTCCTTGGCGCGCTCGAAGTCCTGCATATCCACGGTGCGACCGTTACGGCGCGCTGCAAACAGGGCGGCTTCGTTGACCAGGTTGGCCAGATCGGCGCCGGAGAAACCGGGCGTACCGCGAGCCAGCACCACAGCGTCCACGTTGGGTGCCAAAGGCACTTTACGCATGTGAACTTTCAGAATCTGCTCGCGACCACGGATGTCAGGCAGACCGACAACGACCTGGCGGTCGAAACGGCCTGGACGCAGCAAAGCGGGGTCCAGCACGTCAGGACGGTTGGTAGCGGCAATCACCAGCACACCCTGGCCCGTTTCAAAACCGTCCATCTCAACCAGCAACTGGTTCAGTGTCTGTTCGCGTTCGTCGTTGCCACCGCCTAGGCCAGCACCACGCTGACGGCCGACAGCATCAATTTCGTCGATAAAGATAATGCAAGGCGATTGCTTCTTGGCGGTTTCGAACATGTCGCGAACGCGAGAAGCACCCACACCGACAAACATTTCCACGAAGTCCGAACCGGAAATGCTGAAAAACGGCACTTTGGCCTCACCCGCAATGGCACGGGCCAACAGGGTCTTACCGGTACCGGGCGAGCCGACCATCAGGATTCCGCGAGGAATGCGACCACCCAGACGCTGAAAGCGGCTTGGATCGCGCAGAAAGTCCACCAGCTCCTGTACGTCTTCCTTGGCTTCGTCGCAACCGGCTACGTCAGCAAAGGTCACAGGATTGGAGTTCTCGTCCAGCAAACGGGCACGCGATTTACCAAAGCTGAACGCCCCGCCCTTGCCACCACCTTGCATCTGGCGCATGAAGAACACCCACACACCAATCAACAGGAGCATGGGGAACCAGGAGATGAACAGGCTGGTCAGGAAGGAAGGCTCTTCACGGGCCTTGCCCGATACCTGCACACCGGATTTCACCAGTTCAGGGACCATCCACAGGTCACCGGGGGACGTCAGCGTGTAGCTGCGACCGGAATCCGGCGTGACATGCAGGGTATCACCCTGAATATCCACCTTGCTGATGCGTCCGGAACGGGCATCATTCATGAATTGCGTGTAAGTGACGCCATCAGTGGCTGGCGGCCGGCCGTCAAACTGCTTGAAAACAGTAAACAGCACCAGCGCAATAACCATCCAGATCGCGACTTTGGAAAACGAATTGTTCAAAGCCAATCTCCTGCGATTGCGATAACTTGTCCGATATGCTTACACATAGCTGAACAAGCGCCATACATAGTTCATTCTACCCGATTCAAGGACCGGCAAGTCATAAATTACCTGCGCTTTACACCACGGGCAACGAGAAAGGTCTCGGCGGATTTATCGCGCGAAGCCTTGGGTTTACGCTCGACGACTCTGACAAAATTCTGTTTGAAAGATTCCACGATCTGGGAAAACCCGCTGCCATGGAAGGCTTTGACAATCAAGACACCCTCATCGGTCAGATGCTGCAAGGCAAATTCCTGCGCCAGCTCGCATAAATGCTGGATGCGGGCGGAATCGGCCGATGCCACACCAGACAAGTTGGGGGCCATATCCGAAATCACAAGATCTACTGCAGCGCCTTTTAAAGAATCCTGCAACTGCGCCAGCACCGAGTCCTCGCGAAAATCGCCTTGCATGAATTCCACCCCCGCAATGGGTTCCATTTCCAATATATCCAGTGCGATAATGCGACCATTGAGCACACCGCCGGGGCCGACCATGCGTTCACGTATCAGTTGCGACCAACTGCCCGGCGTCGACCCCAGGTCCACCACGACCTTGCCCTGAACCTGAATCTTCTCCAGATCCAATATTTCACTGAGCTTGAAGGCCGCACGCGCACGATACCCCTTTTGTTGCGCCAATTTGACGTAGGGGTCATTTATATGCTGCTGAACCCACTCTTTAGAGAATTTTTTCTTGGCCATTCCCGTACAATCTCTTTATGCCAAAACTCAACCTTACACCTCATGAGCGCAGCGACCTTCGTGCTGCTGCTCACGCTTTGCGCCCAGTTGTCCTGATTGGAGACAATGGCCTGACTGACGCTGTGCTCAAAGAAATCACCGTCCACCTGCAAGCCCACCAACTCATCAAGATTCGCGTGGCCGGTGATGACCGTCAGGCTCGTCTGACCATGTTAGAACAAATCTGCGATGCGCTCGATGCTGCCCCTATTCACCATCTGGGCAAAATCCTGACGATCTACAGACCCAATATTGAACGCCCCCCTGTTTTGGGAGCGCCCATCGAAAAACCTACTCGCGCGGTGCGTAAGCCCTCGGAGCCTTACACGCCCAAGAAACTGGCCGCATCCGGCGTCCAACGCACACGCAGCACCGAACGGGCTCGCCGTGCGGAAATGAAGGCTGAACGCAGCAGCACCCAGGAGAAAAAAGCCTCGGCCGCCCCGCGCAGCGTTCAGAAGTTCACCGCAGTCAAACCGGCTGCTGCGCCACGTCGTAGCACCAGTCGTCCGGGCAGTGCCATGTCCTTGCGAGCTGGCGCCCGTCGTGGACTGGGCGGTTCGGGCAAACGCTAAGCGCCCGTAAATTATAAGGCCCCGGCAGAATGTACAGGGGCCTTTCTTTTGCGTGCAGTCAGCAGCAGCGGGATAAACCCGCCGCTCAACGCCCGATCAAATGTATTTGATCGACAGGATTTCGTATTCACGAATGCCGGCTGGCGCCTTGACCTCAACCACATCGCCCTCGCTCTTGCCGATCAGGGCGCGCGCAACAGGGCTGGAGATGGAGATTTTGTTGGCGCGGATATCCGCTTCAACATCACCCACAATCTGGTAAGTCACTGTATTGCCTGACTCCAGGTCCTCGATTTCAACCGTGGCGCCAAACACGATGCGACCATCGGCTTCCAGGGCGGCAGGCTCGATAATCTGGGCGTTGGACAAGGTGCCTTCCAGTTCGGCGATCCGCCCCTCGATAAAGCCCTGGCGCTCACGCGCGGCATCATACTCGGCGTTCTCGGACAAATCGCCTTGTGCTCGCGCCTCAGCGATGGCGTTAATCACATCCGGACGTTCCACCGTCTTGAGGCGGTGTAATTCGACTTGCAAACGTTGTGCGCCCTGCGCAGTCAATGGGATCGCAGACATAGTATTCCTGCTCAACAAGTAAAAGACGCTCCGTAGCAGGAGCGCCTGGAAGATAGGGGGATAACGATGATGGGGCAAACAATCAAACAGGCCGGATCGGCTGACCTGAAAGACCTGCCGACCGTGCAGCGTACATCAAACACACTGCCCAGGCCTTAAGCTGCCGACTGCCCCAATAAGGCTTTTCCATCACGGAGAACTTCCGCGGCAGAAAAAAACCCCGCGAAGAACCGGGGTGTGAGATCTATTGTCGGCAAACTGCCTGAAAATAGCAAGCCCCTCTAACCCCTGTGTAAAAAAACAGAGGTCTGAGAAGCGGGAAGGCTGGCCATCTCACCGGTCAGGGAGTTTGCCGGGCCGCTGAGGGCCACAGCAAAAGGGATTGGCTCTACGGGCGACTAGCCCTTGTTTCGGCCAGAACCTCGCAACAAGGCGTGGAGCAAAATGGCGCCAAAGGTGGCACAGCCGATCCCATCGAGCCGGATCACACCAAACTGCAAGGAGAAGTTACCGGCCCCCAGGATGAGCGTGACCGCGGCGACCAGCAGGTTGCGGTTATCGCTGAAGTCCACCTGGTTCACCACCCAGATACGGGCACCGGCAATCGCAATCAGACCAAACACGACGATGGACATGCCCCCCAGCACCGGACCGGGAATGGATTGAATGACAGCACCGAATTTGGGCGAGAAGCCCAGAAAAATCGCAATCACCGCGGCAAAGGCAAATACCAGCGTCGAGTAAATGCGCGTGGCCGCCATGACACCAATATTTTCAGCGTACGTGGTGACTCCGGTTCCCCCTACCGAGCCGGACAGCATAGTGGCCACCCCATCTCCCACAAAAGCTCGCCCCAGATAACCGTCCAGATCCTGGCCCGTCATGGCACTCACGGCTTTGATGTGACCCAGGTTCTCGGCCACCAGAATAATGGCCACCGGCACAATCACGGTCATGGCGTGCGCCTGAAATACGGGCGTGGAGAAGGTGGGCAGGCCCAACCAGGCCGCCTGGGCAACCGGCGCGAAATTGATCGGGGTGCCGTAGCCCATCACGTTGGTGAACAGCCAATACAGCACGCAGGCCAGAAGCAGACCCACCAGAATCAACAGGCGCTGAGCCACACCCCGCGTATAGACGGCAATCCCGCCTACACACAGCACCGTCATCAAAGCCATCAGGGAATCAAAAGTACCGGCACCCATGGCGCCCTTGGCAGCAATGGGTGCCAGATTCAGGCCGATCACGGCCACAATGGAGCCGGTAACCACTGGCGGCATCCACTGGTTGATCAGACGTGCCGCGCCACCGTGAGTGCGCGCATTAAATACCCAGACCAGCGCACCGATCAGCGTATAGACCAGACCGCAGATGATAATGGCCCCGAGAGCCACACCAATATTGGGATTGGGACCGCTACCGGCATAACCGGTCACCGCAATCACCCCACCAATAAACGCAAAACTGGACCCAAGGTAACTGGGGACGCGGCCACCTACAAACACGAAAAAGATCAGGGTGCCAATACCCGACATCAAAATAGCCAAGTTGGGATCAAAGCCCATCAACAAGGGGGCCAGAATGGTGGAACCGAACATGGCCACCACGTGCTGGGCGCCCATCGCAATGTTTTGCGGCGTTGCCAGACACTCGTCAGGTTGCACAACCGCACCCGGTTCGCTGCCGGACACACGGCGCCAACGCGGAAAGTAAGACTGAGACATAGAGGGTTCCAGAAAAGGAATAAAGAAATACCGCTGAATTCGGCCTACGCTCGCACCAGCGCTTCCAGAAGCACCGGCGGATTCATTGAGGCATGATTTTAAACGTGAAAGACCCAACAAGGCACCTGAAAATAAGGCTGCACGCGATAAACACCACGTTGGACCAAGCAGAAGCAGGTTTCACCACGGTTTCTGCCTCCGTCCTCAGGCTATATGCGGTATATACCCTCTCTATCTGCTTGTGCTTGACCGGCCCGTTACAATAGCGAATCAGCCTGCCTTTGGCAGTCAGATTCCCTACCTGAATAATGGCCGCAAGCATGAGTACGTCTATTTGTCTGATCCGCCACGGTGAAACCGCCTGGAACGCTGTACGTCGCTTACAGGGCTGGCAGGATATCGCCCTGAACGAGACCGGGCGGGAGCAGGCCCGGGCCCTGCACAGTTACCTGAGCTCTCCGGCATTTCAACAGTCCGTGGACGCCGTCATCAGCAGTGATCTGCAACGCGCCTGGGAAACCGCCGAGATAGCCTGTCAGCACTGGGACATCACCATTGAGCGGCTGCCCGGATTGCGCGAGCGTGGCTTTGGCAAACTGGAAGGTCAGGCCTGGGATGCGGCAGGCCGACATGGTCCCGACCAGCCCGACGACACGGTTGATATTGATTATGCGGTAGAAGGCGGCGAATCACTGCGCCAGTTTCAAACCCGGGTTTTGGACTGCTTTGAGACGCTGTCCCAGACACATGCCGGCAAGAACCTGCTGGTCTTCGCCCATGGTGGCGTCATTGATATGGTCTGGCGAAAACTGAACCAACAGGCACTCAATGCCAAACGCACTCATGCCATTCTGAATACCAGTTTGAACTTCTTCAATATTGATGAGGACCTGAACTGGACCTGCACGCAATGGGGGCAACTGCCTCATCTGAATACGGCGCTGGACGAGCAAGCCTGAGCCACCACCAGGCCTCGGTAGCGCCAGGCAGCAGCCAGAGGAAGGTGATCAGGCCTTGTTGTTCAGCCGTGGCTTGCGAGGAGCCCCGCGCGCAAGACGGTCGTAGAGCCAGTCAGGCAAAAGACGCATCAGCCGCGACACAATCCCCATTTGCCAAGGAATAACCCGGTAGGAAACACCCTGCTCAATGGTCTTGCGGGCTTTGCGGGCAAAGTCTTGGGCCGGCATCAAGAAAGGCATGGCGTAAGGATTATGGGCCGTCATGGCCGTGCGGATATAACCCGGCGTAATTGTCACGACGGACACGCCGTAAGGCGACAACTCCAGACGCAAGCTTTCGCAATAAGCGATAACCGCAGCCTTGGAGCTGCTGTACGCACCCGCACCGGGCAACCCACGAATACCCGCCACGCTGGCAATACCGACCAATGAGCCCTTGCCTGCCGTTTTCATGGTGCTGATAAACGGTTCAAAGGTTGCCACCATCGCCAGCAGATTTGTCTCCACAATGGCCTTGAATACAGCAAAGTCTTCCGTTTCTTCCGTCAAAGTCCCCGCACTGATCCCCGCACTGGCAATAACCACGTCAATTCTCTGGCCCGTGAACTGCAAAAAGTCCTGGGCAGCCTGATGCAAAGCCTCCCTGTCGCGGACATCGGCAACATAAATACGATGCTCGCCCGGCAGGCTGTCAGCCAGCGCCTGGAGTGCTTCCTGCCGCCGCCCAAGCAACCCCAGGCAAGCGCCTTGAGCCGCGTACTCCTGCGCCAGCGCTTTACCCAAACCGCTGCTGGCACCCGTGATAAAGACCGTCTGCATAAGGCTGTACCCGCGCTTTACAGGAAGATCAAGGCAGCAATGCCCAGTACCAGCAACCACTTGAGCACGTAGTACAGAGTTTCGTTTTTCTTCTTGATGGCCTTGCCAAAGCGACGAACCGCATAGACCGTGCCAAAGATGCGGTTGATCCCGCCGGTGCGGTCGCCTTCCTGATTCGGGGCAGCCGCCGCACGCAGCAAAAACCCGCCTACCGCGTGATTGACCGCCTGTGCCCAACGATAACGCATGGGGCGTTCAATATCGGCAAACAGGATAATGCGGTTCTGATCCGTCTTGTTCTCTGCGTAATGAATAAAGGTTTCATCAAAAACGACGGCTTCACCATCACGCCAATAATAGGTCTGGCCATCCACATCGATGTAGCAGTCAGGACTATTGGGTGTCATCAAGCCCATGTGAAAACGCAAGGAACCGGCGTAGGGGTCCCGGTGTCGCGGCAAGCGCGCGCCCGGCGGCAAAGAAGTAAACATGGCCGCCTTGATCGAGGGAATATCCTTGAGCAAGCTGGTGGTTACCGGGCACAGCTCGCGCGCCGAGGGATGATCGGCGTCATACCACTTCAGGTAAAAGCGCGTCCAGCCGGTTTTGAAAAAAGAGTTAAAGCCTGCATCGTTGTACTTGTCCGAAGCCTTGATGTGGCCTTCGCCAAACAAGTGCTGGGCCTCGGCGCGAATCTCATCGCAGTGTTCCAGCAGTTTGTTAAGTTCCGGGAAATGTTTCAAGTCCAGATAGGGCTGATTCGGTACCGCCGAAAAGCCATACATAAACACATTCAACGGCGCCGTGAAAGTGGAATGGTCCAGCAACTGCCGGGAAAAGCGGTGCCTGACTCGACCCCTGAAGTGCACGACAATCGTACACACAATGAATAAGGCAAGAATGAACCATTTCACGACACGATCTCCAAAGAAGAAAACTTCCACGCCCGGCTTAAAGCAGTCTGCGTGCAGTCACACGACGACGGTCGGGTCTTGTCTGAGGCAAGAACAAAAAAGGCGCACCGCCAGGGTGCGCCTTTCCAGCATGGAGCGACTTAGTGCTTCGCGAGCAGAGCGTGCAGCTCTTGAACCGCGTAAACCTTCAAGCCATCGCCATGACGCAGATACTGCAGGCCTTGCACAGCCGCTACAGCCCCCGCGATGGTGGTGTAGTAAGCCAAGTTGGCAGCCAAGGCATGTGTACGGATTGTACGCGAATCAACAATGGCGTTGCGTCGCTCTTCAACCGTATTGATGACCAGGGAAACTTCCCCGTTCTTGATCATATCCACAATGTGCGGACGACCCTCGGTGACCTTGTTCACCACCTGAACCGCCAGACCAGCCTGTTCGATGGCGCTGGCCGTACCACGGGTCGCCACCACCTTGAAGCCCAGTGAGATCAAGCCGCGAGCCACTTCAACCGCTTGCGGTTTGTCCTGAGCGCGCACACTGATGAACGCCAGACCGCCGTCAGGCAGATTCACGCTGGCTGCCATCTGCGACTTCACAAAGGCCTCGGCAAAGGAGGTACCAACCCCCATGACTTCGCCGGTGGACTTCATTTCAGGTCCCAGAATAGTGTCCACGCCAGGGAACTTCACGAAGGGGAATACCGCTTCTTTCACACTGTAGTAAGGAGGCGTGATTTCTTCGGTAATACCCTGCTCGGCCAGCGTCTGACCGGCCATGGCACGAGCTGCGATCTTGGCCAGTTGCAAGCCGGTAGCCTTGGACACGAACGGCACGGTACGCGAGGCACGCGGGTTCACTTCCAGCACGTAGACGTCGCCGTCCTGAATGGCGAACTGCACGTTCATCAAGCCCTTCACATTCAGAGCCTTGGCCATCAAGGCAGTCTGGCGCTTGATTTCTGCAACGGTTTCATCGCTGAGCGAATATGGGGGCAAGCTGCAAGCAGAGTCGCCGGAGTGGACACCTGCCTGCTCAATGTGTTGCATCACCCCGCCCACAAAGACGCGCTCGCCGTCAGCCAGACAGTCCACGTCCACTTCAGTGGCATTGTTCAGGAAGTGATCCAGCAGCACGGGCGAGTCATTGCTGACCTTGACCGCTTCGCGCATGTAGCGCTCCAGGTCTTGCTGCTCGTGCACGATTTCCATGGCACGGCCACCCAGAACGTAGCTTGGGCGCACCACCAACGGATAACCGATCTCGGCCGCCAGAGCGATCGCTTCGCCTTCAGTGCGGGCGGTACGGTTTGGCGGTTGACGCAGGCCCAGCTTGTTCAAGAGCTTTTGGAAGCGCTCACGGTCTTCGGCCACGTCAATGGATTCAGGGCTGGTGCCGATAATGGGCACGCCGTTGGCCTCCAGCGCACGCGCCAGCTTCAGGGGAGTCTGACCACCGTACTGAACAATGGTGCCGACCGGTTTTTCGATGTGAACGATTTCCAGCACGTCCTCCAGCGTCAGAGGCTCGAAGTACAGACGGTCGGACGTGTCGTAGTCGGTGGAAACGGTTTCGGGGTTGCAGTTGACCATGATGGTTTCGTAACCATCTTCGCGCAAAGCCAGGGCGGCATGCACGCAGCAGTAATCAAACTCAATACCCTGACCAATACGGTTGGGTCCGCCACCCAGAACAATGATCTTCTTCTTGTCCGACGGATTGGACTCGCACTCTTCCTCGTAGGTGGAGTACATATAGGCCGTGTCGGTGGCAAATTCAGCCGCGCAGGTGTCCACACGCTTATAGACAGGACGCACATTCAACTGGTGACGCAACTTGCGCACTTCCGATTCCACCGTATCGAGCAGGAAGGCCAGACGACGGTCGGAGAAACCACGGCGCTTCAGACCGAACAGCGTCTCGCGGTCCAGATCGGCCAGCGTCTTTTGTTCCAGCGCCAGTTCGATGTCCACGATCTCTTTGATCTGGGCCAGGAACCAGGGGTCGATCTTGGTGAGGTTGTGAACCTCGTCCAGGCTCAGACCTTGAGCGAAAGCATCGCCCACATACCAGATACGCTCTGGACCAGGCTCGCCCAATTCGACCTGCAGTTTTTCGCGGTCGGTGGTTTTCTGGTTCAGGCCATCCACACCCACTTCCAGGCCACGCAGGGCTTTCTGGAAGGACTCCTGGAACGTGCGGCCAATGGCCATCACTTCACCCACGGACTTCATTTGAGTGGTCAGACGCGAGTCGGCCTGAGGGAATTTCTCGAAGGCGAAACGTGGCACTTTGGTAACCACGTAGTCGATGGTTGGCTCGAACGACGCAGGGGTAGCACCGCCGGTGATTTCGTTCAGCAACTCGTCCAGGGTGTAACCCACCGCCAGACGCGCAGCTATCTTGGCAATCGGGAAACCGGTTGCCTTGGAAGCCAGCGCCGAAGAGCGGGACACGCGCGGATTCATCTCGATCACGATCATGCGGCCGTTATCGGGGTTCACCGCAAACTGCACGTTCGAGCCACCGGTATCCACACCGATTTCACGCAACACAGCGATCGATGCATTCCGCATGATCTGGTATTCGCGGTCGGTCAGGGTTTGGGCAGGCGCCACCGTGATGGAGTCGCCGGTGTGAACACCCATGGGGTCCAGGTTTTCAATGGAGCACACAATGATGCAGTTGTCGGCGCGGTCACGCACCACTTCCATTTCAAACTCTTTCCAGCCCAGCAGGGATTCTTCAATCAGCAGTTCCTTGGTAGGCGATGCTTCCAGACCACGACGGCAGATCGTTTCAAATTCTTCAGGGTTATAGGCAATGCCCCCGCCGGTGCCGCCCAACGTGAAGCTGGGGCGAATGACCACGGGGAAGCCGGCGGTACCGATTTCCTCGGCAATGCGCTTTTGCACCGCCCAGGCCTCGTCCATGCTGTGAGCCACACCGGACTTGGCGGACTCCAGACCGATGGAGGTCATGGCGTCCTTGAATTTCAGGCGGTCTTCGGCTTTTTCGATTGCAGCGGCATTGGCGCCGATCAGCTCGACACCGAATTTTTCCAACACACCATGTTTGGCCAGGTCCAGGGCGCAGTTCAGCGCAGTCTGACCGCCCATGGTGGGCAAGAGCGCATCGGGACGCTCTTTTTCAATGATCTTCTCTACCGCTTGCCAGGTGATGGGCTCGATGTAGGTGACGTCGGCCGTATCCGGGTCCGTCATGATGGTGGCCGGGTTGCTGTTGACCAGCACGGTCCGGTAACCCTCGGCCTTCAGGGCCTTACACGCCTGGGCGCCCGAGTAGTCGAATTCGCAGGCCTGACCAATGATGATCGGGCCGGCGCCAATGATAAGAATGCTTTTTAAGTCTGAACGCTTTGGCATAGTGCGATTTATTTATTGGCCTGGTGAGCAGCCATCAGGCTGATGAATTTGTCGAACAGCGAGGCAATATCGCGCGGGCCGGGAGTGGCTTCAGGGTGACCCTGGAAGCAAAACGCGGGGCGATCCGTCAACTCGAAACCTTGCAGGCTCTGGTCGAACAAAGAGATGTGCGTGACCTTGGCATTGGCAGGCAGCGTAGTGGCATCCACCGCAAAACCGTGGTTCTGGCTGGTGATGAACACGCGGCCGCTGGCCAGCTCCTGCACAGGATGGTTGGCACCGTGGTGGCCGTTTTTCATCTTCAAGGTCTGGGCACCGACGGCCAGACCCAGGATCTGATGACCCAGGCAAATACCAAACACAGGCAACTTGCGCTCCAGCAAGCCCTTGCACGCTTCGATTGCGTAATCACAAGGCTCTGGGTCGCCCGGGCCGTTGGACAGGAACACGCCATCGGGTTCGTACGCCAATACGTCGGCCAGGGGAGTCTGGGCAGGCACTACCGTCACTTTGCAGCCACGGTCGGCCATCAGGCGCAGGATGTTGGCCTTGACGCCGAAGTCGTACGCCACGACGTGAAAGCGGCTGCCTTCAGGCTTGGAGAAACCCTGGCCCAGTTCCCAGGAACCTTCAGTCCAGTTGTAGGGCTTGTCCGTGGACACAACCTTGGCCAGATCCTGACCTTTCAGGCCAGGGAAAGAACGAGCCAGTTCCAAAGCGCGCTCGGTATCGTCACCGACCAGGATGCAGGCACCCATGGAGCCTTTCTCGCGCAGGATGCGGGTCAGCTTGCGGGTATCGATACCGGAGATGGCCACAACGCCCTGAGCTTTCAGGTAGTCGGGCAAGGACTGGGTGGAGCGGAAGTTGGACAGGCGGGCGGGACAATCGCGAATAACAAGCCCAGCAGCATGGGCTTTGGTGGATTCGGAGTCCTCGGGATTGACACCGGTATTACCGATGTGCGGATAGGTAAGCGTAACAATTTGACCGCTGTAGCTTGGGTCTGTCAGGATTTCCTGATAGCCCGTCATGGCTGTATTGAAAACGATCTCAGCAACACAGTGCCCCTCGGCACCGATTGACACCCCTTTGAATAGGGTTCCATCCGCCAGGGCTAGGACGGCACTAGTGATAGTGCGGGACTCCTCAGGAAATAAAGACGGCAGCACGTTAAAAACCCCGGATTCTGAAATTAATATTAAACCTTCTAATTATACGCTCAAACCAAGTTTTTCCGGTAGTTTATCGGTAATAACGCTGAAACCAGGCACGAAAACATGGAAAATCGACTACAGTAGTTGATTGGTTTGATGGCTTTGCGATGGACTAGTAACAGACATGACTACTCAGCTTGACTCTCTGCGCCAGTGCACAACCGTAGTGGCCGATACCGGCGATTTTGAGGCGATGCGTGCCTATCGCCCCACCGATGCGACCACCAACCCTTCCCTGATTCTGAAGGCGGTCCAGCAGGCGACCTACCGCCCTTTGCTCGAGCGCGTCATCGCCGACCACCCCCACGCCAGTCTGGCTGAAACCAGCGATCTGCTGCTGGTTGCCTTTGGCCGTCAGATTCTGGACATTGTGCCCGGTCGTGTTTCCACCGAAGTCGATGCCCGTCTGTCTTTCGATGCCCTGGCCAGTGTCGAGCGCGCCCGTCACATCATCCAGCTGTACGAAAAAGCCGGTGTGCCGCGCGAACGGGTGCTGATCAAGCTGGCCAGTACCTGGGAAGGCATTCAGGCCGCCCGCGCGCTTCAGGCCGAAGGCATCCACTGCAACCTGACTCTTTTGTTCTGCCTGCCGCAAGCCATTGCCTGCGCCCAGGCCAAAGTCACCCTGATCTCGCCTTTTGTGGGCCGTATCTACGACTGGTTCAAGAAAGCCGCCGGCCCGGACTGGGACGAAAGCGCCAACCAAGGCGAAAACGACCCTGGCGTACGCTCAGTGCGCGGCATCTACGAATACTATAAAACCTACGATATCCCCACGGAAATCATGGGAGCCAGCTTTCGCAACGTCGGCCAGATCAAGGCATTGGCCGGCTGCGACCTGCTGACCATCAGCCCCGAGCTGCTGGGTCAGCTCGCTGCGGCTCAAGGCGAGGTTCCTGCCGTACTGGATGTGGCGCGTGCCAAGGCGGTGGCCCCCGAATGGCGTGCCAGCAACGAAATTGCCTTCCGCACGGAATTGAACCAGGATGCCATGGCCACTGAAAAGCTGGCGGAAGGGATCCGCCAGTTCACTGCCGATGGCATCAAACTCGACAGCCTGATTCAGCAGGCGCGCCAGCGGACCTGACTGCTCAGTCTGACATCCGGACACAGGCGGTCTGATCGACCTGGCCAACTTGCCGGCCTGAATCCTTGATAAAAAAACGGCTCCTGATTCAGGAGCCGTTTTTTGCGGAGCGCCACATCCATCAAGGGACTGGCAACATAACGCTCAGAGCTTTTCTGTGCCACCACCCTGAGGCCGCCAGGCCAGCAGGCGATCCTCAAACACGCTGACCAGCCCATCCAGAATCAGCGCGAAAACGGTCAGCACCACAATACCGGCAAACACCGTATTCACATCCAGTGTGCCCTCTGCCTGCAGGATCAGATAGCCGACCCCACTGGCTGAACCCAGGTACTCACCCACCACAGCCCCCACAAAAGCCAGACCGACCGAGGTGTGCAAGCTGGAAAACACCCAGCTGGTAGCCGAAGGAATATAGACGTGGCGCAGCAACTGACGACGGCTGGCACCCAGCATGCGGGCATTGTCCAGCAGCGTGGAGCTGACTTCACGCACACCCTGGTACACGTTGAAGAACACGATGAAGAACACCAGCGTCACCGCCAGAGCCACTTTGGACCAGATCCCCAGACCGAACCACATGCCGAAAATCGGCGCCAGAATGACGCGCGGCATGGAGTTGGCAGCCGTCAGGTAGGGGTCCAGCAAGGCTGCTGCACGGGGTGACAGACCCAGCCACAAGCCGCATGCCAGGCCGGCAATCGTGCCAATGGCAAAAGCCAGCAGGGTTTCGCTCAAGGTCACGCCCAGGTGCAGGTAAATATCACCGTTGGTGACAAACCAGGCCCAGATCACCTTGACCACTTCCAGTGGCTGACCAAAGAAAAACGCAACTTTGGGGTCCAGCGTCAGAAAATGCCAGGCCAACAAAATAACGATGAGCAGTGAGATTTGCCAAGCGCGCAGGGCCAGCTTGGATCGAGTAAAGGACTTAGACATATCAGGCACGCTTTTGCTGGGCATAACCCTTGAGAACCTCATCGCGCAAGACGGCCCAGATCGCCGCATGCAATTCGACAAAGCGGGGGTCATTGCGCACTTCGGCCACGTCACGCGGACGTGGGAGATCGACATGGAATTCGCCAATGGGATGCGTGCCCGGCCCGGCCGACAACACCACCACACGATCACTCATGGCAATGGCTTCGTCCAGATCGTGAGTGATGAACAGCACCGCTTTACGCTGCGCCATCCAGATCTCCAGCACTTCGTTTTCCATCAGTTGGCGGGTTTGGATGTCGAGCGCCGAAAACGGCTCGTCCATCAAAATGATATCGGGGTCCCGAATCAGGGTCTGGGCCAGCATGACGCGTTTGCGCATACCACCGGACATCTGATGCGGGTAGCGATCACCAAAGCCACCCAGCCCCACTCGCTTGAGCCAGACCTGAGCACGGTCGCGGGCCTCATCTTGCGGAACACCGGCAAATTCCAGTCCGGCCATTACATTGGACTCGGCACTGCGCCAGGGCATCAGCGCTTCGCCCTGAAACATATAGCCCGCACGCTCATTCACCCCTTGCAAAGGTTTACCGAACACGCGCACTTCGCCCGACGAAGGGCTCAGCAAGCCCGCCCCTACGTTTAGGAGCGTGGACTTGCCGCAGCCCGTTGGGCCTACCACCGAGACAAACTCGCCTGGAGCAATGCTCAGGCTGGCGTCACGAACAGCCGTGTATGTACCTTTGCCATCACGGGATGCAAACACACAGCTGATGTTCTCTAAAGAAAGTGCTGCTTCAGACATTGGGGTACTTCTTGTTGGCATTGTCAGCAAATTCGTTGGTGTAGATCTTGCTGATATCGATCTTGGCGGGGTCCAGATTCGGCACGAACGCAGCCAGGGCCTTCAAGGCGGTGGAAGGACCGTCTTCATCGACCAGGCCATCGGGCGAGAGGGATTCCTTATTGGCATCCAGACACTGCTTGTACAGCTCCACATCACCCAACAGATAGGAGGCGGGCACCGTCTTGGCAATGGTTTCGGCATCATTGGCCTGGATCCACTTGTCGGCGCGCACGATGGCATTGGCCAGAGCCTGGGCCGTTTTCGGGTTCTGAGTGATGAAGTCTTCCGACGCGTACAAGCAGGCCGAGGGCATATTGCCGCCAAAAATGGCCTTGGTATCGGCAACGGTACGGGTGTCAGCGATGACACGCACTTCGTTTTCCTTGAGCAAGGTGCCGATGACGGGGTCCAGATTGGCCATGGCATCGATCTGACCCGTACGCATGGCGGTAACGGCACCGGCGCCAGCGCCCACACCGATAAAGGACACATCCGAGGGCTTGAGTCCGTTTTGCTCCAGATAAAAATTGACCATCATATTGGTCGAGGAGCCCGGCGCGGTGACACCGATTTTCTTGCCCTTCAAATCAGCCGGCGACTTATAGTCTGGCATCGTTTTGTTGGATACAGCCAGAACAATGGCGGGAGCGCGCCCCTGCTGCACAAAGGCACGGTAGAACTGGCCTTTGGACTGCAGATTGATGGTGTGTTCAAACGCACCGGACACCACATCTGCACTGCCACCCACTACGGCCTGCAGAGCCTTGGAGCCACCCGCAAAGTCTGCCACTTTGACTTTAAGGCCTTCGTCCTCGAAGTAGCCATTGATCTCGGCAATGGACAAAGGCAGGTAATAAATCAGCGCCTTGCCACCGACGGCAATCGTGATGTTCTTTTTTTCCACTTCCTGTGCACGGGCCAGCGTCGGCAACGACAGGGCCAGCCCCGATGCTCCAACCAGTTTGAGTGCATGACGACGTGTCAGTTTCATGGCAATCCCCTTCTTGTTGTTGGTCATTAACTATTTAGGCTTGATACTTATACTAAAAACAAAAGGGGGATACCCCCCTTGTCCGCTACGCGGTCAAACCTGTTCAAGTGGCACGACGCTCCATCAAGGCCCAGGCAATGGTGCTGGGGTCCACATATTCCAGCTCGCTTCCGGCTGGCACACCGCGGGCCAGACGAGTCACTTTCAAACCTTGGCTGGTCAGCATCTCCGCCAGATGGTGGGCAGTGGTTTCGCCCTCTGCGGTGAAATTGGTCGCTAGTATCACTTCCTGCACCTGGCCATCACCGGCTCGCTCTAGCAAGCGGTCAAATTGCAAGGCGTCCGGGCCTATGCCTTCCAGCGGCGTCAAGCGCCCCATCAGGACATAGTAAAGGCCTCGATAGCCATGCGTAGCCTCGATCATGTTTTGATCGGCAGGGGTCTCCACCACACACAACAACGCCGGATCACGGCGGGGATTGGCACAGGTCTCACAAATGGGCTGGACGGTGAAACCATTGCAGCGCTGGCAGTGCTGCAGTGCTGTCGTGGCATGTTCAAGCGCACGGCTCAATTGGTCGGCACCTACCAGATCGTGTTGCAACAAATGGTAGGCCATGCGGCGAGCGCTACGCTCGCCCACACCGGGTAGCCGACGCAGAGCCTGGATCAGAGCCCGAAGAGGTTCGGGCTCTGCGATCTGCGGTTCGTTCATCAGAACGGAAACTTCATACCGGGAGGCAGTGGCAGGCCAGCGGTCACGCCCGCCATTTTTTCCTGCGAGGTGGCCTCGGCTTTGCGCTGTGCATCGTTAAAGGCAGCAGCAATCAAATCCTCCAGCATCTCTTTATCGTCTTCCAGCAGGCTGGGATCAATGGAGACACGGCGCACATCATGGCGGCAGTTCATGGTGACCTTGACCAGACCACCCCCGGAAACGCCCTCGACCTCGATATCGGCCAAGGCTTCCTGGGCCTTTTTCATGTTTTCCTGCATTTGCTGCGCCTGGCGCATCAAGCCGGCAATCTGACCTTTCATCATGGTTTGGTTTTCCTGATTGATAGAAATTGACAAGGGGCCTTTCAGGCGGCCCGAACCAAAGGAGTGGCCTTGATCGATCCGGCTTTGACACTGGCATCAAAGTCCTGGATCAGGCTCAAGACAAAGGGGTCCCGGGCAACCTGCTCTTCGGCCTGTCGCTGGCGCTCGGCCAGCTTGGCCTGCTCAACGGCATGCGCGGTCGCATCGCCCGTATCCCCGTATTCGATCACCAACTGAATGGACTGGGAAAAGTATTCCGACAATACTGTGCGCAAACGCGCCTTGCCCTGGCTGCCTTCAGTGGCCTTGATTTTGGCACGCAAGTGGATTTCCTGCCCTTTCACCCCCAGCCATTCGCTTTGACGGGCAAGCTCGGCAGCCCAGCCACTCAAGGGCAAGCTGGTTGCCACGTCGGGCCAGGTTTCCGGTTTCATGCCGCCCAAACGGACCGCGCGCGGGCTGTCCGAGCCACTGTGCGGCACCGGCAGGCCCAGCTCGGTATCCGGCATGAAGCGATCAGACATGGACACCGAAGGCACATCGCCCTCTTCTTCGGCAAGAGCCGCGTCCATATCCAACGGCTGATAATTCTCGAATTCTTCGTCCATGCCCTCGGACAACCAGGCGGGCTCTTGCAGACCGTCCTGCAGGGAGGACGCCGGCGCGGGGGGCTGTGCCACAGCTTGCACATGGGCGGCCGCCTGCGATGACATCAAAGCTTGAGCGCCGCTCTTGCCGGGGACCTTGGAGGGCCCGGCGTCGGACTCTGTTTGAACTGATATACCCGGTTCAGGGGCGGTGGAAGCTGACACGGCGGAGGCGGACTCCTCTGCACTACCACCTACCGCGACGCTCGCAACGGATGACGGCTGATTGGTCACCCCTTGTTCGTCAGCACCAGCATCCTGCGCGGCGGACAGTCCCGAATCCTGAGAGGCCATTGCTGCTGCAGACCCGGGCATCTCCTCCCAAGCCGGTACGAAATCGTCGTCTGCAGAAACCGATTCTGCGACGGGAGCAGACTGAGCCGCGTGAGCACTGACGGGATCAGCAGCAGGAGTTCCGGCAGAAGCCGACACCTGTGGTTGATGAGACCGCGCCTGGGAATCGGCGGACGTATGGGTCGTTCGTGCCGTTTGCGTTTCTGTCTGAAGGCCTTGCGTGGCTTGCTGTACCGACGCAGCAGAAACGGCCACCGCGCCAGAGACAGCCGAAGCTGTCTCCATCCCTGAAGCGGACGGCCCCGTTTCAGAAACAGAAGTAGCCTGGCTCGCAACAGCCCCCTCACCGGACGGCCCTGCCGGGGGAGGCACATGCGCCGACACAGGCTCGGGCAACAGGGCCAGCATGCGCAGACACGCCATCACAAAACCGGCGTACTCATCCGGAGCGAGGGACAATTCCTGACGGCTGTGCACGGCGACCGAATAAAACAGCTGCACATGATCGGGCGAGAGCATGGGCGCCAATTGCCGCACGGCTTCTGCCAAGGGGTCATCATCAGAAATGGTACCGGGGATGCGCTGCTCGATGGCGATACGGGACAACAAGGTAGCCAGATCAGCCAGAGCCCCGGCATACGACAAACCACGCAATGCCAGATCATCGGCCACAGCCAGGATGGCCTGCGCATCGTAAGCAATCAGCGCTTGCAACAATTGCGCCAGATGGCGTTGATCAATCGTGCCCAACATGGCTTGTACAGCCTGAGCGCTAAGGTCGCCCGCACTGTAGGCAATGGCCTGATCACTGAGCGACAAGGCATCGCGCATGGACCCATCGGCAGCCTGAGCCAGCAAACGCAAGGCAGGCAGCTCGAACTGCATGCCCTCTTGAGTCAGAATGTCCTGCAAATGCCCCACAATCGCAGGCACGGTCATCTGCTTCAGATTAAATTGCAAACAGCGCGACAAGACCGTGACCGGAATTTTTTGTGGGTCCGTCGTGGCCAGAATGAACTTGACGTGCGCAGGTGGTTCTTCCAGCGTCTTGAGCATGGCGTTAAAGGCGTGCCCGGTCAGCATGTGAACTTCGTCAATCATGTAGACCTTGTAACGACCCGAGCTGGGGGCGTAGACCGCCTGCTCCAGCAACTGGGTCATCTCTTCCACGCCCCGGTTGGACGCCGCATCCAGCTCCACGTAATCAATAAAGCGGCCAGCATCAATCTCGGTACAAGCGCGGCACACGCCGCAAGGCTTGGAGGTAATGCCGGTTTCGCAATTGAGCGACTTGGCCAGAATGCGCGACAAGGTGGTCTTGCCCACACCGCGTGTGCCCGTAAACAGCCAGGCGTGGTGCAGGCGCTGGGTATCCAGGGCATGGGTCAAGGCGCGCACCACGTGGTCCTGACCCACCAGGGTGTCAAAGGAACGAGGGCGCCACTTGCGGGCCAGAACGAGATAGGTCATGCGAATTCCGGACGGCGTGAACCATCAATACAAATAAGCGAAAGGAAAAGTGTACCGGATTCGGTGCTGAAGGGAAGCAGATAGACCGGGCGCGTGTAACCCGACAAGCAAATGAAGTGGCGAGCCTGACTCCGGCACTGATTCTGCACGGCTGTGGCTGCTTCGTTCCCGACCTGACCAGATTCACCGCCGAACCATGCGGAGGGGCCCGCCGACAAGTAGTGTAGCATTAATATGGCAGCCACAGATCAGCCCGCGGGAAATAAAGCGCAGCCTGCGCGGGACGCCCGTCCAGGGCCTGCACCTGTTCGCAATAACGCTGCAATTGTGGTGCATAGCGATCCAGCATCCGGGCCTTGAAATCGTCCAGGCTTTCATGCTCGGCAGGTCGCCCGGTCTTGTAATCCACCACCAGCCAGTGATCCTCCTGCGAGATGGCCAAGTCGATAATCGACACCCGGCCACTGACGTCCAGCAAGGACCATTCCCGGTAAGCCCGGCTGACACCCAGCAACCAGCGGCCACGCTCGGTTTGTACCGTTGCGATAATCGCTTCAAACAGAGATTGGGCAGCCTCATCCAGATAGGTCGAAGGCACCCCGGCCCGCAACAACTGCCGACGCATCACTGTGCGGCTTTGCTGCAAACGTTCTACCGGCCACGGGTCCAGACCTTCACGGCCCAGCTTTTCCAGCCAGTCGTGGGCAACCGTACCAATGGCTTTTTCATGAGTCGTATCCAGAGACCACTGCCAGCTTTGATATGACGAACTGGCAGTCTGCAACTGCTCGGGCGGCGCGGCGGGCAGGCTCACCACACGCTGCAAGAGTGCAGCAGGGCCTTGCCCGGGCTCCTCGTGCTGGCTGCCCTGCTCGGCTTGCCACACAGGAGCCTGCGGCTGCTGCAGCACAGGCCAGAGGCGACTGAGCAAAGAGCGGCCATCCGGTTCACGCAGCCCCTTGTCCTGGGTAATGCTCAGCTCACCAAATAAATGCAGCTCTTGACGGGCGCGTGTCAGCGCCACATACAGGAGGCGATGACTTTCCTGCTCGGCCCGTATACGCTCTCGCGCGGCCAGAAATTGAGACACGGGATCGCGCTGCTCGCTGCCCTTGTGGCTGATAGGCCCCAAGATCAGACGGTCGGCACTGTGTTCGAGGCGAATCAAGGGTTCGGAATCGTTGGCCGACTGCTTGTGCAGCCCAAACAAGATCACTGTTTCAAACTCCAGACCCTTGGATTTGTGAATCGTCATCACCTCCACTGCCTTACCCGTGCCTTGTGGGGTGGCGTACAACGACTCGACACGGGCCTGAAACTGCTGCTGATCGGGCGGGCCATAAGGGCACAGCTCTTCCAGCAAACGCAACACTTGCTCAGCGTCGGCCTGATCGGCCAGACTTGGATAGACTTGCGGCCCGCCCAGACGCGTCCAGCATTCCTGCACCCAAGCCGCAAAGGGCATCAAGCCACTGCGATTGCCCCTGTCCAGCAAGATCTGGCAGGCAAATAAAAGACGCGCACGCTCGTCCGCGTCCCAGTCCTGAAAACGTGAAGGATGAGAAAAACGCTCCGGGCGGGCAGTAACAGCGTTACCGCCGTCAGATGGGAGCTCCTGTCGACCCGTTTGCGCCTGGGCCTGCTGGAGCTCACCGTGCATGACGGGGCTGGCACTGAGGCCAGAACTCAGCTCTGCCAAGGTCTGCGTGGGATACAGCGCACACAGGCGATGCAAACTCTCCAGACGCAAGCCGATCAGCGGCGAGCGCAAGACGGATAGCCAGGCCAGGCGATCGGCCGGATGTGCCAAGGCACGCACCAATTGCACCAGGTCCGCCACCACGGGGCGCTGTTGCAAAGGCTCCAGCTCCACGGCACGACAGGGAATGCCCTGCTCCCCCAGCTTGCGCACCAGGCCGTGCAAATGTGAGCGTGCCCGCACCAAAATGGCCACCGGATGCTCGCTATCCTGGTAGCGTTCCAGGGCCTGCGCGGCACACTGAACGGCCTCTTGTACCGCACGCTCTTGAGCCGCCTGCTGAGACGGCATGGCATCCTCACCCCGCGCAACGCGAAAGTGCCAGCAGGGGTGAAAATGCACAGCCCACTCGGGTATATCAGGTTTGAAAGCCGTCGAGTGTTCGTAAGTGACCATCCCCAAATCCGGGTCGGGGCGAGCCGGAAACAGTTGCGCCCCCACCTGGTTCACCCATTCCACCAAGCGCGGATGCGAACGGAAGTTGTTGCTCAGATTCAGTGGTTCCAGCTCAACCTCGCCCAGTCGTCGAGCTTGCCAGACTTGCAGGAACAAACCGACTTCCGCTTTGCGGAAACGGTAAATGGACTGCATGGGATCGCCCACCAGAAACAGGCTGCGTCCGTCGCCCGGCTCCCAGCCACTGGTCAGACGCTCCAGCAACTGTACCTGGGACTGGCTGGTGTCCTGAAACTCGTCCACCAGCAAATGACGTATGGATCGGTCCATCCGCAACAGCAGCTCGCCCGGCTCGTCGGCGTCGCCCAGGGCTTGCAAGGCACGTTGCGCAATTTCGGTGAAATCGACCTCAGCTTTTTCCGCAAAACGCAGTTTCAACTGCGCCGCAGCCAACCACAGGACCTGTATCAGATTGGCAAGAACCTCTTGCTGTTGAGCAGAATACTGTTCGGGCAAAAGCCGCGCACTGGCCAAACGGGCTATCCAGGGTTCGGTGCCCAGACAATTGCCCAACCATTCCGTCAGGATTTCTTTTTGTGCGGTTTTGGGTGGGAAGCCGTTGCGCACTGTCAGGCTTTTGCGCAAGCTCCCCGTCTCGGTCAGCAACAAGGCAGCCAATCCCCGCCAGCGCGGCACGTCCTCCATGACCGGGGCCAGCGGATCGCCTTGCCAATCGGCCAGGGCCAACACATCGCCCGCCTCCAGATTCGAGGCTGCAAAGCAGGCCACAGGTGCCAGTGTCTGCGCCCAGCCCGGCGGCAAAGCGTCGCTTAACTGCTGCAACTGCTGCTCCACCACTTCGCGCAAGCTGTCCTGCAAAAAGGCCACATCGCCACCCTGCCCTACGGCCGGCAGCCACTGATCCCGGCTGGCCAACATGCTCGCCAACAAGGCTTGCGCCTGCAGCAGATTCACATCCATATGTTCCAGGAAACGGGCCACGCTGGGCACGCTCTCAGCCATTTCAAGCGTGGCCCAGGCGGCTGCTTCGTAATGCTCTTGGGCCTTGTCCGTGATGGCCGGCACGCCGCCCAGCCCCGTAATCCAGGGCATGGCGCGCACCAGATGAGCACACAGTGAGTCGATGGTGCGAATGCTTAAACGCGCCGGATACGCGAGCAAATCCCATTGCTGCTCCTGATTGCGCTGCATGGCGGCACGCGCCAGTTCCCAACTGCGTACCCGGTAGGGCTCGGACGGTCGTTCCTGATGGGCTGCGGCCAGCTTCTCCAGCACGCGCGCATGCATTTCAGCAGCGGCTTTGCGGGTAAAGGTAATCGCCACGATTTCTTCTGGCCGCTGCACACGCGCCAGCAAAGCCAGAATCCGGTCGGTCAGCAACTCCGTCTTGCCCGAACCGGCCGGGGCCTGCACCAGAAAAGAGGAGTCGGGGTCCAGGGCCCGGGCTCGGGCGGCACTATCGCTAGGGACTGTCAGCATCACACCTCGCCTCCATTATCCTGGAGGTCTTCCTGAAACAAGCGTAAAAAAGGCAGAACATCGCAATACAGCAAATCGTTGCGGTTCCAGATTCGATTGGCAGCCTGCCCTTGCAGGAACTCATCAGCCAGTCCTTCGACCGCCTGCTTCCACTGTGCAATCTGCGCCGTCCATTGCTGCGCGCTTTCCAGTTCGGTCAGGCCGTCAATATCCATGCCGGGCGCAGCCAAGCCGCTCAAGCCTACCTGACGAGCGTGCAGACGCACAAAAGCCAGCCCACTGACCGTGCGCCCCTCGTCTTGCAGAGCCGCGGCATAAAACGGCAATTGCAGATTCACTGGTCTGGGCCGCAGCCAGTCCTTGTCCGGCCTCAGCTCGCCTATGCCGGTTTTGTAATCCAGCAGCAACTGCTCACCCCCGACCAGATCATCCAGACGGTCCAGACGCAGGTTCAGGCTCAGCAGACCCCGACTCCACCGCAACTCGTGCTCCGTCGCGCCCAACGCAAATGGGGGGCGCTGAGCTTCCTGATGCGCGTACTCGCACAAGACTGCACGGCCGCGCTCCATCTCCAGACTGCGCAGTACCGGACCGTAATCTGCCAGTTCTTCCTGGGCGGCCTGATCGATGCACGATTGCACCACGTCCTGCAGTGACCCCCCGCCCATCAGTTCATGCAAACAGTCCTGATCTTTCACGCGCAGCCAAAACAATTCAACGGCACGGTGCAGAAACATGCCGCGTGTATTCATATCGCCCACACGGGCGTAATCCGGCAGTGCCTGTCCATGCAGACGGAACTTCACAAACGCCCATAAGGGATTGCGGGCCTGCGTATCCAACACACTGATCCCGCCCCGTATGCGTTCTTCCTGTTGCAGGCCTGGCCCCTGTTCGTCGAGCAGCGCTTCTTGAGCGGCTGCGGACCCTGCCTGCACCGCCCAGGGCATGTCCAGCACGGGCCACTGCATAATCAAGGGGCTGGGCCGCAGCGCCTGCTCACCTTGATGCAAAGGGGCACTTAACAACACCTGTTTTCCGCAGCGCAGCAATGCACTCAATATCCAGCGAGCCCACTCCAGCTCACGCTCGGGCGTACTGCGGGGGGCTTGTACACGACGCAGAACCTGAGCCGGAATCAAGGGATTCGGTTTGACGGCGGCAGGCAAAATATCGTCGGTCAGGCCCAGCACCCACACAGCGTCCCAACGCCCGCCCTCTGCTTCCAGAAAACCCAGTACGTCCAGTCGGGAGCGCGGGTCGCGCTGCGGCTGAAACAAATTTTCCCGGGCCATACGGGCCAGCGTGCTTTGCGCCTTCAGAGGACTGACACACCCCAGGACAGGTGCCTGTTGCGCCAGTTGCAGCAGCAAGGCCTCCAGAGCCTCCAAGGTCTGGAACTGAGCACTATCCAGCATCGAGGTTCCTGGAAAGCCCAGGGCTTCCAAACACTGACGCATGATTGAGGCCCAGGTATCCACTCCTTGAGCGCCGCTGGACACCGCTGCAAAGCGATCCATGGCCCGGTTCCAGGCCAGGGCCAGCTCGGGCGTATGAAAGCTGAGCATGTCAGCGAACTCTGTGCGACTGACCTGGGTGACGCGATTGTCACGCCACGCCTTGTCAATACGGGCGCGGCCACCCGCTTCGGACTGTTCCGCCTGACAGGCGCCCAGACGCAACGCCTGTCCGAGCAGCGCCGGTTCCGCCTGTCCCCGGGTCGCCAGGGTAAACAAGGCTTGCAGCCAGGCCAGGGCCGCGGCCACCACCGGCCAATCGGCCAGGGAGCGGGCCGCGGCCACGTTATAGGGCAAGGCCCCCTGATCCGTGTGCATGGCCTGCCGCAAGAGCCTGTGCACCAGTGGCAATTGTGTTTCCAGCTGCGCTGCCACAATCGCCACGGTGCGACTGGGGTCCTCGTCCAATTGGCGCCGCGCCCACTGGACCGCCAGACGCCATTCGGTATCCGCATCCTGCGCCTGCACCCGATGGACCTCCGTGGCCACAGGCTCTTCATGCTCCAGGCGCAAAATCTCGACCCCCAATTGCTGCAAACCGCTCAACAGACTTTGCAGACGCGGCGAGTACTCGTGAAAACCGTGCAGCACCATATGGCGATGACGAATATGCAAGGCGCCGGCCTGCACGGCGGCCAAGACGCGTTGCGCAGCCAGATTGGCGTCATCCAGATCCGCCTGCGCCAGGCTTTGCCGATAGTGAGCGCGCCACTGCATGAAGCGTTCGAAGTCCACACTGGCTTCGCCGGGCTTGAGCTCGATATTCCATTCATCCAGCAAGGTGTCGGCCTCGCACGCCAGCCGCGCTGCCTGGCCCACATCCAGAAAATAGCCCTCTTCCTCGCACTGCTCGATGCTGTGCTCCCATCGCTGCAAGGCAGCGAAGCGATCCATCTGGTGCGCCGCAGGCTGCCACTGTTCGGAAAAACACAGCTGATCACTGGCCTGTGCCAGCCAGGCGCCCAGGGGCACAATTTCCGGTACCGCCACTGTTCCCCCGGCACCGGCCAGACGAGCCGACAGGTGCCCGAGCAGGCGACGCGCATAACGCTTGTTCACCGTCAAAACAATCGTCTGTGCACTGTTAAGCGTCTGCAAATGAGCCAGGGAAACGGCAGGGGTGTCGTACATAGAAAAAACCAGTTAAGGTTGCAAGAAAACAGAACAGCAAGCAGCGCTGACCGGGCCATTGTACCGACGCTCTATCACTTGTTGGTTCCCGCACTTACACTTAGCACCATGTCTAGCTCAAACACCCCCAACACTGAATTAACCGGCAGCTTGTCGCTGCGTACTGGCGACCATACCTGGGGCAGCGCACGCCGCATGGCTTTGCTGGCTGCCATTGCTGAGCAAGGCTCGATCTCTGCCGCGGCTCGCCATATTGGCATCAGCTACAAGGCGGCCTGGGACGCCATCGACATCATGAACAATATGGCGGGCGAACCCCTGGTGCTGCGCAGCACCGGAGGCCATCGCGGCGGCGGTGCCACCCTGACCCCAAAAGCCGAAGAACTGCTGGAGCTCTATCAGACCTATGACCGGCTGCACCAGCGCTTCATGAACCGTATTGGCCGTTTGATGCCTACCGTAGCCACTCAGATGGAGTTACTCCAAACCATGATTATGCAAACCTCGGCTCGCAACCAGCTTCCCGGCATCGTCACCACGATCAAGGCCGGTGCCGTCAACGATGAAATTCATGTGGACATTGGCCAGGGCCAAACGGTTGTGGCCTCCATCACCCATGAAAGCACTGAGAACCTGGGCTTGCGCGAAGGACAGAAAGTGCTGGCCTTTCTGAAATCGTCTTCGATCATGATTGGGACCAGTGACACACGCAGCACGCTCTCCGCACGCAATCAGTTGCCTGGCACGATTACGGATGTCATTAACGGTGCGGTCAATGCCGAAGTCCGCCTGGAGCTGCCACAGGGCCTGACAGTCACTGCCAGCATCACGCTGGACAGCACCGAGCATCTACAACTGAAAGCAGGCCAGGCAGCCTATGCCCTGTTCAAAGCGTCCAGTGTGATGATTGCTACGCTGTAAGCGCGCTCAAGTCCGCGCTGGCACAGCACTCCAGGACGCGCCCATCCCGAATGCGATAGACCTCCTCGACCAGCACCCGGGCATCCTCGGGGTCATGGGTAATCAGGATGGTAGGAATATCAATCTGCTTTTGCAACTGGGCCAGCTCGGCGCGCAAACGGCTGCGCAAGTCCTGATCCAGCGCAGCCAAAGGCTCATCCAGCAACAGTAACCGCGGTTCAAGCGCCAGGGCCCGTGCCAAGGCACAGCGTTGCTTTTGCCCGCCTGATAACTGGGCCGGGTAGCTGCCAAGCACCGACTCCAGCTCAAACGCTTCGACCCATCGCTGGGCGGCGGCGGGCAGGGTCCGTACAGAGCGATTGAACAAACCCTTGTTCAGGCCAAAGCAGATATTTTGTGCAGCAGTCAGGTGCGGAAACAGACCATAATCCTGAAACAGATAAGCGACCCGGCGCTCGCGCGGCTTCAGATTGATGCCTGCCTCGGAATCGAAATAAAGCTGCCCGTCAATCTGGATGCGGCCACGCTCAGGGCGCAACAAACCGGCCACACTTTGCACCGTCAAAGACTTGCCCGAACCCGAAGGCCCATAAAGGGCGATATGACGGGCTTCGGTCTGAATCTGTATATTCAGCTCGAAGCGGCGCGCCTCGCTGAACACGCTGCGTTGAATCTGTACCGTCAGGCTCATTGCATCCCTCTTTTACGACGCACATGACGTGGTGACAGCGCACTGGTACTCCACAAGACCAGTACGCACGTCACTGAAATAATCGCCACCAGCACCAGGGCCTGCTGATCCTCGCCCGCCTGGACGGCCTCGTAAATGGCAATCGACATGGTCTGGGTACGACCCGGTATGCTGCCGGCAATCATCAAGGTCGCCCCAAACTCGCCCAGGGCACGGGCAAAGGCCAGCAAGACGCCGGCCATAATGCCACGCGCCGCCAGAGGCAGGCTGACACGAAAGAAGATCGCCAAGGGTTTGAGGCCCAGCACACTGGCAGCATTTTCCAAACGCGGGTCCACATCCTCAAACGCGGCGCGGGCCGCTTTCAGTATCATCGGGAAAGCGACCACCGTCGCAGCTATTACCGCCCCCTGCCAGGTAAAAACCAGTTCAATCCCCATGCTGGAGAGCCACTGACCCACACTGCTGCGCCGGCCCAGCAGAACCAGCAAGTAATAGCCGATCACCGTAGGGGGTAAAACCATGGGCAAGGTCAGGACGGAGTCGAGCAGATCGCACCAGCGCGACTGCCAGCGCGACAGGGCATAGGCCAGCCCTATACCCAGCACACAGGCCAGCAGGGTCGCCCAACCGGCGACCTTGAGCGATAGGCTCAAGGGAATCCAAAGTGAAGTCATCCTGCAATCAATATCCTGTCAAGGTTGGGCAAAACCGTATTTTGCCAGCACTGCCTGGCCAGACTCGGACATGACGAAATCCTGGAAGGCCTGCGCCTTGTCGTGACGACCATCACGCTGGACCAGCGCGATGGGGTAAGTGACCGGCTCGGTCGTCTTGAGTACTTCCAGCACCTGAACCTTGTCGCTCATGATGGCAGCATCCGTTGCGAAAACAAACCCGGCTTCCACCTCCCCCCGAGCCACATAATCGAGCACCTGGCGCACATTCTGCCCCAGAATCTCGCGTTGCTTCACGGCTTCCCACTGCCCGGCTTTTTCCAAAGCCGCCTGGGTGTAGCGGCCAACGGGGACGACAGCAGGGTTGCCCAAAGCCACGCGCTTGACTTCGGGCTTGCCCAGATCGCCGGCATTGGTCACTTTGGCAGGATTGTCAGCAGGCACAATCAGCACAACCTGATTTTGTACAAAATTCTTGCGTGTAGCAGGGTCAAGCACCTTGGCCTGCTCGGCCTTGTTCATGGCCTTCTGATCTGCCGAGGCGAACACATCCACGGGGGCACCGTTGATGATCTGCTGCAGCAACACGTCCGAGGCGGCAAAGCTGGTCAGCACTTTGGTGCCCGGGTTTTCAGCCTCAAACTGGCCTGCCAGTTCCTTGAAGGCATTGGTCAGGCTGGCAGCAGCGGCCACCACCAACTCATCGGCTTGGGCTGTGCCTTGCAGAAACAGGGATAAGGCGGCTACCGATACGACACGTTTGAACATGATTTTCTCCTCCGGAACGGGTGTAGGGCATGAGTATAATCAGGAAATATATATAGGTATATAGCGCAAGTCAGCGCCCCTTGCCGAATGAAGTTCATCATCCGAGAGTGATAGCATGGCGGCTTTCCCCTGTGATCCGCGTTGCCCACGGCACGCTGACAGCCACGCTTGAGCACTTTTCTTTCATGACGCCAGCCAGTCTGATATCCGATTTCATCACCATGCTCTGGTTGCAAGACGGCCTAGCCGCCAACACGCAGCAGGCGTATCGGCAGGATCTGGAACGCCTGCAGGAATGGGCGCAGCGCGAACGCGACGGCAAAGCCCTGGAACAGCTGCAAGCCAGCGATTTGCGCGAATGGATGGCCAGTCAAGCCGATCAGAGCAAGGCCAGCACCGCCAACCGGCGGCTGGCCACCTTGCGTCGCTTTTACAACTGGACGGTACAGGAAGGCATGCGCCAGGACGACCCCTGCCTGGAACTGAGCAGTGCCCGTCAGGCGCCGCGCGTCCCGCATACCTTGTCTGAAGAACAGGTCGAGCGTCTGCTGGCCGCACCAGATATCCACCATCCCCTGGGCTTGCGCGACCGCTGCATGCTGGAGACCTTGTATGCCTGCGGTTTGCGTGTCACCGAACTGACTGAATTACCCTTGCAGAACCTGAGCCTGAGTGATGGCGTACTGCGTATTGACCAAGGCAAGGGAGGCAAAGACAGGCTGGTTCCCCTGGGGCAGGAAGCCATGCACTGGGTCGACCGGTATCTACGCGAAGCCCGACCCGCTTTACTGGGACAGCGGCGCAGCGACTTTGTGTTTATTACCGGTCGCGGCACCTGCATGAGCCGACAGTCTTTTTGGCTGATCGTCAAAAAATATGCACTCCAGGCCGGTATCCTGGCCCCCTTGTCCCCGCATGTTCTTCGCCATGCCTTTGCCACTCATCTGCTCAATCATGGGGCGGACTTGCGCGTGGTGCAGATGCTTCTGGGACATGCCGACATTTCCACCACCCAGATTTATACTCATGTGGCGCGTGAACGCTTGAAAGCACTGCACGCGGCCCATCACCCACGCGCCTGAGCGCCCAAGCACGATATGGCAAAAGAAAAACACGTCAGCGAAACACCGGCCACACAGTGGCTGCGTAAAAAAGGCATTTCCTTTAGCGAGCACAGCTACAACTATGTCGACCACGGCGGAGCCATGGAAGCGGCAGCCCAGTTGGGCCTGGACCTGCACCGGGTCGCCAAGACCCTGATCATGGAAGATGAAAACGCCAAACCCTTGATTATCGTCATGCACGGCGACCGCGAAGTCTCCACCAAAAACCTGGCTCGGCAAACCGGGGCAAAAAAAATTGCCCCCTGCAAACCCGAAGTCGCCCAGCGGCATTCCGGCTATCTGGTCGGCGGCACCTCACCCTTTGCTACCCGTAAAGCCATGCCCGTTTGGTTAGAAGAAGAATTGCTGGCGTTCGACACCATTTACATTAATGGCGGACGACGCGGTTATTTGCTGGGTATTCATCCCCAGGTACTGATCGACGTGCTGGGAGCGCGCCCGGTACAGGCCGGTCTGGAAAAAGGCTGAGCGCATCGGGCGGCAAGATGTAGCCACACTGTCCGCCCAGTCGCGTCACATCCGGCCAGGTGATTGCACCGGCCTGGCTTTTCGCCAGATAATTCAGGCCTGCATAATCAGAGGGGACCCCATGTTTCAATCTTTGCGCCAGCCTGCCGTCATGACGGTGACCCTGGCTGCTGCTGGCATCCTGATGGTCACTATGGGGATCCGTCAATCCTTTGGCCTGTTCGTTGGCCCCATCGATAAAGCAACCGGCATGGGCATCCTGTCCATCAGCTTTGCCATGGCCGTGGGGCAACTGGCCTGGGGCGCAATCCAGCCGATTGCCGGTGCGTGCTCTGACCGTTGGGGCCCCGATCGGGTACTGATCGCGGGCCTGCTGATTCTGGCTCTGGGTTGCGCGGTAAGCCCTTTTATTGGCACCGGCCTGGGCCTGACACTGACGCTGGGGCTGCTGGCCAATATCGGCTCGGGCGCCGCCAGCTTCTCGACGCTGATTGGTGCCGCCGCCCAGCGCATTCCCGATCATGCGCGTGGACAGGCGTCGGGTCTGATCAATGCAGGCGGCTCTTTCGGCCAGTTTGTCTTTGCACCTGTGGTTCAAAAACTGATCGGCTGGGTCGGCTGGATGTCCACGTTTTGGGTCCTGGCGCTAACGGCATTGCTGACCTTGCCACTGATTCGCAAACTCAGCGTGGGCAACAAGGCCCAGAAAGCAGTGGCCTTCACGCCGGCACCGCCTGCCAGCGGGCCAGGCCTGGCCCAGACCCTCAAAAATGCTATGAAAGACCGCAGCTACCTGCTGCTGAGCCTGGGGTTTTTCACCTGTGGCTTTCATATTGCCTTTCTGGTCACGCATCTGCCGGGCGAAATTGATCTGTGCGGCCTGCCCCCTTCGGTAGCCAGCTGGTCGCTGGCACTGATTGGTCTGGCAAACATTTTTGGCAGCATTGCCGCCGGTTCCTGCATTGCCCGCTGGCGCAGCAAATACGTATTGGCATTGATGTATGCGTCGCGGGCCGTACTGATTCTGTGGTACTTGATGATGCCCAAAACCGATCTGGTGTTCTATATTTTTGCGGTGGGCCTGGGCTTGACCTGGCTGGCTACCGTGCCGCCGACGGCCAATATTGTCGCCAAGCTATTTGGCACACGCTATCTGGCTACCTTGTTTGGTCTGGCCTTGTTCTCACACCAGATTGGCGGTTTTCTAGGGGCCTGGCTAGGCGGTATTGCCTTAACCCGATTCGGGGACTATAGCTGGATGTGGTGGGCCGATATTGCGTTGGCCACCTTGGCCGCCATCGTCAATCTGCCGATCCGCGAAGCCAAGATCAGGATGCAGACGGCTTAGGCGGCCGGACGTGAAACCCTGCCAAACAACAGCAAAAACGCTGGTCCGTAAAACAGTCCTTTTAACTACCCCTACAACAAAAAGACCCGTCAGTGATGGCGGGTCTTTTATTTCTGGTACCCATACGCCCTCTTTACACCGGCGCAGAGCATCAAGCCCACGCAACTGGGCTTGAAACAGGGTGTTGATAGTAATGGTGGCCTGCGGCACAGCCTGAATCACCACCCAATGCTCCATGATCTTGCCGTCTGGCGCTTGCGGATGGGGCTGGATATAGTTCTCGGCGCGACAAACACGGCTTCCTGAACCCGATACGGTACGGTTTAAAGACGCTATCGTAAAAATCGATCACTCACTTACGATGGCGTTCTTCCTGCCCCCATCACGAGTTTGCGAATTGACAGCCAACGCTGCATTTGTGCCCAACCAGAAAAAGCCCGCCCACAAAATTGGAGATACCCATCAGATCACATCCTCCCACTATCCCGCTCCTGGCTCAATAACCGACGGTAAAGCGCTGTCGCGAATGAGCCGGTCGCTCAATTTCGTCGACCAACGCGACGGCGTAATCCTCGTAAGAAATCCTGCTGCCTTGGTCGGACACCAAAAGACTGTCTGTACCAATACGGAACGTGCCCGTGCGCTGGCCGGGGCCAAACTCGGCGGAGGGCGACAAGAACGTCCAGTCCAACTCTTTTTCTTGACGCAGTTGATCCAGAAAGGCGATGCCACCCAGCGCCTCGGCTCGATAAGCATCCGGGAAGGCAGGTTGATCAATCAATCGCTGACCGGGGGCCACGTCCAGACTGGCTGCGCCACCCACCACCAGATAACGCGGCACACCGGCCGCCCGAACCGCCGTAATCAGCTTGGAAGGATCTGAGGACACAAAACGAACTGCGCTGACCGCAATATCGTGTCCTTTCAACAGTGCGATCAATCCATCCAGATCATTCACATCACCCTGAACAGCCCAGACATTGGGCAGGCTGACTATTTTTTCGGGATGGCGGGCAATCGCTGTCACCGTATGACCACGATCCGACAGCTCTTTTAACAGGCGTGAGCCGACTTCGCCAGAAGCCCCTATCAATGCAATACGAGACATAAACGCTCCTTGTGTGCTCAAATAAAGACCTGGTCTATAAAATAGACCATTAAGTGTGATGCTAGACAGTTTTTTGAGCGACCACAAGAAGTCACATCGGCCAGACCAGGTCACACGAAGGTGACTATTGAACCCAGGAAGATCCTCAGCCATGCCCTCATCGAGCACTGCTCCACCCGCTCCCCGTCCTTTGCAAGAAGAATTTGCGCAGCCCTGCCCCATTCGAGATGTGCTGGATCGCATTAGCGACCAGTGGAGCCTGCTGATTCTGGAAGCCCTGGCGCCAGGCACCCTGCGCTTTAATGAGCTAGGCCGGGAAATTGGTGATATATCGCGCCAAATGCTCTCACGGACTCTCAAACGCCTGGAAACAGACGGGTTTGTTCAGCGAACGCTCTATGCGGAAGTCCCGCCGCGCGTGGAGTACACACTCACTGACCTGGGGCAGTCCTTTCTGACGCCCATGAGAGAACTGGTGAAATGGGCCGATATCCATCACGCCCGCATCTGCCAGGCACGCCGGCAAGCTGAACTGGGCTGAACAGACCGGGAAGCCCAGCCCTGGCCGGATAAGAAAAAAGCCGCTTTACGCGGCTTTTTCATCGACCCCCAGGCTCAGGCGGCGCTGGCCGGCAAGCCAAACACACGGTCAAACGTCCAACTGAAGATGAAGGAGTAAATCAGGAAGAACACTAGAATGGCCACTTCCATACGCAGAGCCTCCAACAGGCCAACCTGATACCACCACATGTACAAAGGCACGATAAACACCACCAGGCCGGCCTCAAAACTAATGGCATGCACACTGCGGCGTAACAGGCTGCGGCCCTTGACGGTTTGTCGGGCCTCCCAGTGTTCAAACGCCGTGTTGAACACATAATTCCAGACTATCGCAATGACTGAGATCGCCACAGCGATAGGGGCGGACTCGGATGCCTTGCCCCCGGCAAAATACGCCAGCAAGAAGGATGAAAAAACAATAGCAAAAAACTCAAACAAACCCACGTAAAAAACGCGGCGTTTCCAACCTTGGAGTGTCATGACTACCCTGCTGCAGTGCATCAGCCTGGCACTGGAGAACACCCAGCCGGACGAGACGATGCGTTCAACAATGAGTCGCAGCCCGCTGCGGCAGCCCTTTGAGCCGGCACCGTCACTGCGATAAAGCGCACAATCCTACCACAAGCCGGCAAGGGCTTTAGCCAGTCATCGGCAATAAGCCTTTTCAACCTGAACACACGCCGTTTGTTACCTGGGGCTTACGTCATTCACAGCCCGTATCACTCCCCATCAAATCGCATAATCTGTTAGCGCCAGAGCCTTTAAGGTGAAGCTTCCTACCTTAACTTTTGGACTGGAGCGAACGATGACAAGCCATAAAGCCAACACCGAACAGCTGCATGAACTTCTGTATCAAGCCCTGGAAACCGAATTAGGCGGGGAACTAGTCTATAAGTCGGCCATCTCCTGCGCACAGAACCCGGACCTGAAAAAAGAATGGGAAGGCTATTTGGACGAAACCATGACACATCAACAAGTGTTAATGCGTATTTTCGAGCAGCTGAACCTGGACCCTGCTAAGCAAACTCCTGGCCGACAAGTCTTAAAGCATATCGCCACGGCGCTGGTCAAGGCCATGGAACTGGCCAAGCAAGCGGGCGACCCCAACGCTGCTGAGCTGGTGGCCTCTGAATGTGTCATTCTGGCCGAAACCAAAGATCACCTGAACTGGCAGTTGATTGGACTGGTTGGCGAACAAAGCAAGGACAAGACACTGGCCTCCTTGCTTAAACAGGCCCATGATGCAGTCGCGCCCGATGAAGGTCACCACCTCTACCATACGCAAGGCTGGTCACGCGAACTTTGGATTCAGTCCTTGGGCTTTCCCGCCGTGCTGCCCCCACCGGAAGAGCAAAAACAGGTCGAAACACCAATCGGAGCCTCACGGGCCGAGCAGCAACGCAGCAAAATGCTTTAATAAAAAGGGCCTTACGGCCCTTTTTCTTTATGCGTCCCCATCCAGACGGCGGCGTGCCTTCAAGGCAATCGCAGAATAGTAGGCCTCCAGCTTCTTGAGCTGTTTCTCATCCAGCTCTTCCACATCAATCAGACGCTCATTGGCATCCGTCAAGGAAATAATAAGTTCATCGAGCTTGATGTGTATGGCCTTGCTGTCCTTGTTTTGATTTTGCTGAATCAAGAACACCATTAAAAACGTAATAATGGTGGTGCCGGTATTGATAATTAGCTGCCAGGTTTCCGAATAATTAAAATAAGGGCCGGACAAGGCCCATACCAGCACAGCCAGCACCGCAACGGAAAACATGATAGGAGAGCCGGCAAAGCGTGTCACTGCCTTGGCGAAACGGTCGAAAAAACCGTCTATGGAATCAGGTTTGCAAGGTTTCACAAACGGTGGCGACTGATCCCGACAATCCGAGGAAAACATCTCGTCCTTGCCCAGAAAATCCTTGTCGTTTTTCATGGCTAATCCCTCCTAAATAAAGGCAGTGTAGTCCGGGCTTAGCCGCATATATTTCAAATAAAAACGAAACTGGGCAAAATTAAAACAGGTTTCAAACCATGACACGTTTTCCGCCCGATGGCTCGGTAAACCACACGTACGCTGCCCCTTTCGCCCTGACGGCCCCCAAAGCCAGCAACTGAGCACAAGGCGCGAAAGCTCACATGCCTTGCGGCTGCGCAGACTTGTTGCAGCGCGGCTCAGGCCTGCGGCAAGCGGGCAATGTCTGAGCATAAGCACACGTTTCCAAGGCTTGCTGGCCCCCTCGATTTACGGCTGTTTGCGAACGAAATATTTTTTTACAGGTGACACTACCCAAGACACATCAAGATTTGTAAGATGCGGTCTGACTAGCTTGCTTTCAGTTTGATAGTTTTTGTAGAAAGTAGCTTGCAGTCTTTTTTCAAACACCCTATTCATCGCCTTTATTTAAAAAGGAGCAAGAAGTGGGCAAAATCGACCATAAAGGCATGTGCATTTTGTGCCAAAACCTGCCTCTTTCCAAGGCGCACACCCCAAAACATACCTATATGAAACGCGTCACCCAGGCAGAAAACTGCGGGGCTCAAGGAATACAAAGTCTGTTTTGCTGCACCGTCTGCCAAACTTACTGGCTTTATCAGCAAGACAAATGGGAAAGTTGCCTGGGATTCAAACTTTGGAGCGGGGATTTAAATGACTACCTGTCTTCCACACGAAACTCGGTCAGCACATGGAGTGCAGCCAACGCGCACCGTCACTCGCTCAAGGAACTAGGCAAGCGACCTCTCCATTAGTGCGATGCGCTTTCGCCACCACTGCGATCTTCCGCCTTGTTGGCCGGACCCGCCGGGCGCGGGTCTGCCGCCAGCCTTGTTTTTCACGTGACAAGGCTGGCTCCCTGAAAAGAGGTGGACACACGCCAAGCCCTCGATTCTGCGCAGAATGTCAGGGATCACATCAGGAGGGAACGTCTGGGGTGTCAAAAAGAAGCGTGGCGGACGATACAGCCAGATCGGCTTCCTACCCAGCAATGGCGGGCCCAGCAGGAATCGAACCTGCAATCTTCCCTTAGGAGGGGAAAGTTATATCCATTTAACTATGGGCCCGGCGGGCGTTTCTGCCAGCCAGCAATGCAGAGTCGACACGTACACATAAGCACAAACGAGAGGGGAGGGTTAAGCCCCCGTTCTGCCCCATCGACTGCAAAATGACCGCAAACACACTTTCTGGTTAGGCCTTACCGCGTCTGACGGATTATCAACCACCCACGGCGCTTCATGCAGAAAAGCAGCCGCAAAGTGTATCAGCTAGACCGCAGCGACGAAAGACCCGAAACACGCAAACCCACGATCCAGTCCGTTCGCGGGCCATCGAAAAGCCCCCTCATCCGTATCCCTCCCCCGGCGCACCGCGTGCGTCGCGCCCTAGGCTCCTCGGTACACATCGACCTGCTATTTAACAAGTGGCGCAGGTCTCCCTCTCCAAGCCTCTCCGTCTGCCTGAGCCACCGGCTAGCCCTGCACAACGGTTTAGGACAAACCCCAATCTAAATATGTTGTTAATATATTTATAAAATATTAAGATGCTTTCCATGCTCTCGCCATGGCCTCAGGCCCCTGACAGAGCGGGACGATAAAAAAACCACTGGAGACAAACATGAAAACCAAACTTGGTGCATCCACGCTTGCCGGCTTATTTTTACTGGGCGGCATGAGCCTGGCACAGGCGGCCGAAATCAGCTGGCGCGTGCCCACTTCCGTACCTGAGGGTTCTCCGTTCTACCAGAACTTTCTGGAGCGCTTTGCAAAGAATGTGAAGTTGATGACGGGTGACCGCGTTGAGATCCAACCCTTTGGGGCCGGAGTCATCGTGCCCGCCCTCAAGGTATTTGAAGCGGTAGAGACGGGTGTGGTGGAAGCGGGTCACTCCACCTCCAGCTACCTGGTCAATCAGGACCCGGCCAATGCCATTTTTGCGGGCTATCCCGGTGGTATGGGGCCCGATGCGTACCGCGTCTGGCTGTATGAAGGCGGCGGCAAGGAAAAGTTGCAGGAGCTGCGCGCCAAAAGTGGGCTGAAAACCATGATTGTGGGTTTGGGGTCCACGGAAGTCATGGCCCACTCCAACACCCCCATCCGTACCGCAGAGGACCTGAAGGGTCTGAAGTACCGCACGTCTGGCGCCTGGGCGGATGTGATGAAAGACTATTTCGGCGCCGTTCCCACGGTTGTGCCCCCTGGCGACACCTACACGCTGTTGCAGCGCAAAGGGGTAGACGCGGTGGAATGGGCCACCCCCTCCTCGAACACGCCCGAAGGTTTTCATCAGGCGGCCAAGTATATCGTCGTGCCCGGTGTACACCAGCCCACCTTCATGTGGGAAGTCGTGCTCAAGCAAGACACCTGGGACAAAGTTCCCGCCGATCTGCAACAGCTTATCGAGGCTGCCGCAGAGCTGACCACCCACCAATCGCTGGACTACTTCTATAACGCCGACATCAAGGCCATGGAAAAGTATCGTCAGGGGCGCAACGAGGTCATTACGCTGGACCCTGCCTTCATCAAACAGTTGGCCGATGCCGGTAATGACTGGGTTCACAAGAAAGCCGACGCCCAGGCACAGTCGGGCAACGACTACATGAAAAACCTGCTCGCCGACTACGATGGGTTTCTGAACCGCTGGCGCAGCGAAAGCAACTACCTGATCCGCGACTAAGTCCTACTTTCTGAAGGAGAGCTGCCATGCTGCAGCCTATTTCAAAACTGATCGACTTGATCGCCCTTGCCAGCGCCAGGCTGGCAGAACTGGCCGCAGCCATTCTGGTTACGGCCATGGTGTGGGAAGTCTTTGCACGCTACGTTCTGCATGCCCCCACGGTCTGGGCGTTCGATGTGGCCTACATGATGAACGGTGCCATTTTCCTGTTGGGCACGGCCTGGGTCATGCGCCAGAACGAACACATCAGCATTGATGTGGTTCGCAAGCACTTGCCCAAGTCCTTTGCTCGCATTTCAGACCTGGTCCTGTATCTGCTGGTGCTGTTTCCTTTGTTTGCCGTGTTGAGCAAAGTCAGCATTCACAAAGCCTGGATGGCCTGGAAGCTGAATGAGGTCGAGATGGTCAGCCCCTGGGCTCCGCTCATGTGGCCGTTTTACGCCTGCATCGCCCTGGGCCTGATCGCCTTTACCCTGCAACTGCTGGCGCATGGCGTGCGCTGTGCCGCCAAGCAAGCGGGCCCTGAGCACACGGAGGTGACGCCATGAATTTATGGGTCGCCGCACTGATGTTCCCAGCCTTGTTTCTGCTGATTTTTCAGGGCATGCCGGTAGCATTTGCCTTGATTCTGCCCGCCTTTCTGGCAGGGTGGTACGCCTTTGGCCCCATGATTTTTGACCAGATGTATGGCGCCTTGTACGGAGCGGCCACCAACCATATCCTGTCGGCCATTCCCATGTTTGTGCTGATGGGCGCCTTGCTGGAGCGTTCAGGCATTGCTGCACGCCTGTTTCGCACCATGCAGCTTTGGCTGGGCGGACTGCCTGGCGGGCTGGCCATTGCCACCATCGCCATGGCGGCCACCTTTGCCGCTGCCGCAGGCGTGGTCGGGGCGGTGGAAATCATGGTCGGGCTGATGGCCATTCCAACCATGAAGCGCTTTCGCTACAACAACTCCCTGATTGCAGGCACGATCTGCGCTGGCGGATCGTTAGGCACCATGATTCCACCCTCGGTGGTGGCGGTGGTCTATGCCTCCCTGGCCCAGGTACCGGTAGGGGAATTGTTTGCGGCCATGCTTTTTCCCGGTCTGCTGATGACTGGCATGTTTGTGGCCTATATCCTCATTGCCACCACGCTCAAGCCGGAGCTGGGCCCACGAGCCGATGACGAGGACATGCGCCGGCCTATCGGAGAAAAAATCAGTATCACCATGCGTGGTCTGGTTCCCATGATGCTGCTGATCATCGCCGTATTGGGCTCCTTGATGAAAGGCATCGCCTCCCCCACCGAGGCAGCCGCCCTGGGCGCTGCGGCTGCGGCTGTTCTGTGCATGTTCTATCGTCAGTTCAACTGGACGGTCTTTAGCGGCGCCTTGCGCATTACCGTGCGCATTACCGCCATGATCATGTTGATTGTGGCCGGGGGCACCATGTTTACCGGGGCGTTTGCTGCCAATGGCGGCGCCAGACTGGTGCAAATGCTGACCAGCGATCTGGGACTGGGCAGTACCGGTACGATCATCCTGTTTCTGGCTATTGTGTTCCTGCTGGGTTTTGTGCTGGACTGGACCGCCAACGTGCTCATTTGCGTGCCCTTGTTCCTGCCCTTTATTGTGGCAAGTGGCCTGGACCCCTTATGGTTTGGCGTGATGGTCATCGTTGTGATTCAGACCAGTTACCTGACGCCTCCCTTGGCCTCGTCGATCTTCTATCTCTTGTCGATTGCCCCGAAAGACATGAGCTACGGGCAGGTTTGCCGGGGTGTTCTGCCCTTCATTCTTGCCCAACTGCTGACCCTGCTGATCGTCGCCCTGTTCCCGGCAATTGCCACTTGGCTGCCCCAGCAAGTATCCGGCTTCTAATGCCATTTTTTATATTGGAGTCCCTGTGAGTAGCGCCCCCGCCCCCTCTTCTCGTGCCGCTGAAGTCGCCTACCAAGCGATTGAGCAGTTAATTGCCACACTCAAACTGGAGCCTGGCCAGGCCATTGTGGAAAGTGATCTGGTGGAAATGACGGGCCTGGGGCGCACCCCCTTGCGCGAAGCCCTGATGCGCATGGTGGCCTTGGGGCTGATCGAGCAGCAACCACGCCGCGGGCTGCGCGTCAGCGAAATCCGCGTAGCAGAGCATTTAACCCTGATCGAAACGCGTCGGGTCCTGGAACGTCTGATTGTGCAAGGCGCAGCCCGCTGGGCCACCCCGGCCCAGCGCAGCACCTTGCTGGCTCACGCACAGACCATGGTAGACGCCGCCGACGCCAAAGACATCGACGCCTACATGCTGGCAGACCAGCATCTGGATGAGGTGATCCATCAGGCCTGCCGCAACACCTTCGCTGTACAAGCCGTCACCCCCATGATCGTTCAATGCCGACGATTCTGGTATGCCTACCAATATGAAGGCGATCTGGAAGCCGGAGCGCAGGCCCATCTGACCCTGGCTCAAGGCATTCAGGACGGCGATCCCGACAAGGCCTTGCAGGGCTCGGAGACACTGATGGCCTACCTCAGTGCCTTCACCCGCAAAGTCATTGAATAACGCTATAGACCAACACCTAATAATCTGGAGACATCATGAAGCTGAACGGAATTCTCGTTCCTATCGTTACCCCCTTTGACGCCAACAACCAGTTAAATGAAGACGCGCTGGTACGTCTGGTGAACTGTTTCATTGAAGCAGGCGTGGGAGGCATCGTGGCCTGCGGAACGACGGGAGAATACTACGCCTTGAGCGCACAAGAGCGCCGCCGCGTGCTGGAAATCGTGGCGCAGACCGGCCGGGGCCGCACCACCCTGATTGCCGGCGTGAACTCCCTGTCACCGGCCGAAGCCATCAGCCGCATCCGCGAGGCAGAAGAGCTGGGCTACGAGGCGCTGATGCTCTCTCCCACGCCCTACAGCCTGCCCGGACAAAATGAGGTCATCGCCTACTTCAAGGAAGTGGCCGCTGCAACCGACCTGCCGATCGTGATGTACAACTTTCCAGCCCGCATTGGCATCCAGATTGAGCTGGAGTCCGTCTACGAGCTGGCCCAGGTCAAGAACATTGTGGGTATCAAAGAGAGCAGCGGCAACTTCAGCCGGGTCGTGGCCATGGTGAACGCCAATCTTCCTGACTTTCAGGTGGTGTGCGGCTGCGACGATCAGGCAGCCGACTTCTTGTTCTGGGGCGTTCGCAGCTGGATCAGCGGCGGAGCCAACGTCTTTCCTGCGGAACAGGTACAAATGTTGAAAGCGGCCGAACGTGAAGACTGGGCCAGCGTGCGCCAGATGATGAGCGCCATGCTGCCCGCGATCGCGGCCATGGAATCCGGTAACTACAACCAGAAAGCCAAGCTGGGCTGCATCCGCCATGGCATTGATGTGGGCCAGGTTCGCTTGCCGCTGCTGCCCGTCGAGGCCGAGGAGCGCGATCAGTTTCTGGCACAACTCAACACCTTCCAACTGGCACAGGAGGCCTGAATGTCCACGCAGATAGAATCCGTCTTTGCACTGGCCCGCGCCGGCAAGCTGCATGCCTCGCACCTGATCCCCGCCCATCAGGCGGCCGGCCAGGCCCAGCTCGATAACATCAGCCCCATTGATCTAGCGGTCATTGGCAAAATCGCCTCGGGAGAGGCGGCTGACGTGCAGGCGGCGGTCAACGCGGCCCGGGCCAGCTTCGAGTCTGGCGAGTGGTCGGCACAATCTCCGGCTGAGCGCAAAAGAATCATGCTCAAGTGGGTTGCCTTGCTGGAGCAACATGCCCAGGAGCTGGCAGCGCTCGACTGTGTGGACGCCGGCAAACCCATCACAGAATGCCTGAATACCGATATGCCAGCCACCATCGACACCTTCCGCTGGTATGCAGAAACCGCCGACAAATGCTTTGGTCGCATTTCTCCAACCGGCTCCGAGGCACTGGGCCTGATTACCAAAGAGCCGATTGGTGTCGTGGCAGCCGTGCTGCCCTGGAACTTTCCCGCCCAGATGTACGCCTGGAAAGTGGCACCTGCCCTGATATGCGGTAACTCTGTAATTGTGAAGCCCTCCGAGCTGACCAGCCTGAGCGCCTATCGGATGACGCAACTGGCGCACCAGGCTGGCATTCCTGAAGGGGCGCTGATTCTGGTCACGGGCACGGGCGAACAGGTCGGTGAACCGCTCGGCCGCCACGAAGACGTGGACATCGTCTCTTTTACGGGCTCGACCGACGTGGGCCGACTGTTCCTGAAATACTCGGCGGAAAGCAATCTGAAAGAAGTCGTGCTCGAGTGCGGCGGCAAAAGCCCGCAAGTCGTTTTTGACGATGCTGTGCTGGACGAGGCCGTGCCTTCCATTTTGGCGGCAGCCTTCTGGAACATGAGCGAGAACTGCAGCTGCGGCTCACGCTTGATTGTTCACAGCAGCCTGAAAGACGCGCTGCTGCAAAAACTCAAGCAGGGCCTGGAATCCTGGAAAGTGGGTCTGCCTACAGACCCAGAGGTCGCGATTGGTCCGATGGTCGAGCAGGCACACTTTGAAAAAGTCGCCAGCTTTCTGAAGAACCCGGGCAAAAATGCCAAATTGGTTCATGGTGGGCGGATTCACAGCGAACTGGGCAGCGGTTGGTACATCGAACCCACTATTTTCGACGGAATCACGCCGCAAGACCGCCTGTTTCAGGAAGAAGTGTTCGGCCCGGTCCTTGCCGTGAGCACTTTTGACACAGAGGAAGAAGCCATTGCACTGGCCAATGACACCCAATATGGCCTGGCCGCCTCCATCTATACCCATGACGTACGTCGAGCCCAGCGCGTCTCTCGCAAGATCAAGGCTGGAACGGTCTCCATTAATGGGTTTTCCGAAGGCGATATCACGGCGCCCTTTGGAGGCTTCAAGCAGTCTGGCTTTGGCGGCAAGGACAAGGGGATGGAAGCCTTGGACCAGTACCAGCAAACCAAGGTGATCTGGTACGTCAACCAATAAGTGGGTTGGAGCCGGCAAGCGGCGCCACAGCTGATCGGCCTTTCAACGCCCCCGCCCCTTGGTACGCCAGTTTGACCAGGGGCTGCGGGGGCGGCGTCCTTTCCAGGGCCGCCCTCCGCTCCCCAACATCCACGGCTTCAGTAAAAGAAGGCCCCTCGCTCCAGCGGTACCGTCTTGTCGGTACACACACGCTTGAGTTCCTGAGCAAACAGTTTGTCCACCGCACGCTGGGGCCCCGCCATCCGTGTGAACAGGGCAATGGGTGCCAAGCCCCACTCGAAGGAATAGGGCACAATCGCCACCCCCGACACCCGCACCAGTTCCTCGGCAATTTCAGTAGGCACCACCGACACGGCACGCGCATGGTTTACGATCAGCTCACCGATCAACTTGGGCGAGGATGTTTCTACGCTGGGCACCGGCTCGGGCAGGCCAGCCCGCAAAAACAGGTTCGCTACCTGCTGTCGCATCGGGGTATGACGTGGTCCCAGAATCCAGTCCAGGTCCTGCAGTTGCGCCCAGTCCAGTTTGCGGCGACCCAGACGTCCCGCCAGCTCCCGGCTGGCAATCAGCCGCGGCTGCTGACTATATAGGGCCTCATGGCGCAGCCCTTTCATATTCAGATCGGGGGAACTGCGTGCAACCACCGCATCCAAGGCATGATCGCGCAGTTGCTCCAGCAAAGTTTCTGTCAGCCCCTCAGTAATGCTGACCGACACCACCTGCCCCTGCGGACGCGTCGCCCGCAAAGCAGTGGACACCAGCTTGCCGGACACCAGCGGAATCACGCCCAAACGCAAATGAGCCTGACGCCCCCGGCTGTGGGCCTGCAAATCCAGGCTCAACAATTCCATGTCCTGGACCAGCGCCCGGGCGCGTGAAATCACAATCTGCCCCTGTGCAGTGGCCTCCATACCCCGGGAGGAACGCAGAAACAGCGACGTACCAAACACCTGCTCGACCTCGGCCAGTGCCTGGGTCACTGCAGGCTGACTCATGGCCATCAAATCCGCCACTTTGGTCAGTGAACCCAGACGTTCAATCTCGATCAGCAAGGCCAGATGGCGCAACTTGAGCCGTTGCACCAAGCGATGCGCGATATCGTTTGTTTCCAAGCCTTTACCTTCCACTATAAGCATTTACTAATAGGGTAATAATAAGCCCTAATAGCCGCGCCAGATTAATTATCTACACTTGTTGAAAACCGGTACTGGCGTACGAGTGGCCAGACCTTCCCTGGATTTCACCAAACATCTGTTTGGCGCCTGAGCAAGAGGACACGATGAGTTCACCTGTAGATCGACAAGCCGCCCTGGACTACCACGAGTTTCCCATTCCCGGCAAAGTGACTATTGCCGCGACCAAACCCCTGGTCAGCCAACGTGATCTGGGCCTGGCCTATTCCCCTGGTGTGGCTGCCGCCTGCGAAGAAATTGTGGCTGACCCGCAAAATGCCTTCCGTTATACCGGCCGTGGCAATCTGGTCGGCGTCATCTCCAACGGTACCGCCGTGCTGGGTCTGGGAAATATTGGCGCCCTGGCCTCCAAGCCCGTGATGGAAGGCAAGGCCGTGCTGTTCAAGAAGTTTGCAGGCCTGGACGTGTTTGATATTGAGATCAATGAAACCGATCCGGACAAACTGGTTGACATCATCGCGGGTCTGGAGCCGACCTTCGGCGGCATCAACCTGGAAGACATCAAGGCACCCGAATGCTTTGAGGTCGAGCGCAAACTGCGCGAGCGCATGAACATCCCCGTCTTTCACGACGATCAGCACGGCACCGCCATTTGTGTGACAGCCGCCTTTCTGAATGGCCTGAAAGTCGTCGGCAAAGACATCAAGAAGATCAAAGTCGTCACATCGGGTGCCGGTGCGGCCGCGCTGGCCTGCCTGGATCTGATGGTGGATATGGGGCTGCCGGAAGAGAACGTCTGGGTGACTGACATTGATGGCGTGGTCTACAAAGGCCGCCCCGGTCATCAAGTGCCCGAACTGGCCCGTTTTGCCAAGGAAACCGAAGCCCGCAAGCTGGCTGATGTGATTGTAGATGCCGATGTGTTCCTGGGCCTGTCCGCCGGTGGCGTACTCAAAGCCGAAATGGTGCAGAAAATGGCAGACCGTCCTTTTGTGATGGCGCTGGCCAATCCCACACCTGAAATCCTGCCGGAAGTGGCCAAGGCCGCTCGTGACGACATTATCATGGCAACGGGTCGCTCCGACTTCCCCAACCAAGTCAATAACGTACTGTGCTTTCCTTACATCTTCCGCGGTGCGCTGGATGTGGGGGCCACCACCATTACCCGCGGCATGGAAAAAGCTGCAGCGCGGGCTATTGCCGCGCTGGCGGAAGAAGAGCAGGACGAAGCCGTGGCGGCCGCCTATGGCGGTTATGGCCTGAGCTTTGGCCCCGACTACCTGATTCCCAAGCCCTTTGACCCCCGTCTGATCGTGCGTATCGCCCCTGCCGTGGCCCAGGCTGCCATGGAAGAAGGGGTTGCGACACGCCCCATCGCAGACCTGGAAGGCTACATTGCCAAGCTGCAGCAATTTGTCTATCACTCGGGCGCCTTCATGAAGCCCGTGTTCGCCATTGCCAAGCAGTTGGTACGTGAAGGCGGCAAAGCCCGCATCGTCTTTACCGAGGGCGAGGAAGAGCGTGTGCTGCGTGCGGTGCAGGTGATCGTGGACGAAAAACTGGCTCATCCGATTCTGGTGGGCCGCCCCGCTGTCCTGCTGTCCCGCATCAAAAAATTCGGCCTGCGCCTGCGCCTGGGTGTGGACGTTGAAGTGACCAATCCAGAGTCTGACGACCGTTTCCACCAGTACTGGACGACCTACTGGGAAAAAATGTGCCGTCGCGGCATCAGCAAAGAGATGGCACGGGTGGAAATGCGCCGCCGCCTGACGCTGATCGGCGCCACCATGGTGCACCTGGGTGATGCCGATGGCATGATCTGCGGCACGATCGGCTCTTATCACAACCACTTGCGCTACATCGACGAGATGATCGGACGCAAGCCCGGTTCCAGCGTTTATGCCGCGATGAACATCCTGTTGCTGGGCGAGCGCACGGTGGCCTTGACCGACACCCATGTCAATGACGACCCCAATGCGCAGGAAATAGCGGAATACACAATTGAAGCAGCCCGCATGCTCAGCACCTTGAGCCTGGAGCCCAAAGTGGCCCTGCTGTCGCGCTCGAACTTCGGTTCGGACTCGGCCGCGTCGGGCCCCAAAATGCGCGAAGCCCTGAAGTTGATTCAGGAACAGGCCCCTGACCTGCAGGTTGATGGCGAGATGCATGCCGACTGCGCGCTGGACGAGGCCCTGCGTAGCCGCACCCTGCCCAACTCCCCACTGAAAGGCTCGGCCAACTTGCTGGTCTGCCCGAACGTGGACGCCGGCAATATCAGCTACAACCTGCTCAAAACGGCTGCCGGCAGCAACGTGGCCATCGGGCCCTTCCTGATGGGCGCCAATGCCCCAGTGCATATCCTGACTTACAGCTCAACGGTACGTCGCATCATCAATATGACCGCACTGACTGTGCTGCAGGCCAATCGCGGCTAAAGCCTCTAGGCAGAAACAAAAAACCGGCCTGAAAAAGCCGGTTTTTTGTATTGATGGAACGACAAAAAGCGCTTATTCCAGCTTGATATTGCCTTTCTTGACAACATCATGTGCCCAGTCGTATTGCTCCTGAATTTCCTTGGCGAACTCTTCAGGCGAATTACCCGATGGCGTTGCACCCTGCTTTTCCAAGGCCGCAATGATTTCAGGCTTCTTCAACGCCTCAACAGCCGCTTGATGCAGCTTGGCGACGATCTCCGGCGGGGTGCCCTTGGGGGCCAGCAGACCATACCAGGCAGGGCTGTTCAGCTGCGGATAGCCTTCTTCGGCCAGGGTTGGCACATCTTTCAAGGCGGGCAGACGCTCGGGCCAGGCAATGGCCAAAGCACGCAGATTGCCTGCCTGAATCTGGGCCATGGACGAGGGCAGATTATCGAACATCGCATTGATCTGGCCACCCACCGCATCGGTTACCGCCGGACCTGCGCCACGATAGGGGACGTGCACAATATCGGTGCCGGTTGCCAGCTTGAAGGCCTCACCAAACAAATGCAGTACCGAGCAGGTGCCCGAGCTGCCGTAGGAGTACTTGCCAGGATTGTCTTTCAACTGCTGCACGAACTCTTTGAAGTTCTGTGCCGGAAACTTGGGATTGACTTCGATCACGTTGGGCAGGTTTGCAAAATTGCTGACCGGCACAAAATCTTTCAAGGGATCGTAGGGCAAATCATTGGGGCGGCAGGCAGGGTTCACCGCCAGGGTCGAGATAGTGGCAATGGACAAGGTATAGCCGTCCGGTTTGGCACGCGCTGCCTCGGCCGCACCGATAGCACCACCGGCGCCGCCCTTGTTTTCAACCACCATGGACTGGCCCAATACTTCGCTCATGCCTTTGGTCACAATGCGCGTCACAATGTCGGTGGAACCGCCGGGAGCAAACGGCACAATGACGCGAATCGGCTGACTGGGGTAATCGGCCTGAGCGTGCGCCACTGTTGCCGTGCCGATCATGGACAAACTTGCACAAAGGGATAGCAGCGCAAATTTCTTGGGAAACTTCTCTATCATGGGAACATCTCCTCTTTCATCTTTTTGTCGATCCTTCCCCTGGGTAAGGGGACCTAACTAATCATAGCGCAGCTCGGTCCCCTCAATACTTAATTATCGTTGCAGATACCCACCGGGGATATACCTATATCTGCTGGCATTTACCGTCATCATGGTCACAATATTCCCGCTGATCCTGCCCGACTTTTTATTGATCGCCTTGGGGGCGCTGCTGCTGCATCGCTTTCATTTCAGTCGGGAATTCTTTCTCGGTGCGGAAAAACTGGTCTATTACGTCCTGTTTCCTGCCTTGCTGTTTGATTCCATTACCCGCATCCCCCTGAACCTGAGCGATACCTGGCCCCTGTTGCTGGCAGCCGCGACCCTGATTGCCGTAGGCACGGCACTGGCCTGGCTGGCACTGCCGGTTCTCAAACCGGATCCCCTGCAACACGCCGCGCTGACCCAGTGCGCTTTTCGTTTTAATACCTATTTGGGCATGTCCCTGGCCAGCGCAATTGCCGGCCCGCCAGGGGTGGCTGTCATGGCCTTGCTGGTCGGTTTTTCTGTTCCGATGGCCAATATGGTGGCAGTCACGGTGCTGGCTCGCGGTCAACAAGGACGCATCGCCATTGAGCTGCTTAAAAACCCGCTTATTTTGTCCACCCTGGCAGCCCTGGCCTGGAACCTGGCCGGCCTGTCCGTGCCCGCGCCTGTGCAGCTCGCATTGGGCCGGCTGGGAGCGTGCGCCCTGGGTATCGGTTTGCTGTGCGTGGGTGCGACCTTGTCGCTGCAGGGTTCACGTCAGGCCAGTGCCCTGATCGGCTGGATCAGCACCGTCAAACTGCTTGCCTTGCCGGCCGCCGCACTGCTGATTGCCTGGGCCCTGGACATGAGCGCCCTGGAGCGTCAAATGCTACTGGTGTTTGCCGCCCTGCCCACCGCTTCCTCGGCTCATGTGCTGGCTGCCCGCATGGGCGCCGACAGCCGCCTGGTCGCGCTGAGCATGTCGATCGGCACTATACTAGCGGGCTTGACCATTCCACTGTGGTTATCCCTTGCTCCCTGATCTGTGCCTATGAATCCGCACTCCTTGACTGTATCCCTGCCTGACGAGGACGCCACGACCGCCCTGGCCCAGGGCCTTGCGCCGCTGCTCAGCGGTCAGGTAGCCGGTGTGCCGCCAGGCGGCCGAATCCATCTACATGGCGACCTGGGCGCCGGTAAAACCCACTTTGTGCGCGCCTTGTTGCGTGCCTGCGGCGTTACCGGCCGTATCAAAAGTCCCAGCTATGCTTTGCTTGAAAGTTATAAAGTTTCTAGCTTATACTTCTATCATCTTGATTTTTATAGATTTAGCGATCCACGAGAATGGGTCGATGCAGGTTTTCGCGATATTTTGCAAGACAATGCTGTTGTGCTGATCGAATGGCCCGAAAAAGCAGGGGATTTATTGCCCGAGCCCGATCTGGATTTACACCTGGATTATTGTGGTGACGGTCGTTTGGCCACCCTGGATGCACACAGCGCCAAAGGAACGCTATGGATTACGACACTCGCCCCCAGCCTGCAGAAGTAGCCCCAGCCGGCAAGGCCCGTCGCCGATTCGTCGCCACGGCCACGACCCTGTTCCTGCTTCCTGTCATCCCGCGACTGGCCAATGCCAGCACCATTGTGGCGGTCCGCACCTGGCCGGCCGACGAATACACTCGCGTTACCCTGGAAATGGATAGCGAGCTCAAGGCCGAGCACTTCACACTGGAAAATCCCCACCGCATGGTGGTCGATATCCAGGGCTTGACCATGAACCGCACCATTGAAGAGCTGGTGTCCAAGGTCCGCCCCAATGATCCCTACATCCGCTCAGTGCGCGTGGGCCAGAACCGCCCCGACGTGGTGCGTCTGGTGCTGGATCTGAAACAAGCCGTCGCTCCGCAGATTTTCACGCTCAAGCCCGTTGGCGAATACAAGTACCGTCTGGTTCTGGACTTATATCCGCGCGTCGCGCAAGACCCCCTGCTGGCCCTGCAAATCCAGGACGACAACGATCCGCTGGCCTCCGTCCTGGAAAGCCTGGCACAAAACTCGCCCGACGCACCCGTGCCAACGGTACAGGGGCAAACACTGCCTCCGGTGGCCCGCCCGACGCCGCCACCGGTCAGCACGCCTCCCCGCTCTCCCGCTCCCGCGGCCACGCCCGGCACGCCCAATCGCCCCTTGCTGATTGCGCTGGACCCTGGCCATGGCGGCGAGGACCCAGGTGCGATCGGCCCCGGTGGAACACGGGAAAAAGATGTCGTGCTGAACATCGCTCGACGGCTGAAACGCTTGATCGATGCCCAGCCAAATATGCGCACGTACCTGACCCGCGACTCGGATTTCTTCGTGCCGCTGCAGGTGCGAGTACAGAAAGCGCGGCGGGTCAAGGCAGACCTGTTCATCAGTATTCATGCTGACGCCTGGATCAAACCCAGTGCCCGTGGCTCGTCCATTTACGCCCTGTCCCAGAACGGCGCGACCAGTTCGGCCGCCCGCTGGCTGGCCAAGAAAGAAAACGATGCCGACTTGATCGGTGGACTGAATCTGGGCTCCCACAACCGTCAGGTCGCCCAGATTCTGCTGGACTTGTCCACGGCAGCCCAGATTAACGACTCCGTCAAAGTGGGTTCACGATTGCTAAGTGAGATCGGCAAGATCAATCGTCTGCATAAACGCAATGTTGAGCGGGCGGGTTTTGCGGTGCTCAAGGCACCGGACATCCCATCCATCCTGATCGAGACTGCGTTTATCAGTAATCCTGAAGAAGAACGCCTGTTACGAAGCGCTTCCCATCAGGACAAAATTGCCCAGGCCATTCTGACCGGCATCCGGGGGTATTTTGCCGAATTCCCCGCACTGGCCAGCCGGAGCTAAACCCGACAGCCCCTGCCCAAAAAAGCGCACCAGTTTTCTGCTGCGCTTTTTTTGATCTTTGGCAATGGCTGCCGGCTTAACGCCGTTTCACCGCCCCCCTTACCCGCTACACTATCCTTATTCCTGTTTACAGCGCTTTTACGTGAGCACACCTTAAGCGACACACCTTTCCAAGAGATAGTCGATGAGGCAAATCCAGTCTCCTTCTACTTTTTGGCGCCGTCCCAACCAGGCTATGTTCAGCCTGCCCGGTCTGGCGCTTTATCGCCTTCCCTGCCCGTGCGCCTCATCTCAGACCGGAGCCACAAATCCAGCGGCGGGGCCCGCCCCGTCCGAGCCGCCTGCCTGAACGGCCGCCTCTGCCACAAGTGGCAGCCTGGCTCAGCACGCTGACCCGCCTGCCCTGCCCCGTCCGCCAAGCGTTCCTGCCTTTGCTCCAAACGACAAGGAAAAGATCATGAAACACCGCCCCTGCCTGCTTATTGTGTACCTCTGTCTGTCCCTGATGGTCGCTCCAGCCCATGCTGACGACGACTGTGATGTCCCCGTACAGCAATGGCAGAGCCGGGATGCTGCGCTGGAACATGCCGCCAGTCTGGGCTGGGAGGTGCAACGCCTGAAAATAGACGACGGCTGCTATGAAATCCGCGGGCGGGATGCCCAGGGTCGCTCATTTAAAGCCAAGCTTGATCCGCAAACGCTGCGCGTCGTGAAAATGAAAGTGCGCGATGGCCATGACAAACCGGAGCGCGAACGTGACCGCGAAAGAAGCCACTAACGCGTGTGCCTGAGTGCCGCCGCTCTTACTCCCATCCTGAAGTCGTTTCACTTTGCTCACCCTGGAGGACCAATATGTCCAAACGCTTTCTTCTCACCACCCTGGCTGCAGCCTGTAGCGTGGCCCTGCCCACTTTAGCGCAGGGCCGTACTGTGGCACTTTCCACCACTCTGAAAAACTATGGCGGTGACGGGGCCTACCTGGCGGTCTACCTGACCGATGCCCAAGGCGCCTACGTGCGCACGCTGTGGGTCGCCGGCGGCAAAGCCAAATACTACAAACATCTGTCGGACTGGAATCGCCTGTCAGCCGGCGATGGGCAACGTCTGCAAGGCGTAACAGGCGCCAGCGTCGGTGCCGGGCGCACGCTGGAGGTGACCGCAGAACTGGAGGATGCCCTGATTGATGCCGGGTACGAGCTGCGTGTCGATGCTGCCGCCGAAGACATGCGGGACAGCCCTTCGGAAATCCGTGTTCCCCTGACTGCCGCCAATGCCGGTTCGCCCCAGGCAGGTAAACAATATATTCAATCCCTGACCTATCAGTTGCAGTAAGGAATCCACATGATCTGGCGATTCGTCCATCGATGGCTGGGGCTGGTAGCGGGCACCCTCGCGCTGGTTCTGGGTATCACGGGCACGATGTTGGCACTTGACCCCTTGCGTAACGCCGTACAGGCGGCTCCAACCGAGTCCGACCTGCCGCTTGCCACACTGGTTGAGCGCATCAAGGGCACCGTCCCTGGCGCAGAAGAAATCCGTCATCTGCCCTCGGGGATCTTCGTTGTCTATGCGTTTGAGGACGGACAAGCCCAGGCCGTACGTGTGGACCCGGCAGATGGCAAGATTCTGGGGGACTACCAGGCTTCCCTGCTGCCACGCTGGGTCAAGAACCTGCATCGTACTTTCTTGATGGACGATCCGGGGCGCATTACCGCCGCCATGGTGGCGCTGGCCATGTTGGTCTTGTCCGTGTCCGGACTCCTACTGCTGCTGCGTCGCATGGGAGGATGGCGGGGTCTTGCCGGCCCCGTTCGCGGAACCCTGCCCCAACGCCTGCATGTCCTGAGCGGCAGGGTCATTGTGCTGATCCTGGCCCTGTCCTCAGCCACCGCTCTTTACATGAGCGCCAGCACGTTCGAGCTCATTACCCTGAGTCCGGACACGGAGCCCGAGGTGAGCTCACAAGCCACCGGACAGCCACCCCTTCCCCCGGACCAGATCGAACTGCTTCGGAGCTTGCGCGCGCAGGATCTGGAACGGCTCAATCTGCCCACGCCCGATGATCCACAGGACACCTGGCGTGTGGTCACCGCTCAAGGGCAGGGCTGGGCGGACCAGTACAGGGGCCAGACCTTGGCGTGGGAAGCATCCACCCAGGCACAGCGCCTCTACGACTGGGCCCTGCTTTTGCATACCGGAGAGGGAGCCTGGCTGTGGGCTGTTTTTCTGTGCCTGTCGGCAGCGAGCATCCCCCTGTTCTGGTACACAGGCCTTCTGATGTGGTGGCAAGCGCGCCGCAGCCGCCCCAGACTTAAAGGCAATAGCCCTCTGACCCAGGCCGACAGCCTGATTTTTGTCGCGAGTGAAGGCGGCAGTACCTGGGGCTTTGCGCAAGCGTTGCACGATGCCCTCAAAGCCATGGGCCGTCAGGTTCATACCACATCGCTGGAGAACTGGCGGGTGCCGCCCGCGGCACGCCATGTGTATATCCTCGCCGCCACGTACGGTGAAGGCCAGCCTCCTGCCCACGCACAAAAAGCACTCAAGCGGATCGCCAGCCAGCCACCCACCGACGCTCAAGTCGCCGTTCTAGGGTTTGGGGATCGCCAGTTTCCTGATTTCTGCGGATTTGCCAACGCGCTCGAACACAGCTTACGGGAACGGGGGTGGCAACCCTTGATGGCGCTGGAGCGTATCCATCAGCAGTCCCCCCAGGAATTTGCCCGCTGGGGGCGCGCACTGTCCGACGTACTGGGTCAACCTGTGCCGCTGGCCTATCAACCCCGACTGCCGCGCATGGCAAGCCTGACCCTGCTGTCACGCCAGGACTTTCCCGGTGCAGCGGGCCAGCCTGCCGTCATCCTGCGCTTTGCGCTGCCCGACCAGCCCTTGGCACGCTTCGCGGCCGGAGACCTGCTGGGCATTCTTCCTCCCGGTGAGCAGTCAGTCCCACGCTACTACTCTCTGGCCTCAGGCAAACAGGATGGATTCGTGGAAATCTGTGTGCGACACACCAGCGGCGGAGTCTGCTCTCCCTATTTGCATAGCCTGCACATCGGGGACACGACTCAAGCCTTCATCCGACCCAACCCCGGCTTCACGCTTACCGGCTCCCGACGCCCGGTGGTGCTGATCGGCGCAGGGACCGGCGTCGCCCCACTGGCTGGCTTTATTCGAGACAACACACGCCATCGTCCCATGTACCTGTATTACGGTACCCGGGACTGCAAGCGGGATTTCTATTTTGGCAAGGAGCTCAAGGACTGGCAGACCCAGGGCCATCTGCGCGAACTACACACCACTTTTTCCCGAATGCCCGATGGGGGCGGTTATGTCCAGAACGCCGTGCAGCGTGACGCTCAACAGATCCGTACCCTTCTGGAAAAAGGCGCGCTTGTGCGTGTTTGTGGCAGCCGCCCCATGGCTCAGGCCGTCAAACAGGAGCTGGACACGATTCTGATGGACATGGGCAAAAGCCTGGCCTGGCTCAAGGAGAACGGGCGCTATGCCGAAGACCTCTTCTGACGTTCAACGTCTGACGCTGAACGGCCCCACCATGGGCACGCGATGGTCTGCCTTGGTGGATACAGACGATGCGGCACAGGCTGCAGGCCTGCAGAAGGCGTTGGCAGACGCTGTCCAGCAGGTGGACCGGCAGATGTCCCCGTGGCTACCCGACAGCGCGCTGAACCGGCTCAATCGCACTCCTGCTGGCACCTGGCTGGATTTACCGCCAGAAATTCTTGAGGTTTTGGCCTGCGCCCTGGAGGTCAATCGTCGCAGCCAGGGTGCTTTTGACCCTGGAGTCGGGGATCTGGTGCAGGCCTGGGGCTTTGGCCCGGCCCGACAGAGCCCCGATGCTGCTGCCATCCGTCGTGCTGCCCAAGCTGCTTCTGCCCCGGCTCATGAGACACTGGAGCTGGATGTGGCCGCCGGCCGCGCCATCAAGCACGCGCCGATACAGCTGGATCTTTGCGGGATCGCCAAAGGCTATGCCGTAGACCGTATGGCCCTGGTGCTGCGTCAATATGGACTTGATCACGCCTTGCTGGCCCTGGACGGCGAACTTCGCGCTCTGAACAGCCAGGCTCAAGGCCAACCTTGGGCGGTAGCGGTCGAGTACCCCCAGGACGGACGACGCGCCACGCACAGCGTGGTTGAATTGGATAATCTGTCCATCGCCACCTCGGGCGATTACCGGCACTTTCTACAACTCGGTGAAGTTCGAGTCGCACACACCATGGATGGTCGGCGGCGCGCACCCGTTCGCAACGATATCGCTTCTGTCACCGTTCTGGCGCCAGACTGTATGCGGGCTGACGCCTGGGCCACTGCCTTGCTGGTCAGCGGCAACGATGGCATGGCACTGGCACAAAGCCTGGGTATCGAGGCGCTGTGGCTGCTGCGACGCGACAATCGCTTGACCACCGTCGGGCTGGGACGGTTCAGCGAAGCGGTGACAGACCCCAAGCAGGCAAAATAAAAAAGGACGCCTTAGCGTCCTTTTTGTACACTCGCCCGATGGCCGGCCAGCCTAGAGCGCGGCGTCCCCCTTGCTCTTGCGTTTGAACAGTTTCCATACGGCACCGAGCACAACCGGCACGGCCGCAGCCGCAATGCCGATCAACACAATAGTGTTCAAGTGCGCCTTGATGAAGGGCACATTTCCAAAAAAATAGCCCAGGGTGATCAAGCTGCAAATCCACAGCACCGCCCCGGTCACGTTGTACGCCTGAAAGCGCAAGGCGTTCATATGGCCCACCCCCGCCACAAAGGGGGCAAAGGTGCGAAACAGGGGCAGGAAGCGAGAAATGACAATGGTCTTGCCCCCGTGCTTTTCATAGAATGCATGGGTCTTGACCAGCGCGCGGCGATCCAGAAAGCGCGATTCCTGGGTAAAGACTTTCGGACCTATATAACGTCCCACATGGTAATTGACGGTATTGCCCAGCACTGCCGCCACAATCAGTAGCCCACCGAGCAACACCGGGTCCAGCATGCCCGAGGCCCCGAAGGCCCCCGCAATAAACAGCAGGGAGTCGCCTGGCAAAAAGGGCAAAACCACAAGCCCGGTTTCGCCAAATATAATCAAGAACAGAACAAGATAAATCCATGCTCCATACTGCTCGACCCACACACCCAGGTACTGGTCAATATGAAGGATCATGCTGAGTAAATCGGGCATAGTTCCACACCAAAATAATAATTTAGCCGGTCCGATACGGCTCAGACCGGCCCGCTAGAGCAAGCGGGTAAAATAAGCCGCTACCTGTTGAAACCCGTTGAACCTGTACCGTTCAACCCTGAATACACACAAGGCCAGCCGCCCTATGTCATCACGACGCCGTATTATCCCACTCCCGGACCTGCTTGTAAGCCAAATTGCAGCCGGTGAGGTTATTGAGCGCCCGGCATCGGTCCTGAAAGAACTACTGGAAAACGCCATTGACGCCGGAGCCAGTGCCATCGAGATTCGCCTGGACGGCGGAGGCATACGCCGCATCTGTGTCAGCGACGACGGCCACGGCATTCCCCAGGACGAACTGCCCCTGGCGCTGCTGCAGCACGCCACCAGCAAAATCCGCTCGCTGGACGAGCTGGAATCCGTTGCCTCGATGGGCTTTCGGGGCGAGGCCCTGCCATCCATTGCCTCGGTGGCCCGCCTGACCATCAATTCGCGCACCCAGGAAGATCCGCACGCCTGGGAGTATTCGCTGGGCCTGAGTGAACCGCAACCAGCCTCGGGGCAGATTGGCACGCATGTGGATGTACGCCAGCTTTTTGACGATATTCCCGCACGCCGCAAATTTCTGCGCACCGAAGGAACCGAATACGGTCACTGTGTGACCGCCTTGGAGCGCATCGCTCTGGCTCAACCACAGATCGCTTTTCGATTGTTCCACAATGACAAGCCGCAGCGTCACTGGCGCAGTGGCACCCTGGAACAGCGTCTGCTGGATATTCTGGGCAAGGAGTTCATCGAACAAAGCCTGCCCGTGGCTCAAGAACAAGGTTTGATTGGCTTGCGCGGGCTGGTGATCCACCCGGCCCATGCTCGCCCCAACGCAGACAAGCAGTTCCTGTTCGTCAATGGCCGCTTTGTACGCGATCGCACGGTATCGCACGCCATACGCAGCGCGTATGCCGATGTGCTGCACGGGGATCGCCAACCTGCCTATGCGCTCTTTCTGGACATTGCCCCCTCTACGCTGGATGTGAACGTGCACCCGGCCAAGCACGAGGTTCGCTTTCGCGACAGTGGCGCCGTGTACCGCTTTGTCTTGCAGGCGGTCGGACAAGCTCTGGCTCAGGGCAGCATGGCCGGCGATACACCGGTGGCCGCCATGCCCCTGCCACAAAGCGCAACCTCCTTGCCCGACATGGCTTCTGCCCCACCGGCGGGCGCTGCGGGCCTGGGCTCATCAGGCGAGTACAGTAGCCACGAACCGTCCCTGCCTTACAGCCATCCGGCCCGTCAAGGCTGGCAATCCAGTTTTAGTCTGCGCGAACCCGCGGGGGGCGGCAATGCGGACTGGAAATCCCTGTACCGCCCCATTGAGCCAACGCACGACAACCCTCCCGCCACCCACTATCAAAGCGATACCGACACGGCTATCGACGAGTTTCCCCTGGGCATGGCACTAGGCCAGTTGCACGGTGTCTACATTCTGTCCGAAACCCGTCAGGGCATGATTCTGGTGGATATGCATGCCGCCCATGAGCGGGTGGTGTATGAACAGTTGAAGCAGGCGCTCGATGGCCGCGATCTGCCCCGCCAGGATTTGCTGGTACCGGTGGTGTTCAGTTGTTCGGAAACGGACCTTGCTTTGCTGGACGAGCATCACGACACCCTGAGCGAGCTGGGCTTGAGCATGAATCCGGCTGGCCCTGCCACAATCGCTGTGCGCGCCGTTCCTGCACTGCTGGCACAAGGCGATATTGAATCCCTGGCCCGGGCTGTTCTGCGCGACCTGGCTCAGGTGGGCTCCTCACGCCACCTGGACGAACAACGTAACGAGCTGCTCTCCACCATGGCCTGCCACGGTGCCGTGCGCGCCAACCGCCGCCTGAGCATCCCGGAGATGAACGCCCTGCTGCGCAAAATGGAGCAAACCGACCGGGCCGACCTGTGCAATCATGGCCGCCCCACCTGGTTCCAATGGACGCTGAGTGAGCTGGACAAACTTTTTATGCGTGGACAATGAACGATTTACCCATTCTTTGCCTGGCAGGGCCCACCGCCAGCGGCAAAAGCGCCACCACGCACACCTTGGCCCAATACTGGCCGATTGAAGTGATCGTGATGGATTCAGCGACGATTTATCGTGGCATGGACATTGGCACGGCCAAGCCCAGTGCTCAGGAACAAGCCGCTATCCCCCACCACCTGCTGGATATTCGCGATCCGGCAGAGAGCTACTCGGCTGCCGAGTTTGCCAGCGACGCAAGCCGCCTGATTCAAGGCATCCAGGCGCGCGGACGTTACCCCGTGCTGTGCGGCGGCACCATGCTGTATTACAAAGCCCTGCGTGAAGGGCTGAATGACCTGCCGCAGGCAGATCCTGTCATCCGGCGACAACTGGATGAGCGAGCCCAGGAAATCGGCTGGCCCGCGATGCATGAAGAACTGCGCCGTATCGACCCGGACACCGCCGCCCGGCTGGCCCCACGCGACAGCCAGCGCATTCAGCGTGCTCTGGAAATTTTTCATATCAGCGGCAAAACCATGAGCGACTGGTTACAAGAGAAAGCCCAGCCGCAAGAAAAGAGCCACCACTACATCACCCTGAGTCTGGAGCCCCAAGACCGGGCCTGGCTGCACCGTCGCATCGCCACCCGTTACCGGGACATGATCGAGCAGGGTCTGCTGCAGGAGGTCGAAAAATTGCATCAGCGCTCTGATCTGCACCCGGGTCTGACCTCCATCCGGTGTGTAGGTTATAGGCAACTCTGGGCTTATCTGGACGGTGAGGTGAGCCTGGAACAGGCTGTTGAGCAGGCCATTGCCGCTACCCGACAACTGGCAAAACGCCAATTAACCTGGCTGCGCTCCGAGCCTGGCCGTTTGCAATTCAACTGCCAGGACCCGCAGGCAGCCGAACACGTCGTAGCGGCAGCGCGCCACTACTGGCCTGCATGAGGATCTGGCAGGCCAGCGCTGTGCGCAGAAGCCATAAGTCCGGCACACAAGAGCAAGCGACAAGATAGAGATGAAGCCCCGGCGATTCGCGTAAGACGTCGGTTCCAGGCCTTGAGGCAAGACGATGGGCCAAGATTGCAGACCCAAAGCTCTACCTCAACGCGAGGGGGCAGCATGGCGACGTTGGCTTGGCACCTGAGCTTGGATCAAGGGAGAGCGTCGAGGCTGGGAAGCAAGGTCGAAAAATCCGAGCCTGGGGACTGCAAACTGAATCAGGGGCAGCGTCAGGGACGGGAACAGGGCAAAAAAAAGGCAGCCTGTCGCTGCCTTTTTCCGCTTCATGGGTTAACGCGATCTCCGTGGTTTACACCACTTCAGTCTGCGCCTGCCCTTCCTGACGTTCCACGATCTCGCCCAGCGTGTAAACGGTTTCCCCATGCTCGGACAGGGTTGCACTGATGGCCTCAGCCTTGTCGGCAGGAACAATCATGATCATGCCAATACCGCAGTTGAACACGCGGTACATTTCTTCGTCCGCTACGTTGCCATTGGCTTGCAGCCACTGGAACAAGGCTGGCATGGTCCAGGAATCACGATTCAGACGGGCGGTGAGGTTCTTTTGCAGGATACGGGGCACGTTCTCCAGCAATCCGCCACCCGTGATATGGGCCAGACCCTTGATGTCCGCACCGTGGGCAGCCAGGGCAGCCAGGACGGATTTCACATAGATGCGGGTGGGCTCCATGACCACATCCGCCAACGGACGGCCATCAAGCTCGTCAGTCGGCTTGGCATTGGCATGCTTGAGAATCTTGCGGATCAGCGAGTAGCCGTTGGAGTGGGCGCCGCTGGAGGCCAGACCCAGGACCACATCCCCTGGCACAATGGACTTGCCATCAATAATGCGGGATTTTTCCACCGCACCCACTGCAAAACCAGCCAGGTCATACTCACCTTCGGGGTACATGCCGGGCATCTCGGCTGTTTCGCCACCGATCAGGGCGCAAGCGGACAGTTCACACCCCTTGGCAATACCACCGACCACCTGGGCTGCCGTATCCACCGACAACTTGCCGCAGGCAAAATAATCCAGAAAGTACAAGGGTTCTGCGCCCTGGACTAGAATGTCGTTGACACTCATGGCCACCAGGTCTATACCCACAGTGTCGTGGCGCTGCCAGTCAAATGCCAGGCGTAGTTTGGTACCAACACCGTCGGTGCCGGACACCAGAACGGGCTCTTTAAGGTGGGTAGGCACTTCAAACAAAGCGCCAAAGCCTCCGATTCCAGCCATGACGCCTGCACGCATGGTTTTGGCAGCCAGTGGTTTAATACGGTCGACCAGGGCATCGCCCGCGTCGATATCCACGCCTGCATCGCGGTAGGTCAAGGAAACAGAAGTAGTGTTTTTCATGGGAAAAGCCGTGGGATATGTGAAAATTGCGAGTTGGACGAAATTGTACGACACATGACCGAGCAACTGATTCTGGATATATCTCCAGCACCGCCTGCCTCTTTGGACAACTTTGTTGCCGGAGCGAATCAGGCTGCGTTGCAGGCTCTGCGTCAGTGTAGTCCAGGACGCGCGGTTTACCTGTGGGGACCGCCCGGTGCAGGTCGAACACATCTGCTGCGGGCGATGGCCAGTCGAGACGACAGCCGCTATTTTAGTGCAGATACTCATTTCCAGCCCATCTTTGACATCGCTACCGATGACAAAGCCCCTCCCAGCCTTTTAGCCATCGACGATATCGAACGTTTTGACGAGCACGGACAGGCTGCCGTATTTGCACTGTACAATCGCTGGCGCGAGTCGGCCACCCGGCCAGACGCCTTCACACTGCTGGTCTCCGGCGACCGGGCTCCCAAAACCATGTCCGTGCGCGAGGACTTGCGCACACGCTTGGGGTGGGACCTGGTGTTCAGGCTGGAATACCTGTCGGACGCCCACCGGGCCGAAGCCATGCAACAGCGGGCTGCGGCCCGCGGGCTGCAACTGCAAGCAGAAGTGCTCAGCTGGATACTGACTCACTACGATCGCGATATGAACCGCCTGAGCGCATTGATTGATGCGCTGGACAACTATTCACTGGTAAAGAAACGCCCCATCACTTTACCCCTGCTCAAAGAACTTCTGGCCAACAGCCAGACCCAATCTTCTAGTTGAGTCATGACTGCTTCTTCTTTTATTGCCCTGTTTGATCTGGACCACACCCTGCTTCCTTTAGATAGCGATTACCAGTGGGCAGACTTTCTGGCCCGTACCGGCCGCGTCGGCGATCCTGTCCAAGCCATCCGTCTGAATGAAGAACTGATGGAACGCTATAACCAGGGATTGTTGACGGCCGAAGAATCGGCCGAATTCATGTTGGGCCTGCTCACCAACGCCAGCCAGGAAGAACTGCTGACCTGGCAGGACGAGTTCATGCGAGCCGTGATCCTGCCCTCGATCAGCCCGGCTGCCCGCGAGTTGCTGGCCAAACACCAGGATCAGGGCCATCTGGTGGCGATTGTGACTGCCACCAACGAATTTGTGACCCGCCCCATTGCCGCCGCGCTGGGCGTGGACCACCTGATAGCCACCACCCCCGAAATGAAGGAAGGTCGCTACACGGGCAAGATCAGTGGTGTGCCCAGCTTTCAGGCTGGCAAGATTACCCGCGTGCAACAATGGTTGCAGACCATGGACAAATCCCTGTCCGACTTCGAGCGCAGCTGGTTCTACAGCGACTCGCCCAACGATCTGCCCCTGATGGAAGTGGTGACGGACCCCGTTGCCACCAACCCCAGCGACAAACTGCGCGCCGTAGCGACCGAACGTAATTGGGAAGTCATCGATTTGTTCGCTGACATGATGGACAGCAAATCGTAAAATCAGACGCATGCTAAAGCGAACAATAAAAACATTTGTCGATCGGCTGCTCAAACCAGCCAAAAGCGCGCGTCCCAAAGGGCCGCGCCGCTACACACGTGAAGAACATGGCATAGACCGGCGTCTGGTCTCGCGTCATGCCATCAAAGTGTGCGAGGTCCTGAACCACGAAGGCTATCAAGCCTATGTCGTTGGTGGCGCCGTGCGCGATCTGCTGGTGGGCCTGGAGCCCAAGGACTTTGATGTGGCCACCAATGCCACGCCCGAACAGATCCGTCCTCTGTTTCGTCGCGCACGCATTATTGGGCGCCGCTTCCGTCTGGTCCACGTGGTCTTTGGTCAGGAAGTCATCGAGACCTCTACATTCCGGGCCGATGACAGCGGCAAACAAACGGACGAGCATGGCCGTATCCTGCGCGACAATGAATACGGCACCATCGAAGACGATGCCGCACGCCGTGACTTTACGCTGAACGCGCTCTATTACGACCCGCTGACCGAGACCGTCATCGACTACCACAACGGGGTAGCCGATCTGAAAAACCGTCAGGTGCGCATTATTGGTGATGCGCAAACCCGCTATCGCGAAGATCCGGTGCGCATGTTGCGCGCCGTGCGCTTTGCCTCCAAGCTCGATGCCACCATCGAACCAGCCACCGACGCGCCGATCCGTTCCTTGTCACGTCTGATCGAGAACGTGCCCGAGTCCCGTCTGGCCGACGAGACGCTGAAACTGCTGAACTGCGGTCACGCCATGGACTGCATACAGCGCCTGCAAGCGCTGGGCCTGCACAGCAAACTATTGCCTATGGTGGAGCCGGTTCAGCGCCTGCCCGGCGGCGCGGAATTTCTGGATATGGCCCTGGCCCGTACCGACACCCGTGTGCGCGCCGGCAAATCCGTCAGCCCCAGCTTTATTTATGCCTGCCTGCTCTGGAAACTGGTCAAGCAGGAGTGGGACCGACGCAGCAGCCAGGACATGCATCCTCAACAAGCCCTGCTGGAGGCAGCCGACCTGGTTCTGGAAAAGCAAAGCCGCATCATGCCGATCCAAAAGCGCTTCCAATCGGATATGCGGGAAATCTGGTTCATGCAGCCGCGTTTTGAACGCATCGCCAACCGTGCAATCTGGCGCATGACCGAACAGCCCCGTTTTCGCGCCGCTGTGGACTTTTTACAACTTCGTGCTGAAGCCAAAGAAGTCGATAGCGTGCAGGCACAGTGGTGGATGGATCTGGCCGATGCAGGCGACGAGGAGCGCAGCACCATGATTGCCGTGCGCAAACCCGCTACAGCGACCGCCACGGGCTCTCGCAGCGGACAACGTCGCACGCGCCGACGCCGCTCCAATGCCAAGCGCAGCAGTACCAGCAGCGGAAATGCAGCATGAGCACAGCCGGAACAACGGTTTATGTGGCCTTGGGTGCGAACCTGGGTCAGGCACGTCAGACACTGGAAACCGCGGCGGCAGAGCTGGCCGCTACTCCCGGCATCCAGGATCTGACACTGGCGCACTTCTACAGCACCGCACCGGTGGATTCCAGTGGCCCGGACTACGTCAACACCGTCACCCGATTCACCTGTACGCTGGCTCCCGAGGATTTGCTGGACAGACTGCAAGCCATCGAGCAAGAGCACGGTCGCACTCGCCTGTACCGCAATGCGCCCCGCACTCTGGATCTGGACGTGTTGCTTTACGGTCAAGAACAAATCGACACCGAACGGCTGACCGTGCCACACCCGCGCATGCACGAACGTGCCTTTGTGCTGGTTCCGCTGGCTGATCTGGCACCTGAGCTTGAACTGGCGCAAGGCAGCGTGAAGGACTTGCTTGCCCAGGTGCGCGACCAGGCCATCACACGGCTGGGCTAAGGCTGCTTTCAGCCCTGTCCGCAGCCGGCTCTGCAGCCCGCTGCCACCCCATTTGCAGCACCTGGGCAATGCTGCTGACAATCTCTTCACGACGGGCCGCATTGCCCACACGCAGCGCATAGGAGGGGTGCCAGGTCGCAATGACCCAAGTCTGCCCCCAGAGAAAAGGTTTGGCCAGATATTCGGCAAGCCGTCGCTCAGGCCCCAGCAAAGCAGACAAGGCGGTGGCTCCCAGCGTAACAATGACAGCCGGTTCAAGGCGCGCCAGTTCCTCTTGCAGCCAATACCCGCATGCCTGCACTTCGGCCTGGGAGGGGCTGACATGTAAACGCTGCTTACCCCTCGCTTTCCACTTGAAATGCTTGACGGCATTGCTCAGATACAGCGCGTTGCGCTCAATACCGGCACGCTGCAATGCCTGATCCAGAATCTGCCCGGCAGGCCCTACAAAAACGCGCCCCGCCAAATCCTCGTAGTCGCCAGGCTGCTCCCCCAGCAGCATCATGCGGGCCCTTGCCGGGCCCTCCCCCGGCACCCCGTGTGTCGCGTGCTCCCAAAGGCCGCAGCGACGACAGGCCTCCAGGACCGACGGCGCACTGCGTTCGGGCTGTGCATGGTCGGCCTGGACCGCAATCACCTTGCCTGGCATCTGACTTACCGCACTGAACTGGCCGACTCGTCGGGCTCCACGACGGGCCTCACTGACCATGGCCGGAATCAGGCTCGCTTCAGGCAAGCCCTTCCAGAATCGAACCGGCATGCTCTGCTGCAAAGCCGTTTCATTCAAGCGCGCGGGATTAAAAATGCTTTGGTAATAACGAAGCCACAAGGCTTCTACCTGGTCCTGCCCCGGACCAGCCTGTCGGGCTTTCAGATCGTCCGGCGCATCCCGTAGCTGCAGCGTATGACCATCCCACAGCGCCACACGCCGAGGCGTCGCAATACACCAAGAGGTTCCCCCCATCCGTCTGGAAAAATAATCAGCGATCCACTCCAGAACATCGTGCTCGGGCTCAAACCAAGCCCAGTACTCAGGCAACTGGCCCGTTCCACAATGGCGAAACCGCACATACGCCATCATGTCGTGCTTTTCCTTGCGAACGGCCTTGGCCATCTCATACAAACGCGCCCCATCCTCGTCGGCCACGGACTCCACACTGCGATCACCGTGGTGCCAGCGCCACAAGACACGATAGAGCAAGGCCCATCGCTGTGCAGTACGGCACAACGCCGCATCTTGCAGCAAAGCAGCCAGTCCTTTTGAAATACGGACCGACGGCCGGTTGGCGGGTTCATGCCCCTGGGGCTCTTGCAACACCTCAGTTGCGGGGGGCAGCGACTGGGAGAGCTCATATTCCAGCCCGATTTGCCCCGCCCTGGGCCCCGGTTCCGCGAAGGAGTCTGCCCAGCAAAGTTGTTCCGGTGCCCAGCTGGCGGCCAGAGCACGTAAAGCCTGTTCCCGCCAGCCAGCGTACCCCCCGTCTACCTGCAGGGTTACCATCCGGGCCTGCCCTTGCCGGGTGTAGGCCATACGGAGAGCTGGCAAGCGGGCCTCATAGCAGGCTCAGTTGCTGCGGATTGCTCGACAGCATGCGACGTAAGGTGTCGGAGGCCGCCTCGGCTAGCCCGGGACGATAATCCTGCACCACAACAAAAGGCTGCAATGTACGGATAGAGCAACGCAAACGGATCAGGTCCTGGTATCGAATAGCCCGCATCTGACGCAGTTCCACCAGACGCTTGGCATTGCGAATACCAATGCCCGGCACACGGGCAATCAGTCGTTCAGGGGCCCGGTTCAGATCCACCGGAAAAATATCCCGGTTCGACAAGGCCCAAGACAGCTTGGGATCAATATCCAAAGGCAGGTCGCCTGTATTCTGAAACAGTTCCTCGGCCCGAAACCCGTAGCTGCGCAACAAAAAATCGGCTTGATACAGACGGTGCTCGCGCAAGAGCGGGGGCGGCTGCGCCGGCAGCGCCGAGGAACTATCCGGAATAGGACTAAAAGCGGAGTAATACACCCGTTTGAGCTTGTAAGCCCCGTACAGCGTCTGGGCGGTTTGCAAAATATTGCGGTCATCGGCCGCATCGGCCCCCACGATCATCTGCGTACTTTGCCCCGCCGGCACCTTGGGCCGTTTCTCTTGCTGGGCCTGCTCCTGGGCCAGACGAATCACCCCCATGGCCCGCTTGATCGTGTGACCGCTTTTTTCCGGAGCCAGGCGATTCAGGCCGGCATCCGTGGGAAGCTCAATATTGACGCTGAGCCGGTCCGCGTACTGGCCTGCCAGCGTGATCAACTGCGGGTCGGCATCCGGAATGGTTTTAAGGTGGATATAGCCACGAAAATGATGATCCTCGCGCAAGGAACGCGCCACTTCGACCAGACTCTCCATGGTGTAGTCCGAGCTGCGGATGATGCCCGAGCTCAGGAAAAGCCCATCTATATAGTTGCGCCGATAAAAATCCAGCGTCAGATCCACCACTTCTGCAGGCCGAAAACGCGCTCGTGGCACGTTGCTGGAGCGCCGGTTCACACAATACAGGCAGTCATACTGGCAAAAATTGGTCAGCAGTATCTTGAGCAGCGAAACGCAGCGTCCGTCCGGCGTAAAGCTGTGGCAGATACCGGCACCGGTACTGGCGCCCAGACCCGTGCGCCCACGGGAATCCCGTTTGGGGGCCGCACTGCTGGCGCACGAGGCATCATACTTGGCCGCGTCAGCCAGAATCTCAAGTTTGCGCGCAAGCTCCATGGCACCATTGCTGTATATAAAAACAGTATTATACCGTTTTCAGCGACGGCGTCACCAAGCCTGCGACTCGGCAAAAAAAGAAAACCTTGCACCGGTCAGGCTGCCAGGCAGCTGACCGTCAGGCCCGTTATAGCGACGGTCAAGCGTCCAGCAGCTTGATCAATGCCTCTTGATGATGAGAGCGAGCCTCCAGCAATTGCCGTCCTTCTTCGGTCAACATGGCAATCAAAGGCGCGGGAAAAGGAGAAGGAGTCTGCGTCGTTTGTGGAATGGCCTGAACTAATCCCAGCGACTGTAATTGTTCAAACACGGCTTGTTTCTTGTGCCAGGGAGTCTGGCGTAAACGCACAAGCTCAAGCGTGTTCCAAATCATGGGGTTGAGCTGCGGAATAGTGGTGGAGCGCTGAAGTTGCGTCATACAAGGCCCTTGATTAAGACCACCTCTATGGGCCGCTTGTGTGGGCCCCCTCGGTGGTCAGCCAGAAAGCATCCCTATACCGTACACCATAACGATGTACAGAATATTTCAATGAGTTCTGACAATCATCGTCGCAGTACGCATGCCAGATACCAATCCGCAATAACCCGCGCTTGCGCTTGGTGAAACCCAAAGAGACAGCCTGCCACCTTCCCGAATCCAGTTTTGGCGACGCAATACCTGTGCCCAGAGCAGCAGAAACACAACACCCGATCCCACACTGCTCAGCCCCGGATTGGCCTGCACACAATACGCATGCACCAGTTGCCCGCCGAGCCAGGAACCAGGCGCTGATGGATCAAGGCCGAATTGAACGGGCAGCCCCCCATGCCCTGGCTTGTCTGATTTACCGCAGTCTGGCCGAAACCGCATTCTGGGTAGCCCAGAACGAGGATGACGATGCCCGCTTGGCAAAAGGGCTGGCAGCCTTGGATTTGCGGCTGCGAGGCTTGTTGCTCAGGTCCTGAACGGGTGATGCTAAAAGGAGCCAGTGTCCAGGCCAAAGAAAACCCGCATTGAATGCTGTACTGACGCTGCTTTTACAAGCAGGCCAGAAACACTCATGCGGGTTTTTTATCAACAACGCCGGGAAGCCCAAGCTTCCCGCTTTACGTCTTACACAGCGACCAAAGAGATCTCTGCAATACGTTTGCGCCATTCGGCGGGGCCGGTGTTGTGCACGGACACACCTTGCGAATCCACCGCGACGGTCACGGGCATATCCTGAACCTCGAACTCGTAAATGGCTTCCATGCCCAGATCTTCAAAAGCCACCACTTTCGCATTGCGAATGGCCTTGGAAACCAGGTACGCGGAACCACCCACGGCCATCAGGTAGGCCGATTTGTGAGCACGGATGGCCTCAATGGCGGCCGGGCCGCGTTCGGCCTTGCCGATCATGGAGATCAGGCCGGTTTTAGACAGCATCATCTCGGTGAACTTGTCCATGCGAGTAGCGGTGGTTGGGCCTGCTGGACCAACGGCTTCGTCACGCACGGGGTCAACCGGGCCCACGTAGTAAATCACGCGGTTGGTGAAGTCCACAGGCAGGGACTCACCCTTTTCCAGCATGTCCTGGATGCGTTTGTGAGCCGCATCACGGCCCGTCAACATCTTGCCCGACAGCAGCAGGGTCTGACCAGGTTTCCAGGAAGCCACCTCTTCTGGCGTCAGTTCGTCCAGGTTCACCTGGCGGGACTTGTTGTAATCCGGTGCCCAGTGAATGTCAGGCCAGGCTGACAAAGGAGGAGGAACCAACTCGGCGGGGCCGTTACCGTCCAGCGAAAAATGGACGTGGCGCGTCGCGGCACAGTTGGGGATCATGGCTACAGGCTTGGAAGCGGCATGGGTCGGGAAGGTGTTGATCTTCACATCCAGCACAGTAGTCAAACCACCCAGACCCTGAGCGCCGATGCCCAGGGCATTGACCTTCTCGTAGAGCTCGATACGCAGCTCTTCCAGCTTGCTTTGCGGGCCGCGTTGCAGCAGCTCGTACATATCGATGTCTTCCATCAGGGCCTCTTTGGCCATCAGCATGGCTTTTTCGGCCGTGCCGCCCACACCAATACCCAGCATGCCGGGAGGACACCAGCCCGCACCCATCGTAGGAACGGTCCTGAGAACCCAATCCACCAGGGAGTCGCTGGGGTTGAGCATCACAAACTTGCTCTTGTTCTCCGAGCCACCGCCCTTGGCTGCAACCTGAATATGAACCTGATCGCCGGCGACCAGCTCGACATTCACGATACAGGGGGTGTTGTCGCGCGTGTTCTTGCGCGTGAAAAGAGGGTCGTTCAGGATGGAGGCCCGCAGCGGGTTATCCGGATTCAGATAACCGCGACGCACCCCCTCGTCACAGAGCTCCTGCAAGGAGCGCTGGGTATCGAAACGCACACCCATCCCCACTTTCAGGAATACGTTCACCACCCCGGTGTCCTGACAGATGGGGCGGTGGCCCTCGGCGCACATGCGCGAGTTGGTCAGGATCTGGGCGATGGCATCTTTGGCCGCCGGGTTCTGCTCACGCTCGTAGGCGCGGGCCAGATGCTCCAGATAATCAGTGGGATGGTAGTAACTGATGAACTGCACCGCGTCGGCGATGGACTGAATCAGATCGTCTTCTTTAATGGTGGTCATGGTGGCGTCAATATCAAAAACGGGATGAACAAGGGGAAACTACTTGCCCTGCCAGACAGGCTCGCGCTTCTCGGCAAAAGCCGTCGCGCCTTCTTTGGCGTCTGCAGAGGTGAAGATGCCGGCGATGCGAGGGCGCTGCAGATCAAACAGATCCGCCTGACGCCAGTCGCGCGACTGGGAAATAATGCTTTTGGCGGTTTGCACGGCCAACGGACCATTGGCAGCAATCTGGGCGGCCAGCTCCAACGCCTGCTCAGTGGCTTGGGTGGGCTCGGCCAGACGGCTGACCAGGCCCAGTTCGGCCATACGGGCAGCCGGGTACATGCCGCCAGTCAGCACCATCTCCATGGCCATGTGGTACGGAATGCGACTGGGCAAACGCACCATGCCGCCGGAACCGGGCACAATGCCACGCTTGACTTCAGGCAGACCAAAGTTGGCATTGTTGGCAGCCACAATCAGGTCACAGGACAGGGCAATCTCAAAGCCGCCCGCCAGACAGTAGCCTTCCACCGCGGCAATCAGGGGCTTGGCGGGTGGACGTTCGCAAATACCCGCAAAGCCACGGTCACCCACATAGGGACGCTGACCCGTTTTGGCAAAGGCCTTCAGATCCATACCAGCACAAAATGTGTTGTTTGCGCCCGTCAGCACGCCCACGGCAATAGTGGAGTCGGCGTCGAACGCGTCAAGCGCCTGGGCCAGCGCCTGGGCCGTTTCCAGGTTAATGGCATTACGTGCCTCGGGACGGTTCAAGGTAATCAACAATACCTTGCCTTTACGCTCTAGCGTGACAAGCTCACTCATGGACCTAGCCTCCTGTAAATTGCGGCCCGGGCTCCCGCTCGGGAATCAGGCCAGCAAATAAGCAGTATTTGGACAAACGCATATGATACGTCCAAATGCCAGCTGACCGCCCGGTACAAACAGCGCTTGCCCGTAGTCCGGACGGCCAAAACCAGGCATTGCAGGCGCTTTTCTGCTGTAAGGGCGCAGTTCACGCTAAAATAGAAAAATTTTGCAGATTCTCGCTTTACTGGCCATTGCTCATGCTCACCTTTCAGCAAATCATACTTACGCTCCAGCAATACTGGGACAAGCACGGATGCGCTCTGCTTCAGCCCTACGACATGGAAGTCGGTGCAGGAACCTCCCATACGGCAACCTTTTTGCGGGCTATTGGCCCCGAGCCCTGGCGCGCGGCCTATGTGCAGCCTTCACGCCGTCCCAAGGACGGGCGCTACGGCGACAACCCCAACCGCCTGCAACACTATTACCAGTTTCAGGTCGTGCTCAAGCCTGCGCCTGAAAACATTCTGGACTTGTACATCGGCTCGCTGGAGGCCCTGGGCATCAACCCCAAGGCGCACGACATCCGCTTTGTGGAAGATGACTGGGAGAACCCCACGCTGGGCGCCTGGGGTCTGGGCTGGGAGGTCTGGCTCAACGGCATGGAAGTCACCCAGTTCACCTACTTCCAGCAAGTAGGCGGCCTGGATTGCACGCCAACCACGGGCGAAATCACCTACGGTCTGGAACGTCTGGCCATGTACTTGCAAGGCGTGGAAAGCGTCTACGATCTGGTCTGGACCGAAGGTCACAACGGCCAGCGTATTTACTACCGCGACGTGTTCCACCAGAACGAAGTGGAGCAGTCCACCTACAACTTCGAGCACGCCAGCACCGACGTTCTGTTTGCGCACTTTAACGACTACGAAGCCGAAGCCAAGCGCATCATCGATGTGCCGCTGGCCCTGCCTGCCTACGAACAAACGCTGAAAGCTGCCCACACCTTCAATATGCTGGATGCCCGCGGCGCCATCAGTGTGACTGAGCGCGCTGCCTATATTGGCCGTATCCGCAATCTGTCCCGCGCTGTCGCACAGGCTTACTACGACTCCCGCGAACGCCTAGGTTTCCCCATGCTGAGCAACACATCCCCGGAGGCCAAGTAATGAACGCCTCCACGACACAGCCTTTGCTGATTGAACTCTTTACTGAAGAACTGCCCCCCAAGGCGCTGCAACAGCTGGGACAGGCCTTTAGTGACGGTCTGCAAAAAGTATTGAGCGAACAGGCCCTGCTGGCCCCAAACTGCGAAGTGCGTGCTTACGCTACGCCACGCCGTCTGGCTGCCTGGTTCAGCGCCGCCTACCAGCAGGCTGAAGACCAGCCTTATACCGAAAAACTGATGCCCGCCCATATCGGCCTGGATGCCAATGGGGAAATCGCCCCGGCCCTGGCCAAGCGTCTGGCCGCCAAAGGTCTGGAACATCTGAAGGCCAGCGATCTGCTGCGCGAGTCCGATGGCAAGCAGGACTACCTGTACGCCAGCGGCATTGCCACCGGCGCCGTTCTGAAGGATGGCCTGCAGGAAGCCCTGGAATGGTCCATCACCCACCTGCCCATCCCTAAAGTGATGCGTTACCAGTTGGCCGATGGTGTCAGCAGCGTCCGCTTTGTGCGCCCTGCCCACGGTCTGGTCGCCCTGTGGGGTTCAGAGATTGTTCCCGTCAGCGCGCTGGGCCTGCAAGCCGGTCGCCAGACACACGGCCACCGCTTCCTGTGTGACGCCCCCTTCGACATCCGTGATGCCGATAGCTGGGTCGCCCAAGTTCAGGAGCAAGGCTGGGTGGTTCCTTCCTTCGAAACGCGTCGCGAGCAAATTCGCACAGAACTGGAAGCCGAAGCCAAGCGCCTGAACGCCACACTGGGCAATGACCCCGAGGTGGAAGCCCTGTTGAACGAAGTGACGGCTCTGGTCGAATACCCTACGGTGTACGTGGGTCAGTTTGACGAGCAGTTCCTGCAAGTGCCGTCCGAATGTCTGATTCTGACCATGCGTCTGAATCAAAAGTATTTCCCGCTGTTTGACCCTGCCACACAAAAACTGACCAACCGCTTTCTGATCGTCAGCAATATGAAGGTGGACGATCCCAGCAACATCATCGAAGGTAACGAGCGCGTGGTTCGCCCCCGTCTGGCGGACGCCCAGTTCTTCTTTGAAACCGATCGCAAACAGACGCTGGCCGAACGTGTTCCTACACTGGCTGGCAGCGTGTACCACAACAAACTGGGTTCGCAGCTGGACCGTATCGAGCGTCTGCAATCCGTGGCTGGCTACATCGCCAAGCAACTGGGTGCCAATGAAGAGCACGCCCGTCGTGCCGCCCTTCTGGCCAAGGCAGACCTGAACTCCAATATGGTGGGCGAATTCCCCGAGCTGCAAGGCGTGATGGGGGCTTACTACGCCCAAGGCGATGGCGAGCCCGAGGACATCGTGCTGGCGATTCGCGAGCAATACCGTCACCGTCTGGACCAGCCCGTCACAGAAGCCAGCCTGACTCAAGCCATTCTGTTCCTGGCTGAGCGTGCCGAAGTTCTGGTCGGTATCTGGGGCATTGGTCTGGCTCCAACCGGCGAGCGCGATCCTTACGCCCTGCGCCGTGCGGCCCTGGGCCTGATCAGCGCCTACGAGCAATTGCAGGCCGGTGCCCAATTGAAGGCCAACCGCCTGAATCTGGATACCCTGCTGAACACCACTGCCTCCTTCTTCAAGGATGGCGTGCTGGCTGCTGACACGGTCGATGCGGTCCAAGCCTTCATTTATGAACGCTACCGTAACCAGCTCAGCAACGATTACGAGCGCAGCGTGGTGGATGCCGTGCTGGCGCTGCGTCCACCGCTGGAGCAGGTGCACGCCCGTATACAGGCTTGCGCCTCCTTTGCCCAGCGCCCTGAAGCCGAGAGCCTGGCAGCTGCCAACAAGCGCGTCAGCAATCTGCTCAAGAAAGCCGAAGGCGAACTGGCAACGCTGGACGACAAGCTGCTGGTCGAACCAGCCGAGCGCGAGCTGGCTGCCAAGATTCAGGAATTGCAGCCTGTGGCCCAGGCCCAGTTTGAAGCGGGTGAATTTGACGCCTCCCTGGCCACCCTGGCCCAGGCTCGTGGTGCCGTGGACAACTTCTTCCAGGACGTCATGGTCATGGCCGAAGACCCAGCCATCCGCGCCAACCGTCTGGCCCTGCTTGCCAAGCTGCATGCACTGATGAACCAGGTTGCGGATCTTTCCAGGCTGGCCAACTAGTGAAACTTGCCATCATTGATCGGGACGGTGTCATCAACCATGACAGCGATGCCTTTATCAAAAGCCCGCAAGAGTGGGAGGCCATTCCAGGCAGTCTGGAGGCCTTGGCCCGCCTGACCGAAAACGGCTGGAAGGTGGTGATTGCCACCAACCAGTCCGGTCTGGCGCGTGGTCTGTTTTCCATGACCACGCTAAACGCCATCCACGCCAAGATGCGTCGGGAGCTGGCCTTGCTGGGCGGTTTGATCGACGCCATCTTTATTTGTCCGCACGGTCCCGATGATGGCTGCGCCTGCCGCAAGCCTGCCCCCGGCATGTTTCGCGACATTGCACAGCGCTATGAAATAAACCTGCAAACCGTACCCTCGGTAGGCGATTCCTTGCGCGATCTGCAAGCGGCCAGCCAGGCCGGTTGTGCACCCTGGCTGGTCCAGACTGGCAAAGGCATGCGTACTTTAGAGAAAGGCGGCTTGCCCGAAGGCACGCGCGTCGAGGCCGACCTGGCCGCTGTTGTCGACAAATGGCTCCACGGAAACTGATATGGGCATTATCCGCGCTTCACTTTATCAACTGTTCTTGTTGATCACCGTCATTCCCTACGCATTTGCCTGCCTGCTCATCGCCCCTTTGCCGCTAGATATACGCTATCGCTTTACGACCGGCTGGCCACGCCTGGCTATCTGGGGTGCGCGCACGATCCTGGGGATACGCTGGCAGACCAAAGGCTGGGAAAACCTGCCTGATGGCAAGGCCATCATCCTGTCCAAGCACCAGTCGGCCTGGGAAACACTGTTCTTTCCCTCGTACATGCCGCGCCAGGTGTGCTTTGTCTACAAGCGCGAGCTGCACAAAGTGCCCTTCTTTGGCTGGGGGCTGGCTTTGCTGCGCATGATCCCGATTGACCGTGCCAAAGGCCGCGATGCCTTTGAACAAGTCATCAAGATTGGCCAACAACGCATTGACGAAGGCCGCTGGCCCTTGCTGTTTCCCGAAGGCACCCGCACCGCACCAGGCACGACAGGCCGCTACAAAATGGGCGGCGCCTTGCTGGCCAGCCGTACGGGCACACCGGTCATCCCTGTGGCGCACAACGCGGGCGAATGCTGGCGTCGCAATGCCTTTATCAAGACGCCGGGCTTGGTTACTATCTCCTTTGGGCCGCCCATTGATCCCACGGGCTTGACCCCTGAAGAAGTCAACCAACGCGTACAAACTTGGATTGAAACCGAAATGCGCGTCTTGAATCCGGAACGCTATGACGGTCCCCCCACAACTGGCCCTGTTTCCTGACACGGCCTTCCCCCACCCGGCGCAGCGGCCCGCCCGGCCGCCTGCCGGTTCTGCTGTGTCACCCCAAGCTGATTTAACGGTTCGGCCCGAGACCCTGCCCGAAGGCGTACAGTGGCAGCAGGTGCAGCTTGAGGGTCAACTTATCGGTTATCAGCTCAAGCGCTCGCGTCGCCGCACTTTAGGCCTGACTATCAATGACAGTGGCTTGACCGTCGCTCTGCCCTCCTGGGTCAAACTCAGCCAGGCCGAACAAATTCTGCATAGCAAAAGCGCCTGGATACTGCGCAAGCTGCGCGAGTACCAACAGCGTCGCGAACAATTGGCGTTGCAAAGCCTGCAGTGGGTCGATGGCGATACCCTGCCTTTTATGGGAACACCGATCCGTCTTGGCCTGGACCCGCAGGTTCAACAGATTCATTTCGAGGGCATACTGGGCCAGATCCGGCAGGGCCAGCGCCTATTGCTTCCCCTGCCAGTCGATGCGGAGCCGTTGCGCGTTCAAGAGCTGACTCAGGCCTGGCTGCAGAAACAGGCCAAACAGTGGTTTGAGCAGCGGCTGCAACACTACCTGGACCTGTCAGGCCTGCGCGCCAGCAAATTACGTCTGGCCGCCCCCGCCAAACGCTGGGGGTCCTGCAATAGCGACGGAACGATTATGCTGAACTGGCGCCTGATACACTTTCACCCATCCATCATTGATTACGTCGTCGCTCACGAGGTCGCGCATCTGCAAGAGATGAATCACGGTCCGCGTTTCTGGGCCTTAGTCGAAACGCTCTATCCTGATTTTGTCCATGCGCGCAATCAGCTACGACAGTATGATCCAGGCACCCTGCCCCTGCTTTAAGGCAGGTTGAACTCTAGGAGCTCTACCTTATGCGTATCCTGCACACCATGCTGCGTGTCGGCAATCTGGACCGTTCTCTGGCCTTTTACACCGAGGTCTTGGGCATGAAGCTGCTGCGCCAGTCCGACTACCCGGACGGCCGCTTTACACTGGCTTTTGTGGGCTATCAGGACGAATCCGAAGCCGCTGTGCTGGAACTGACCCACAACTGGGACACCCCTTCTTATGATCTGGGCAATGGCTACGGCCACATTGCACTGGAAGTGCCCGATGCCTACAAAGCCTGTGAGGACATCAAGGCCCGTGGTGGCAAGGTGGTACGCGAAGCCGGCCCCATGAAGCACGGCACGACCGTGATTGCTTTTGTGGAAGATCCGGACGGCTATAAAATTGAACTGATCCAGGCCAAAGGGCGCGTGGATTAAAGCCAACGGAACCGGCCTTGAGAGGCCGGTTTTTGATTGTCTGGCCGTCAAAACGTCTCAGTGATGACACGCCTTGCCCGCGGGCTGCTGCACCCCTTCCTTTCCTCCCGATCCTTTGTACCTCCTCTCTCTTTCTGACGCACTGTCTTTCCACGTCTCTTTCACACCGCCCCTTGCCGGTCCCGCCTTCCACGCCACGTTCCCGCCCCCCTGCTGCTTGCCACTCTTTCCGAGCCGTCTTGCTGTCGTCCACTCTCCGTTTTACCAATAAGCCGTTACCTACCGCTTCTTTCCCTGTGAATCAAGAGCGCCCTTGGGCTGTGTGCCTTAGGCAAACCTCATCCAACAGGCAGCGCTCTGACTCCCATGCGTGTTTTGCGACTGCTTGTGCCAATACCCTTACATACCGTAGCCGATAAAACCGGGCTGGATTCTGCGACAATCTAGTCTGGCTTTTCCCTGCCCTGCTTACTGCCAACACTATGCTCAATACTCTTTGGCTGTTTTTCTTCCTGATTGCCGCTGTCAGCGGTTTTTACCAATGGCTGGTAGGGGGAAATAGCGAAATTTTTGCGCAGATGGTGCGTAGCCTGTTCGATATGGCTGCCCTGTCCGTCCAACTCATGCTGCTGCTTTTTGGCACGCTGACCCTGTGGCTGGGGTTTTTGAAGATCGCCGAGAAAGCCGGGCTGATCGATACGCTGGCACGCTGGCTGGGCCCGCTGTTTAGCCGCCTCATGCCTGGCGTGCCCGCCGGTCACCCGGCCCTGGGTCTGATCACCCTGAACTTCGCCGCCAACGGTCTGGGTCTGGACAATGCGGCGACTCCCATCGGTCTGCGTGCCATGAAGTCGCTGCAAACACTGAACCCGCATCCTGACACGGCCACCAATGCCCAGATCCTTTTTCTGGTGCTCAATGCCTCGTCGCTGACACTGATCCCCATCAGCATCTTCATGTATCGGGCTCAACAGGGCGCGCCTGACCCGACCATGGTGTTTCTGCCCATTCTGTTGGCCACCACCGCCTCCTCGCTGGCAGGACTGCTCAGCGTCGCGTTGGTACAGCGCCTGCGTCTGTTTGATCCGGTGCTGATGCTGTGGTTCGGGGTGTTTGCGCTTATTCTGGGTTCGTTCATGGCCTTGCTGGCCACCCTGAGCGCGGCCGCCATTCAGTCGCTGTCTTCCCTGCTGGGCAACCTGACCTTGCTGTCCATTATCTGGCTGTTCCTACTGATAGGGTGGCGTCGCAACATCCCCTTGTATGAAACCTTCGTGGAGGGCGCCAAAGAAGGCTTTGCCGTTGCCAGGGACTTGCTGCCCTATCTGGTTGCGATGCTGTGTGCCGTCGGCGTGCTCAGAAGCTCAGGCGCGCTGGATATCGTCCTGGACATGATCCGCTGGCTGGTCAACCTGACCGGTCTGGACACTCGTTTCATCGATGCCTTGCCGACGGCTCTGGTCAAACCTTTCTCGGCTGGGGCAGCCCGCGCCCTGCTGATCGAAACCATGCAGCATCATGGGGTAGACAGCTTCCCCGCACTCCTGGGGGCTACGGTACAAGGCAGCACGGAAACAACCTTTTATGTATTGGCCGTGTATTTTGGAGCGGTGGGCATCCAACGCGCTCGCCATGCGGTCTCCTGCGCCTTGCTGGCTGATCTGGCTGGCGTGCTGGCCGCCATCGCCGTTTGTTATTGGTTCTTCGGCTAGGCGGGGACAAATAAAAAAGCCCCTCGCGGGGCTTTTTTATTATCAGGCAACTTGCACGACGCCTTTATCCATCAGATGATCTGCCAAGGCTATATAGTCCGCCAAAGACAAATCAGCAGGGCGGCTGGTGGGTGCGATACCCAGGCCATCCCAATCGATATGCGGCGTCCAGTCTCCCAGGCCACCCCGCAACATCTTGCGCTTTTGCGCAAAGGCCCTAGCCACAACCCGACTGAATACACCCGCATCGCGCGCCTGAAGCCGATCCGCAGGCAACGGCACCATACGCACCACGGCAGATACCACGCGTGGCGGTGGATTGAAGGCCTCGGGAGGCACTTCAAACAGTTTGACCATGCGGTAGCGCGACTGCAGCATTACCGACAGACGGCTGTAATCCGACGAGCCGGGCTGGGCAACCATGCGGTCGATCACTTCGCGTTGCAGCATGAAATGCTGATCCACCACTGCATCCGCGTATTCCAGCAAATGAAACAGCAATGGGCTGGAAATGTTATAGGGCAAATTGCCGACAATGCGCAGATTCGGCCCTAATGCACCAAAATCCACACTGAGCGCGTCGGCCTCGATGATCTCCAGCTTGCTGGGCGAGTAGTGATTGCGCAGCCGCGCGGCCAGATCACGGTCAATCTCGACCACCCGCAGGCGCTCCAGCGCTTGCGTCAGAGGCCGGGTCAGGGCGGAGAGGCCCGGACCGATTTCCACCATATTATCGACGGGCCGAGGGCCAATCGCACGGATGATCTGGTCGATGACGGCCTCATCTTCCAGAAAATTCTGTCCAAAGCGCTTGCGCGCCTGATGCTGGGCCATACTTGTCCTTAGCGACGGCGGGTGCTGGACTCGGGGTCCAGACGGTTATCAATATAGGCACGGCCGCGCAGGCTGTTCAGCCAATCCTCAAACGCAGGCTCGGCACGCTGCTGGAACAGTGCCTGACGGGCTTGCATGCGTTTGTACTCATCTTCCATATTGCGCGTGCGACGCTCAATAACCTGGATCAGGTGCCAGCCAAACTGGGATTCCACGACTGCCGTATCATTGCCGGGCTGCAGCTTGTTCATGGCCTGCTCAAACGGAGGCACGGTTTCCCCTGGCGAGAGCCAGCCCAGATCGCCACCTTGTGGTGCGCTGCTGTCTTCCGAGTAGCGCTTGGCCAGATCCTGGAAAGATTCGCCATTACGCAGACGTTCTTGCAGTTGCTCAATACGCTGACGAGCCTGCTCCGAGGTCATGACCTTGGAGAGTTTGACCAGAATATGACGAGCATGAGTCTGAGTCACCATCATGGGGCCAGATTGAACCGCCGCCGCACCCGGTACGGGTGAGGTATTGGCGGGAGCACTGCCGCCACGTTCAAGCACCTTCAGAATATGAAAGCCTTGTCCACTGCGAATCAGATTGGACACCTGCCCAGGGGCCAGATCCTGCACCGCCTGCGCGAACAGGTCCGGCCAGTCCGACAAGGGACGGGTGCCCATGACGCCGCCACTCAGCGCCTCCTGCCCATCCGAACTGGAAGCAGCCAGACCGGCAAAATCCGCCCCTGAACGGGCCTGAGCCAACAAGCCCTCGGCCTTGGTACGCAAACGGGCTTCTTCGCTGGAATTGGCACTTTCAGGCACCCGCACCAGGATTTGTGCCAGGCTCACCGGCGCATCCTGACTTTGTGCCGCAGACTGCCCCAGATTGCCTAAACCGGCGCCGCCTTGAGAGCGCAGATAAATGTCAATATCGGCATCCGTAATATTGATGCTGCTGTCCACAGCGCGCATGCGCAATTGATCCAGCAAAATTTCCTGTTTCAGATTGGCGCGGTACTGCTCCCAGCTAATACCATTTTTTTCGATTTCGGCACGCAACTGGGCTTCCGTCATATTGTTGCGCGAGGCAATCATACGCACGCCCTCTTCCACCTGCTGGGGGCCGACAGAAATCCCCATGGCACGCGCTTCCTGCTGCTCCAGGCGTTCATTGATAAGACGCTGGAGAACCTGTTTGCGCAATATCTCCTGATCCGGGGCAGGAATTTTCTGCTGTTTTAACTGCGCCAGCACCTGCGCTGCCTCCTGGTCCACTTGACGCAGGGTAATCACCTCGTCATTGACGACGGCAGCGATGCCATCCACAAACTGGGGCGCGGCCGTGGACGTCTTGTTGGATGCGGCGGGCTTGGACTGCGCCTGTGCCATTTGGGTCGTACCCAGACCCATGACGGCCATCAGGGCCAATGACAGGGTGCGGTTTTTCAAGCTGAAACGCATATTATTCATACCTCTCATGAATCATTTTTTCCTGTACGGGGTCCGAGATGGGTTCATAGCCGATCACGCGATCACGCAGCAATTTGATGGGGTCGTTGCCAATGCCACCCAGACCGGACAACTCCAGCTGGAAGAACATGGCTTTATTGGTTTCCCTGGCCGAAACCGCATAGCGTTGCAGAACCACGCGCGCCGCCCAGCAGCAGTCGCCTTTGTACTCCAGGCCCAACACAGTTTGTGTACCACGACTTTCCTGAATGGAATAGTCGTAACGTCCTACTGCATACAGTCTGTTGCTCAGGGGCCATTGGCCTGTCATGGAAACATATTCTTTGCCACGCTGATCTTCTTCAAGCGGCGTAAAGGTCGGATCGACAACCTGACGCGGATCACGTTCGTAGCGGTAGTTCACCCCCAGCGTGGCAAGACGCTTGGGCCGCCAGCGAATGCCGGACGTCAGGCGGTTGCGACGACTCTCATCCGGATTGAACTGGGCATCAAAGTTGACCGAAAACGTGTTGGTCAAGGCCGCGCTGGCCCCCACCAGATAGTCCGAACGCGTACTGGTACGCGCCTTTTCGTCACTCAGGGTGACCGTTTGCTTGTCAAAATACAGGCGCTGTGCCGCTTGCAAGACCAGACGCTCATACCCGGTATCGGCATCCAGCCAGCGGGAGGTCAAACCGACCGTCACCTGATTGGCATTGGAAATCCGGTCCCAGCCACCCGAGAAGATATTTTCGCTAAATGCCTGGGCAAAGTTGAAGCTGGCCAGACTGGTGTCGTACACGGGCAGCGTGGACTGATCGCGATAGGGCACGTACAGGTAGTACACACGCGGCTCCAGGGTCTGAATGGAGTCGTTGCCAAACAAGGTGGTATTGCGCTCGAAGGTCATGCCCGAGTCCAGGGACAGGATGGGCAACACACGGCTCTGCGTGCGGGAACGCCCAGCGTACTTGGCCATGTAAGGGCTAGGATCACCCACATACCAGTCGGTCTGGTATTGGCTCATGTGCAAGCCAGCTTTGGGCGTGATGTACCAACCCGGGCGGATGATAGGGTAAGCGACCGTCGTATAGGACGATAAACGCGTACCATCTGGCGCCAGACGGGTACTGCGCATATCGTCAAATTCGCTCAGATTGCCACTGTAGAACGGCAAGCGGAAACGAGTCGCGTAGTTATCGCTGACCACATCAAAGCCGCCCCAGTTATAGCGAGAGGCGCCCAGATACCATTCCGGCAACTTGTCGTATTGCGGCTGACGGTAGTTGCTGGTGGCGTCCTGCAGGGTTTGATAGCGGGTCCCACTAACGTGAGCGCGAAAATATTTGGAACCTGCCCAACCCAGGGTGACCGTGCTGGCCAGATCCTGGATCGTGGAGTCGTTCAGGCCAAAGCTGCTGAAGTCGCGGAAATAATCATCATCCGAGACGCGGCGGATGTCGGCATTCAGGTAGAAACTGGCAGGCAGATTCTGGCGATACTGTCCCATGAACAGCCAGCGCTTGTAGCCCAGCTCCTTGTCATCAGGCAAATAATTGCCGGTCAGCTCCCCCGAGAAACTGTCACCCAGATACCGGAACTCGCTGCCCAACATGGCGCCACGCTTGCTCATCAAACGAGGGGCCAGGGTGGCATCGTAATTGGGGGCCAGATTCAGGTAATACGGTACCGTCAGGTCCAGACCGCCCCGCGTCGTCATGCCATAAGTGGGCAGCAGAAAACCCGATTTACGCTCCTTGCGCAGCGGAAAGGTCAGGTAGGGCGAATACAGGAGCGGCACGCCTTTAAAGTAGAGCACACCATTGCGCGCCACCCCTTCGTTTTCTTTGGAATACAGATCCACCTTGGGGGAGCGGATGTACCAGGCAGGGTCGGGACACGGGCAGCCGGAGTAATTCACATCGGCCAGACGCATATGGTTGGAGTTGAGAATGTCCGCCTGGGTCGCCGTTCCACTGCCGCCGCTTGCCCCCAGCCAGAACTCCGGAGAGGACATGCGCCCGGTGTCTGCATCCAGGTTGTAATCAAACTCAGGACTGCGCACCAGGGCACCGTCACGCATGATCAGGCCATTGCCACGCACCTGCACCTGGCCGGTTTTTTCCTGGTAGTCGATGCGGTCGCCTTTGACGACAGAATCAATACGACGCACCTGCGCGCCGCCTTCCAGACGCAAGGTGCCGTCCTCCAGGGTTTTCATCTGGTCGCCTATCAGATAGACGGCCATGTCTTCTTCCTGAAGATTGCGCACCTGCAAGCTGGGGGACGTCTTTAAAGACGGACGCACGGATGACTCGGCCTGGGCAAGCCCCATGCCTGTCATCATCAAGACGGTATACAACGTCGCAACTCGCACTAAGACCGCGCCTCCAGTTGTGTCCTGCATTTGCTCGTACCAGGTGAAAAACCCTGGCGACCCGGTATTATAGTTAAGCCTGCCGTTTAGCGGCACTGCTAAACACTAATCCGTTACGTTCTTCTGCTTCCTTTTATTTATGTCTGCTTCTATTTCTGCCGCTGCCGATCCTCGTTTGCAGCAAGCGATCACCTGGCTCAACACCCTGAAAACCCAATTCGGGCTGGATCTGGACAGCCTGCAAGCGGCCTCCAGCGACGCCAGCTTTCGCCGCTACTTTCGTTTGCAAGCCCAGAACCGCAGCCTGATTCTGATGGACGCGCCCCCTGCAACCGAAGACTGCAAGCCCTTTGTACAGGTCACCCAATTGCTGGCCCCGACGGGCATCCATGTCCCTGACATCCTGGCCGCCGATACCGAACAAGGCTTTTTGTTGCTCAGTGATCTGGGCCAGGACAACTTCCAGACCGCGCTGAAAACCCCCATGCCCCAAAGCGAGCTGGACAAACTGTACCGCAGTACGCTGTTGACCCTGGTGAAACTGCAACAAGCCGACACCACCGGCCTGCCGCCCTACAACGAACAGCGCCTGCTCGAGGAGCTGCAAGTCTTTCCCGAATGGTACGTACAAAAGCATCGCCAGTTCGAACTGAGCGAAAAAGACCATAACATGCTGCGCAAAACCTTTGCAGAGCTGGTTCAGGCCAATGTACAAAGCGCTACTGTACTCGTACACCGGGATTTTCACAGCCCTAATCTGATGATGCCCCTACCCGGCCAGACTGAGCCGGGCGTCATCGATTACCAGGATGCGCTGGCTGGCCCCATCACCTATGACATTGCTTCGTTGGTCATGGACGCACGCGTCACCTGGACCGAGGAACAGCAGTTGGACTGGGCAATTCGCTACTGGCAGGCGGCCATGGAAGCGGGCCTGGACGTCCCTGCTGACTTTGCCGTGTTCCACCAGCAATACGAGTGGATGAGCCTGCAACGCAATCTACGTATTTTGGGCGTATTCGCCCGCCTGTCCCTGCGTGACGGGAAACATCACTATCTGGACCACATGCCACGCCTGCTGGGCTACGTTCATCAGGTTGCCAGCCGCTACGAAAGCTTCAACGGCCTGCTGCGCCTGCTCAACCGTCTGGAAGGACGCCAGACTGTTTTGGGCATGACCGTCTAATGCGTGCCATGATTCTGGCAGCCGGTCGCGGTGAGCGCATGCGGCCCTTGACCGATACCTGCCCCAAACCCCTGATTCCGGCAGGTGGCCAGCCCTTGATCGTCTGGCATTTGCGGGCTCTGGCCAAAGCCGGTTTTCGTGAGGTCATCATCAACCACGCCTGGCTGGGTGAGCAGATTGAATCCACCCTGGGCGATGGCAGCCAATGGGGACTGCACCTGAGCTACTCCCCGGAGCCATCGGCTCTGGAGACAGCCGGCGGTATTGCCAAGGCGCTTGATTTTTTCCAGGGTCAGCCTTTCTTGCTGATGAATGGGGATATCTGGTCAGACTGGAACCTTGCGCAGGCTTTTGCCATGGCCGAGCGCCTGCACACAGGCCCGGAACTGGCCTGGCTGGTTCTGGCCCCGAACCCGCCCCACCATCCCGATGGGGACTTTGGCATGCTGGATGGTCAAGCGCACCTATGCGCCAAAACCTGCGCAAACGCCCAGAGTGCCACACTCAGCGGCATCGGGGTCTACAAGCCCGAGCTCTTTGCGCAGTTGCCCAAAGGCCAGCCAGCCAAAGCAGCTCCGCTGTTGCATGCGGCCATCGCACGAAAACAGGTATTGGGTACTCTGCATGCAGGCTTCTGGATGGATATTGGCACCCCCGAGCGCCTTGCACAGTTAAACCAATACTTGGAATCGCGGGCACCCTCACAGTAAACTGAGATTTCCCGGCTAGCTGGCAGACGTTTCCAAGCACAACAAAGGGCAACAAAGCCAGCTATCCGCGCCTTCCTCGCCCCAATGACGTCTATGCTAATGGGTTTTGTAATCAGGACTTGAGCTGTCTTGAGTCCCTTGTCTGACAGGAACGTCTGTTCTCATGCTTGGTTCCTCCAAACGCACCGTATTCAAGCCCACCGCCTACGGCTCCAGCCGTCGAAAACGCCGCATCCCACGCTGGTTTGTCCTGCTGCTGACCGGTATCGCCCTGGGCGCCGGCGGCCTGCTGTTCTTGCAACAAAGTTATGGCCCCACACGTCTGACCGTGGAGCAGTCGGAACAGCTGCACTATGATCTGAACAGCGCCAATGCTGAAAAGCAGCGTCTGCAAGCTCAGTTGAACCAGACCAGTCGTGAACTGGAGGACGTCAGCCAGAAAGAGGACAGGCTGGATAAACAGACCAGCGAGCTGCAGGCTATGGTCGCCAAGCTGGAAAAAGACATTGCCTTGTTTGCCGATGCCATGCCGCCCGACCCACGGGGCACCTCACCCGGCATTCGCGCTGCCGAGTTCACCGTCCAGGACGGCCAGTTGAATCATTTTGTACTGCTGATGCAGGACAAGGGCAAAGAGACCGAATTCAAGGGCACCATGGAGTTTGTCGCCGCCGGCCGGTACAGCAATGGCCGCTCCGGCAATGTGGACCTGCCCAGCCAGACGGTCAGCGTGGGCCGCTATGCCTACATCAACGGTACTGCAGAGCTGCCCGCGGGCTTTACGCCCCGCCAGGTCACCATCCGCATCAAACCCGACGGTGCGAACCGCGTGGTTGCCACGCGTACGATCTACGTGACGCCTTCTCGCTGAGCATAGGCTCAGCTTGACGCGTGCAGGCTGCACCGTCACCAAAAAGCCCTTCGGGCATCTGGCTCAACTGCCAATATGCCGAAGGGCTTTTTTGCGGCCATCCTGCGCGGGGCTTTAGGCCACGTGTTGCAGGAAGTCCTTCAAACGCTGGCTGGGAGGATGGCTGAGCAGCTCGGCCGGGGGGCCGTCATGGGCCACCCGTCCCTGATCAATAAAGATCAGGCGGCTGCCGACACGACGTGCAAAATCCATCTCATGAGTCACCACCACCATGGTCATGCCTTCCTCAGCCAGCAATTGCATGACTTTGAGCACTTCCTGGCGCAACTCCGGGTCCAGCGCGGACGTCGGCTCATCAAACAGCATGAGTTTGGGCTTGATGGCCAGGGCGCGGGCGATGGCCACCCGCTGCTGCTGGCCACCGGACAACTCGTTGGGATAATGATTGACCCGCTCAGCCAGCCCCACTTTGGCCAACAGATCCAGGGCTTCCTGACGTGCCTGGGCTCGACTCGTTCCTCGCGTATGAACCGGGCCGAACATGACGTTCTCCAGAGCGCTCATCTGCGGGAACAGATTGAACTGCTGAAACACCATGCCCGCTTCCCGGCGCAGTTCGCGCACCTGGGCCGCCGTCCCGTTGACACTCAAACCATTGACGACAATATCACCGGCCTGGATATCTTCCAGCTTGTTGATGCAGCGTAAAAAAGTCGACTTCCCCGACCCGGAGGGGCCGACCACGACAACCACCTCGCCTTTATCAATCTGCAGACTGATATTGTCGAGCACGATATTGTCTCCAAAGCGCTTGGTTACTTCCTTGAACTCGACAATACTCATACGATCCTCATGCGGTGTTCAATCAACTTCAAGGTCAGGGCAATCAAGCCAGTCAGGATCAGATAGATCACGGCAACCGCTCCCCAAATTTCCACCGAACGAAAGTTGTTGGCAATAATCTCCTGGCCTTGACGAGTCAGCTCGGCCACCCCAATCACAATAAACAGCGAGGAGTCCTTCAAGCTGATAATGCATTGGTTGCCCATGGCCGGAATCATGCGGCGAAATGCCACCGGCCCGATGATATGGCGCAAAATTTTGTGAAACGGCAGCCCCATTGCCTCACCGGCCTCTTTCAGCCCCTTGGGCACGGACTGCAAGGCCCCACGCACAATCTCGGCAATATAAGCTCCCGAATTGATCATCAGGGTAAAGATCGCTGCCGTCAGGCCATCAATACGAATATTGGCCAGCATGGGCAGGGCAAAATAGATGAACATCACCTGTACGACAATCGGGGTGCCTCGAATAATCAGCACATACAGCTGACACAGGATAGAGAGCGTCAACAGCAGATAACGCCTGAAAAAGCCCAATAGCGACACGGCAAGTACCACTTGCAGCGAGGTCCAGACCCAGGCGGGCACAAAACTCAACCCGTTATCCATCAGCCAGGACAGACCCTTGAGCAAAAAGCCGAGCACAAGCAGCCCCAGCACAAACCAGGCGGCCCGGCGCCAGGTGACCGGCACCCGCACATAGGTGGTAATCACGCCGGTCAAAAAACCCAATATGGCGCCGCCCACCAAACCCGACAGGGTGATGAGCAGCGTCATCTTTGTTCCTTCCAGAAGGCTGGGTAAGGCCCCCCAGATAGCGTCCCATTCAAAAGTCACCGTGCTACCTTTGTCTTTGAATAAACGCCCACAACAGAGCGTCAAAAAATAAAGCGGTGATCCCGTTACGACACGCGATCACCGCCTGGCATGCGTTTGGCTCTAGGCCTGTTTAATCAGGCTGCTTGCCAAACCATTTCTGGTAGATTTTGTCGTAAGTGCCGTCGGCCCGAATATCTTTCAATGCCTGGTTTACAACAGGAACCAGTTCGCTGTCTTTGGGAAACGCAATACCGTAGAAGTCGCCACTTTTCACCGCGCCGGTAACTTTCACACGATCCTTGCCGCCGGTCTGAGCGTAATACTGCACGTTTGGTGTGTCATGCACCACGGCATCCACCCGACCTGTGGCCAGTTCCAGGAAGGCATTATCGATATTGGGGAACAGCTTGAGCTTGGCAGTTGGCACCGAACGCTGCATGAAGTCTACGGTGGCAGTCCCAATCTTCACCGCAACCGTCTTGCCTTCCAGATCGGAGGCGGACTTGATGGCGGAGTTATCCGTGTTCACCAAAATGGCCAGACCGCTCTCGTAGTAAGGATCGGAGAAATCAATGACTTGCTTGCGATCGTCCCGGATGGTTATCCCTGCCAGCGCCGCATCCAGATTACGGGTTTGCAAACCTGGGATAATGCCGTTGAAGTCCATGGGCTGAAACCGGTAATTCAGATTGGCTTTTTTCGCGATGGCATCCCACAAGTCGATGTCAAAGCCGGTGTACTTACCGTTTTGCTTGAACTCAAAAGGCACAAACGCCGTATCGGTTGCGACCACCAGCTCTTTGCCTTGTTGCGCCAGGGCCTGCCCCGCGGGCAAAGCCAACGCCAAGGCCAAGCCGGCCATCAGGGTTTTCATTTTCTTATTGAACATCCGTTACTCCTCTGTAGGGACTGACCCACAATCAGCCAGTTCGATGTTTACCCAAGTCTGGCACAGGCTCATGACCTGCCCCAGCGTTGATCTATGCTACCCGAAGCGGACTGCTTCTTTGGCTTTATGTGTTTTAAAAAAAGAAAAACCTCGGGAAATCCCGAGGTTTTTTGTCCAGACAGTCCTGCCCAAACCCGGCTTAGAACGCAGGAACAATCGAACCTTTATATTTGTCGGCGATGAACTTTTTCACGTCCTCGCTGTGCAATGCCTGGATCAGCTTGGCCACCCGTGGATCGTCCTTGGACTTGGCAGCCACGGCGATCAGGTTGGCGTACGGCGAATCAGCGCCTTCAATCACCAGGGCATCCTTGGTGGGATTGAGGCCGGCTTCCAGGGCGTAATTGGTATTGATCAGGGCAATATCCACGTCAGCCAGCACGCGAGGCAGCGTCGCGGCTTCCAGCTCCTTGAACTTCAGTTTTTTAGGGTTCTGATCCACATCACGCGAGGTCGCCAAGATATTGCTAGGATCTTTCAGCGTCAGCACACCCGCCTTTTGCAAGAGCAGCAAGGCACGCGCACCATTGGAAGGATCATTGGGGATCGCCACCAGCGCGCCTTCTTTCAACTCGTCCAGACTCTTGATCTTGGAGGAATAAGCACCAAAGGGTTCAACGTGAACAAGGGCCACCGACACCAGATCGGTTTTGTGCTCTTTATTGAAGGTATCCAGGTAAGGTTTGTGCTGGAAGAAGTTGGCATCGATATGACCGTCAGCCACTTGCTGGTTGGGCTGCACATAATCGGTGAACACCTTGATATCCAGGTTCACGCCTTCTTTGGCCAAAGCAGGCTTTACAAACTCCAGCAGTTCGGCGTGCGGTACAGGGGTAGCAGCGACCGACAGGGTCTCGGCAGCTTGGGCCACGCTGGCCAGCAGAGCCGACACGGACAAGGCCAGAACGGGAACAAATTTCTTCAAAGACATGAGCGACTCCAGTTTCAGAAAGGCAGGACGATAACCACCACTGCCGGGACTTATTTTCGGCTCAAACGAGCCACCATGGCGTCTCCAAACACTTGCAGGAGTTGCACCAGCACCACCAGGATAGCCACGGTAACCACCATGACATCCGTTTGATAACGTTGATAACCAAAGCGCAGCGCCAGGTCACCCAGACCGCCGCCCCCAATCACACCAGACATGGCTGAATAGCCCACCAGGGCAATGGCAGTCACGATCAAGGCCGCCACAATCCCCGTGGTCGCCTCCGGCAGCAAGGCCAGCAGAACCGTCTGACGGGAATTGGCTCCCATGGCGCGACAGGCTTCATTGACGCCGGGGTCCAGCTCACGCAGGACGTTTTCCACCAGACGGGCAAAAAACGGCGCAGCACTTAAGACCAGCGGCGGGATCGCCCCCTGCACCCCTAAAGACGTACCGGCCAGAATGCGGGTCAAAGGGATAATGACGATCAAGAGAATCAGAAACGGCACCGACCGCAAAATGTTCACAATCAGCGACAAAGTCTGGTACACCCAGGCGTTGTCCAGCATCTGCTTGCGACTGGTCAGAAACAACAGCACGCCAAGGGGCAAACCAATAATGGCGGTAAAGCCCAGCGAGATACCCGTCATCAACAAGGTATCGATGGTGGCTTCACCAATCAGCGCCCAATCCAAATTGCTAAAGTTCATGGTCGCAATACCTCAAACTGCACATTCAATTCATCCAGCAAGGCATCCAGCCCTGCTTTGGCCTGAGCATCCCCTTGCACCGCCACGACCAACTGCCCATAAGGCTCGGTTTTGATACGGCCAATGGCGCCTTGCAAGATACTGACATTCAGGCCCAACTGGCTGGTAATACGGCTGATTAATGGCTCGGTAGTGGCCACCCCACGCACACTCAGGCGCATGACACTGCCAGGTACACCTTCTGCCAAGGCAAGCCAGTCGTCGATATTCACTCCACTTTCACTGAGCAAGGACTGGGTGGTGGGATGATGCGGGTGCAGGAACACATCCAGCACTTCGCCACATTCCACAATCTTGCCAGCATCAATCACGGCCACCCGGTCGCAAACCGAACGAATCACATCCATGCCATGAGTAATAAGAACGATCGTCAGTCCCAGCTCTTGGTTGATCTGGCGCAGCAAACGCAGGATGGACTGGGTGGTTTCCGGGTCCAGTGCCGAGGTGGCCTCGTCACACAACAAAAGCTGTGGACGATTGGCCAGGGCACGCGCAATACCGACACGTTGCTGCTGCCCGCCCGATAACTGACGCGGGTATTTGTTGGCGTGGTCCTTCAAGCCCACCAGCTCCAGGACTTCCAGAGCGCGCTGTTGGCGTTGGGCACGCCCCACCCCGGCCAAACGCAAGGGAAAACAAACATTATCGAGAACGGTACGGGAATGAAGCAGATTGAAATGCTGGAATACCATCCCCACGCCTTGCCGGAAGGCGCGCAACTGTGCGCCCGAAAAACGCGTGATGTCCTGGTCCTGCACCCAGACCTGGCCCGAGCTGGGTTGCTCAAGCAGATTCAACATGCGGATCAGCGTACTTTTCCCGGCACCCGAGCGACCAATAATACCGAAGACCTCTCCTTGGTGAATCTGCAAGGAAACGTCGTTCAAGGCGTGAACGGTCTTGCCTGCCAGGGAATAGGTTTTTGAGATGTGTTCAAGACGAATCAAAATGAACTCAGCCTAGTTAGTCAGTCGAGTTATAAAAGCCTGAGCTGTAAGCGAAATTTACCATAAAGCAAATTTGGCGATGACCAGATAGATATAACCCATGGAAATATTGAAACCATACTGAGGGCTGCACTGTATAGCAAGATTTCCGACCGGCCAATGCGCGCGGATGTGACCTTGGCTGTGCAAGGCAAGCGCCCAAAGAAAAAGGCCGCTAAGCGCGGCCTTGTTTCTACGTTTCAGTGTAGTGGTGGGTCGTGCGCGACTCGAACGCGCGACCAACGGATTAAAAGTCCGCTGCTCTACCGACTGAGCTAACGACCCCCTACTGAAAGATGAAATTATGTCCTGATCCCGAACTCTCGTCAAGCACTAAATGCAAAATAATGCGCAAAAAGGTGATTTTTTTTAAAACGACCTGAAAATGAAGGCCGCGAGGCCCTTTCCCACCCCACTTTTGCCTGCCGCAGAAACAAAATCTGAACATGAGCTACCACTCAGCCATAAAAAATGCCTCCCGATACTGAGGTCAGACCTCAATGCCGGGAGGCATTCCAAGACGATTCAGATTCGTCTAGCGCTTAACGGGCGCGAGAAATACGAACCTCGGCGCCACGGCGTTTGACTTCCAAGCCCTCAGACGGCAGGATCTTCAACCCTTCCAGCCCCTTGATATAGCTGGACCCCTGCATCTGCATGACGCGAATCTTGTTGCGCATCACAACCGGGCTGTGCTCGGGCATGCCAAACATCCAGACCTCGTCGAGCAAACGCGCCGAGTTGAACTCGGAGGTGTGCTTGACCACCGGCCCCAGACACAACATATGGCCTTCGCGGCCAAAGACCGGCAAGCGATCCAGACCCACCGTCATTTTCAGGGTCGTGCCACCTTCGTAACGCCAACCCGTGCTCAGATCCCACCAGGCATCGCCTGCAGGCAAATAGACCTCAATATCCTGACCAGGCTGCAAAACAGGTGCCACCAGCAAGGCCGGCCCCAACAAATACTGGGTATCCCACAAGCGGGCCTGAGCATCGGCGGGGAAACTTTGAGCCATGGAACGTTGCACCGGCAGACCGGTACGCACGGCGTCCTCAATAATGCCCAGCACATAAGGCACTAGACGGAAACGCCACTCCAGCCAATGCGCAACCAGCGCCTGCGTTTCCTGGTCAAATGCATCTGGACGCAGCGCAGGGACCCCTTGCAGGCTGAAATTGGCTGAAAAGACCGACATCGCCAACCACCGCAGGTACAGCTCAGGCGTCATGGCATCGGTGGGCGCTGCCGCATTGCCCCAGCCATGAATCTGGATGGGCACGCCACTATTACCGGTGGCCAGAGCCGACTTCAACGACTGGGTCAACCCGGCCCAGGTGTTATCGACCTGAGGCCCCAACTGCCAGGCAAAGCGTTGGGAGGACGGACTCAGGTCGCGGCTGGCTACGACTCCTTCTTGCGGCGTCTTGTGACCGGCAACCGCGTCAAACAAAGCCTGACGGGCCAGCACAGGGTAAATCGCACGCAACAAAGCGCCGGACTCGCCACCACGGCTGGTGATGGCATCAGGAATCTCAAAGCGGGCATTGCACAACACCGCCCCCAGGCCATCATCGACCATCTGACGCTGACGCTCGGCCCACATGCGGAACACGTCCTTGTGAGTCAGGTCCAGCAAGCCGTAGTCTCGGCCACCGCTCAGCTCGTCACCGGGGAACACATGGGCGCAACCGTCATCATCATTGATGAGCAACCAGCCGCGGTCTTCCCACTCTTCAAACAAGCTGGTGCCGGCCAGCACACAAGGGCGCGTCCAGGCAGCCAGTTGCAACTGGTCGTTTTGCAAGGCCGAGAAGGACTCACGGGGATCGGCCATGCGTGCCGCGTCCCATTCCAATGTAGGCTTGTCCTGTTGAAAATCGTAGGGCTCCGGTGGCGGCAGGACAGCCACATCCAGGGCAATGCCCTGTTCGCGACACTGACTGGCCAGCTCACGCAAGGAGGTCACGTCCCGAGCCTGGGCGCCATCCAGCCACAACCCCATCGGTGTGACACCCGGCTGGCCGGCTCGTCCCGTCAGGGCCGAATACTGATTGATGATTTCGCTGGGATCGCCCAAAAACAGGAAAAAATCCAGGTCGGCGGCATGGACACGAGCACGATACGCATCCAAATCGTGCTGCCCCAGATCGTGTTCAACCCGCTCGAACGTATTGATGTACAGCCCCCAGCCCTGAGTGCTCCAGAGCAAAGGCAGGCTGCGATCTTCCGGACGATCGGAGTCAACCGTTTCCTCGCGCCGGTCCAGCTCACCGAGGGTTTCGCCCAGACCATACAGGGCGTCTTCCTCGGCCAGGGCCAGATCCAGTTGCCAGCATGGGCTGGGCTCTTGGACAAAGGTCAGCGGTTGCGCCGCACTGCTCAACAGCAGTTGCTCGCCCCGCCGGACCTCAAAGCGCCAGGGGTTGGACTGAATATGCAAGGCCACTTCGCCTTGCTCAATCCGCCACCCCGAATCGGCAGCTTCCAGTTGAAACTCGCTGACCGCCTCGTGGCGGGCCAGCAGCATGTCGCCCAAAGCTTTGGCACGAGCACTGAGCTTTTCGTTATCCAGCCGGGCCAGTGGCATACAGCGGAAACGAAAAACACCCGGCGCATGAGCTTCGATACGCAGCGCAAAATCGGTTTCGACAAAAGCGAAATCGGCCAGGGCCGGTTTCGTCGTCAACAAACTCAGATGATTAAACAATTGTGTCACGTCGTCAGAGTGGAGCGAACGGCACGATGCTGATCGCAGGGTCACGCTCAAGATTACTTAACAAGGTCACTATTTTGACGTATTTGCGCTACAAAGGAAAATGTTGCTTCAAAATTCGTCGAAATAAATCGAAAGACTGACCTTAGCGAGGTAGGAGGGCTTGCTCCAAACGCCGCTCCAAAGGAACGGGTTCCTCCAGACAATAGGCGGCAAACAAACTGGCTGCCAGCAGGCTCCAGCTCAAACCACGCGAGCCGTAAGCCGCAGCCATAAACAAACCGGGCTGCCCCGGCACAAAACCCATCACAGGCAAATGATCACTTAATGCACAGCGCCAGCCAGCCCAACCCTGCTCGGGCAAATCCCCCCCAACCGCGGGATTGGCCAACATGGCAGACACTTTTTCTATATTTTGCGCATGCCCCAGGCGACTGATCTGAGCAGCGTCACCAGAACGCTCGTACGTGCTGCCGATAACCTGGCCGTAGGAATCAACCGGCAGGATATAGCCCTGGCCGCTTAAAGTCACCTCCCCACGGGTCAAGGACTGCCCAGGAGGCAGATAGCTGACCTGTCCGGCCAGACGCTGCATGGCCATGAGCCTGGGCATGAGGCACTCGGTCAACAGTTCGGCTGGCAACACGCTCAGGCTTTGCGCCGCTGCCGCCACCACCACCCGATTGCTGCTTTCCAGGCAGTCCCCGTGCTGATTGCATACTTGCCAGACACCGGGTTCGTGTCCGGCACGCAAAAAGACCCGCTCTGGCAAGCACTCAATCAAGGGGTGATCGAGCAAATGAGCGACCAGTGCCCCGGGGTCAAGCACCATACCCTGCGGAAAATACAGGCCGCCACGCTGCAAGGGCACGCCAGCCAGTGCGGAAGCCTGCTCACGATCCTGCCAATGCACCCAGTCCGGGTCCAAAGCCAAACGGGCCAAGGCTTGCTGAATCTCGGCATCGCCGTTGCCCGCCTGCCCAAATACCAGCGTGCCGACCCGACGGGGCCGGGCAGCCTGCGGCAGTGTTTTCCAGCCCTGCCAGACACGCAGCACGGCATTGCGGCTCAACCGGGCCAACGGCGCGTCATCCAGCGCAAAGACCGGCGAGATCGCGGCCAGACGGTGGCCATGGTGACTGGCATCCAGCCCCTTGCTCAACACGGGGTCACACACCAGAACGGGCACCCCTTTGCGGGCCATTTCCCAGGCGCAGGCGGCCCCCGCCAAACCGGCCCCCACCACAAGCACTCGCCCCTGCGCACTTGGCACGGGACGGCGGCGCCCCAGATGTGAACGCAGACGGGCGCGTATCGTGCACCATTTCCCACCCGCTCCCGGCACCTTCTCCACCTCGAAACCAACTGAGGCCAAGTCCCGGCGTACCTGCCCGGCACAGCACCAGGAGGCCGCCGTGGCTCCCGGCGCCGCCAGACGGACCAGTTGTCCGAGAACCGCACGTGACCACATGGACGGATTGCCGCGAGGCGCGAAGCCATCCAGATAAAACGCATCCGCATGGCACTGCAGCTCACGCATCATGGTGTGCGCCTGCCCGAACGCCAAGGTCAGGGTGACTTGTCCCTGATCCAGCTCCAGACGGTGTATCCCCGGCACCAAAATGGGCCAGGCAGCCAAGAGCTCCTGAGCCAGCGCCTGCAGCTCCTGGGGCAAGCGCTCGTATAAAAGAGCCAAATCAGAGCGGTGAAAAGGATGCGCCTCTACCGATACAAAGTGCAGTCTGTGGCTTCGCTGCGGGTCCTGCCGCCACGCCTGCCAGGTGGCCAGAAAGCTGGCCCCCAGTCCAAAGCCGGTTTCACAAATCGTAAACTGGGCTCGCCCCCGCCACCGTTCAGGCAGGCCATTACCTTGCAGAAACACCCGCCGCGCCTGCCCCAGCGGGCCATCGGCCGGATGATACGTGTCCTGATAGACCGCGCTGACGGGTACGCCCTGCTCGTTGAACGCAAGGACGGCGGGCACCAAGGGCTCAAACGCAGAGGCCGCCATTAATTTCCCCGCCCTTCACAACACTCATACACGCTCGAACCCCTTAAACTGGCCTTAATCAAACTGACACCAACAAACACGTACAATAAAAAGTCTTTGCTTCTGACTTTTCTTTTTTAGAACCGGATTGCCATGCCATTGTCACGTTTACCGCTCAGCGCCTGCCTGGACGCTGCCGTTACCGCAGCCCATGCCGCCGCCGCCATTTTACAAGCCTATGCGTCGGACCGTAGCGCTTTGGTGATCAGCAGCAAAATGCACAACGACCTGGTGTCGCAAGCGGATCACGAAGCGGAACAGGCCTGCATCAGTGTACTGATGGAGCGCACCCCGGACATTGATATCGTGGCCGAGGAAAGCGGCGGGGTGAATACGGGACGCCCCACCTGGTATATCGACCCGCTCGACGGCACGACCAACTTTCTGCATGGTATTCCCCACTATGCCGTATCGGTCGCCCTGATTGCACCTGCCGGCACGCCCATGGATAACGGCATTCTGGCGCAGGACACTCCGGTCATTGCCGTGGTCTACGACCCCAACCGCGAAGAACTGTTTACTGCCATGTACGGGGTGGGTGCCTGGCTGAACGGCAGCCGCATTCAGACGTCATCCTCGCAAAAGCTGGCCGACTCGGTCCTGGCCACCGGCTTCCCCTTTCGCGACTTCTCTTTTTCCGACCAATACATGCCCGGCCTGAACGCCGCCATCACGGGCAGCCGTGGGGTACGCCGCATGGGGGCAGCCGCCCTGGATCTAGCCTGGGTTGCCTGCGGCCGGTACGACGGCTACTGGGAGATGGGCCTGGCGCCCTGGGATGTTGCCGCTGGCACACTGCTGGTACGCGAAGCCAAGGGCGTATGCCAGGATTTGTATCAGGAAGAGCCCTGGCCCGTCAGTGGTCATGTCTACGCGGGTAACGCCCATATAGCCGATGAGTTGCTGGCCGTGGTGAGCCCTTCGCTGACGCAGCGTCCCGTCAAACCTGCCCCTTAAGCTGCGCAGGCACCGTGCCCCCTCGTGAGCGGGACGGATCACATTAAAAAACAGCGGCCCCATTTGAAATGGACCGCTGTTTTTCCTCTAGGGGTAGGCTGTCCCCACGCTGCACGGCGGACACCCATCACGAACCTGCCCTGTCAGGCTTGCGTGTTGGGCTTGATCTCTTCATCTCTCAGAACCCGTCGCAAGATCTTGCCCACATTGCTCTTGGGCAATTCGTTCCGGAACTCGATAATCCGGGGACGCTTGTAGGCCGTCAGCCGTTCTTTGCACCACTGTTTGATATCCGCTTCTGTCAGGGAAGGATTGCGCTTTACCACGAAAAGCTTGATGCTCTCGCCACTGTGCTCACTGGGCACCCCCACGGCGGCCACTTCCAGCACATCCGGATGAGCGGCGACCACTTCCTCAATCTCATTGGGGTAGACATTGAAACCTGACACCAGAATCATGTCTTTCTTGCGGTCCACCAGGCGAATGCGCCCTTGCTGGTCCATCACGCCAATATCTCCGGTTTTCAGAAATCCATTGGGCGTAAAGACATTCGCTGTTTCTTCGGGCTGATTCCAGTAGGCGGACATCACTTGCGGCCCTTTGACGGCCACCTCCCCCTGCTCGCCCATCGCCACAGGCTGGCCCTGTTCATCGAGCAGTAATACATCGGTAGAAGGCACCGGGAAACCGATGGTTCCGCTGAAGTCACGCGAATCCGTGGAGTTCACCGCCACCACCGGCGAGGTTTCCGACAAACCATAACCTTCGATCAAAGGGCAGCCTGTCACCGCCAGCCAGCGCTCGGCCACCGTCTTTTGCAGCGCAGCCCCTCCGGCCAGGCACAGCTTGAGCTGATCAAAAGGAAGGCTGCGAAACTTCTCATGATTGGCCAGGGCGTTAAACAGGGTGTTCACTGCGGGAACAACTTCAGGTGGATTGCGCTTCCAGGCTTTGAACACGGAATTGAGATCACGCGGATTCATCACCAGCACCATGTGCATACCCGCATACACGGCAAACAGCCCGCATACCGTCAGCGCAAAAATATGATAGAGCGGCAGGGCCACCATCATGGTGTAAGCAGGACCTTTAAAATCGCCCAACGCGGGAAAGCCGACCGCCTCGACCTGTAAAACGTTAGCCATCAGATTGCGTTGACTGAGCATGGCGCCTTTGGGGCGCCCGGTGGTGCCCCCCGTGTATTGCAACAGCGCCAGATCGTCAGGCTTGGCTGCTTGCCGGTGCAGGCTCGCTTGCCCGCCCTGCTCAAGCACGGCCTGCAGGCGCTGCGCCCCCGGCAAGGAATAAGGGGGCACCATGCGTTTCAGATAGCGCACGGCAAAATTCACCACACTGCCTTTGAACCCCATCAGATCGCCCACGGTACTGAGCACAACATGGGCCGGTCTGAGTTTGGCCGGAACCTGTTCGAGCACATGCGCAAAGGTTTCCAGGATCACGATGATCTGAGCCTGACTGTCGGCCAGTTGGAACTCCAGCTCGCGTTCGGTGTATTGGGGGTTGGTGTTCACGCCCACCATGCCTGCCCGCAGGCTTCCCAGCAAACAAATCAGAAAAGGCAAACCATTGGGCAGCATCAACATGATGCGGCTGCCGCGCTCCAGACCTTGTGCCTGCAACCAGGCGGCAAAGGCATCGGCCCGGCGGTCCAGTTCGTCGTAGGAAATATCGTGCCCCATAAAGGTCAGCGCCGTCCTGTCCTTATGCTTTTTAATCGCAGCATCCAGACAATCGATCAGGGTCTGCCCGGCCCCCAGCTGAATGTCGTGGGGCACGGAGGCCGGATAATGCTCGAGCCAAGGTTTTTGCTGAGTATCCAAGGGCTTGTCACCTAATACGTGTTTATTTATGGTTAACTCTACTCTACTTTATTGTTCAAGCCCAAGGACAAGCCCGCATCATGAAGCTGTTTGAACCCATTTCCACCTGGTCCCATGAAATTGCAGCCATACGGCGTGATCTGCACGCCCATCCCGAGCTGGCTTTCGAGGAAACCCGGACGGCCGATCAGGTCGCATCCTGGCTGGAGAAATGGGGCATTCCGGTGCATCGGGGCCTGGGCGTCACAGGCGTAGTGGGAATTCTGGAAGGCACAGGCGGCCAGGGCCCGTCCGTGGGACTGCGTGCCGATATGGACGCCTTGCCCATGCAGGAACTGAACGAGTTTGAACACAAAAGCCGCCACGATGGCAAGATGCACGCCTGTGGGCACGATGGGCATACCGCCATGCTGCTGGGCGCAGCTCGTTATCTGGCTGAGCACCGCGATTTCGCGGGCACCATCTACCTTATTTTCCAGCCGGCAGAGGAAGGCTTTGGCGGCGCACGGGAAATGATCAGGGACGGCTTGTTCAAGCTGTTCCCCATGCAGGCCGTCTTTGGCCTGCATAACTGGCCCGGCATGCCAGCAGGCAGCTTCGGGGTTTTGCCAGGCGGCATGATGGCCTCGAGCAATACCTTTGAAATTCGTATTGAAGGCAAAGGGGCCCACGGTGGGATGCCCCACCTGGGCGTGGACCCCATCATGGCGGCCGTGCAACTGGCGCAAAGCCTGCAAACCATCGTCAGCCGCAATGTGGACCCACTCGAGCCCGTGGTGCTGAGCATTACCCAGATTCATGCTGGCTCTGCCGACAACGTCATCCCCAACGACGCTGTCATGCGCGGCACCGTACGCACCTTTTCCAACGAAGCGCTGGATCTGGTCGAGACCCGCATGCGCGAACTGTGTGAACAACTCTGCGCCGCTCAGGGTTGCAAGGCCGAGTTTGACTTTGACCGCCGCTACCCACCCACCATCAATGATCCCGAACAAGCGGCCTTTTGCGCGCAAGTCATCCGGGAACTGGTCGGCCCCGACAAGCTGCGCCAGGACATTCGTCCCTCCATGGGGGCCGAAGACTTCTCCTTCATGCTGCAGGAAGTCCCAGGCTGCTATGTCTGGCTGGGCAATGGCGAGGGCGAACACCGCAGCCCAGGTCACGGCATGGGCCCGTGCATGCTGCACAACGGCAGCTACGACTTTAACGATGCCCTGATTCCGGTCGGCGCCAGTTACTGGGTAAAACTGGCTCTGGACTGGCTGGCCCAACACCGTTGACGCTTTAACAAATGTTTCATAGCGGGCCTAAAGCTTGCCGTTACAATGGCAGGCTCTATTGCTGAGGGCAGCCACCCCGCGCGACGGGCATCAGTGCCCCACCCTTTCTTCCACTACGGGAGTCTTTGTGACTACATCAAGCAACCTTTCTTCGCTTCCGGACGGAGCCCCCACCTTGCGCGTCATGCCCATGCCTACGGACGCCAATATTCACGGTGACGTATTCGGTGGCTGGATCATGTCCCAAGTGGACATTGCCGGCGCGATTCCTGCAACACGACGCGCTCAAGGCCGGGTTGCCACCATCTCGGTGAATGCGTTTACCTTCAAGCAACCCGTGTTTGTGGGTGATTTGCTCAGCTTTTACACGGAAATCATCAAAACCGGCCGCACTTCCATTACGGTTTCGGTGGAAGTGTACGCGGAGCGCAAACGCCTGCAACTGGAAACGGTCAAAGTAACGGAAGCCACACTGACCTACGTGGCCACCGATGACGAGCGCCGCAGCCGTCCGCTGCCCCCTCTCTAAGTATTCGTGACAGGCAGGCCTATGCAGGAAAACCTGGTACCCCCCACTTCGCCCAGCGACACCCCCAAACCGCGCCGCCTGGAGCCCGAGGATGCGCAACAGGCGCTTTATCGCCTAAAGAACATCCTGAAGCGCCAGGAGGTCGTCGAATCACTGGCCCAGCGTCAGTTCGAGGACGACGACCGCTCCAACCTGCTTGAGGGTCTGATCCATCGCCAGCATGAAAGCGAGATCAAGGCCATCCTCAATGATCTGCACCCGGCCGACATCGCCTTTATCCTGGAGTCCTTGCCCGAGCTGGAACGACAGGCCATCTGGCAGTTGGTGGACGCCGAACACGATGCGGACGTGCTGCTGGAAGTGGCGGATTGGGCACGCGAATCGCTGATTCGCTCCATGGATACCGCAGACCTGATCGCTGCCGCCGGCAATATGGATGCCGACGAGATTGCTGATCTGGTGCCCGACCTGCCGCCCGATGTGGTGGCTGCCGTGCAACGCGGCCTGACGGATGAAGAGCGTGCGCAACTGATTGAAGCCATGGGCTACCCCGAGGACACGGTGGGCGCCATCATGGACTTTGACATGGTGCGTGTGCGTGAGGATGTCACCCTGGAGGTGGTCCTGCGCTACCTGCGCCGTCTACAGGAACTGCCAGACCACACTGACCAGATTTTTGTGGTGGACCGTGCCGATAAATTGCAGGGCACCCTGTCCCTGACCCGCATGCTGGTCAGTGAACCCGAGACGCTGGTGTCCTCGGTCATGTCCACCGATTATCTGACTCTCAATCCCCTGGACTCGGACTCGGATGCGGCCGGGGCTTTCGAGCGCTATGACCTGGTCTCGGCCCCGGTCGTCGACGATATGGGCCGACTGATAGGCCGAGTCACCATTGACGAAGTGGTGGACGTGCTGCAAGAAGACTCCGAAGAGCAAGCCTTGTCGCGTGCGGGTCTGCAAGAGGATGACATTTTCTCGCCCATCCGTACCGCCATCCGCAACCGGGCCCCCTGGCTGCTGATCAATCTCTGTACGGCGGCCACTGCCTCTTTCATTGCGTCGCGCTTTGAGGACACCGTCAGCCACATCGTGATCCTGGCTTTCCTGATGTCGATTGTGGCCGGGATTGGCGGCAACTCCGGCAACCAGACCATGACGATGATTATTCGTGCCATTGCGACGGGCCGTGTCACCGGTTCCAACGTCCTGCCGCTGATCAAGCGTGAGTTGCTGGTGACCTTTCTGGTCGGCGTCTGTGGCAGTGCGGTAACGGCCTTTTTTGCCTGGTTTATCTCCGGCTCGATTGCGATTGCCGCGGTGATGATGGCCGCCATGATCGGCAATATGCTGATCGGCGCAGCACTGGGCGTGATGATCCCGATTCTGCGTGATCGCTTCGGCAATGATCCCGCCGTGGGTTCCTCGGTACTGCTAACCTTCGCAACGGACTCGCTGGGTTTCCTGCTGTTCCTGGGATTGGCAACGGTATTCTTGCTATAAATCGCCAGCAGGCACGATTAAAGAAACCGGCTTCTGGCCGGTTTCTTTATATCGGCATCAAAGGAAATCAATCACGTCTTTTAATCGTTTGGTCCAGGGAAATCTGAACATCCAAACACTGGTATGCCCGATTATCGGGGCGTCGGCGTGTCAGCTTCCAGTATGTTGACTTCATTTCCTTAGATACAAGCTCTCTACCCTTCCGGTGCAAGCCTTGATGACCAATCCCATAAAGTGTCTCAAACCCAGAGGCGACGCATCCGACAGGAGCGCTAAACAGGTTTTCCAAGCAACGACGACCGGGGAGACGAGCAACGAGCCTCTTCCAGAAACACCTCCAGACTCTCCTCCGTCCCTACGGCCTGATCTCTTTGCAAAGACGCTGTCTGCGCTGTGTGCTCAAAGAAATCCAATACGCCATTGGTCACCCGTGGCGCAATGCCAGCCAGTTCCAATTGACGACGTACTTGCAGAACCTCATCACGACGGCGCACACCATGCACCAGGTGGCTGCGCAAGCAAGACTCCATAAAGTCCTGCAAGCCACGCTGGTTCAAATCCTCCAGCACTTCGTACAGCTCGGCCCGCAAACCCATGCGTTCGGCCAGCATCAGACTTTCAATCCCCAAGGCTTCCAAGCCCTTGGTCATGAGGCTACGCAGTAACTTAAGGCGCATCGCATCTCCGGCCTGTCCCGGCAAAACACGCACAGGAGCGCCCTGAGCCCGCCAGAAAGCCGCAGCCCTGCCAGCCCCCTGCCCGGCGGCCAGCAACGCCGTCTGAGCGCCTGTAGCGGGCACTGAGCCCATAATCGCCAGATCAGCCAACTCAACACCGTACTGCTGCGCCAGGACAGCCATGCCTTCCATGTCCTCAGGTTCAGCAGTACACAAATCCATATACAAGGCACCGGTCGTCAAGCAGGGCATGACCGCGCGGGCAACGGCGCCAGCCTGCGTCCCTGTAACGGCTGACAACACCCCGTCCAAATCCCGCCAGCGCGCATCTGCCTGCCGGCACAGCTGCGCACCCAATTGCTCGGCCAGCTCACGGGCAACTGCACTTTCGCGGCGCACCAAGATAAACGGAACCTGTACGCCAGCCGACGTCAGGGCTGCGCCATAAAAATGCGCCACCTCACCCGCCCCGACCAGGGCGACACGATGCAATAAGGGAGTTGTTGTCATAGAAAACACACGGAGAAAACGAGAAGTGACAGCCGTCTTTAGTCGGCTGCAGGCTGTAGCTTAACGGTAAAACTTCCCTGAGGGCCAAGAGACATTCAAACGCAACGTCGCCGCCCGGATCGCTGCCTTTACCCGAAAAAAAACCCCATGAACCGAAGATTCATGGGGTTGCTGCCAGCGTGCAGGACGATCTGAACCGGGATCAGTTCAATCGGCCATGACACTGCTTGTATTTCTTGCCACTGCCGCATGGGCAAGGATCGTTACGGCCCACACGTGGCACTTCGCCTTTGGCCACTTCATCCAGACCGGGATCTTCACCGCTCAGGGCAGCATCGTAGTCAGAATGATGGAAACGGACATTGGAGTTGGCGGGAACTTCAGCAGCGGCTTCCTCAACCTGCTCCGGCGTCTGGATACGTACCGTCATCAGCACCTTGACCACTTCGTCACGCACCCGGTCCAACATATCGGAAAACAGCTCGAAGGCTTCGCGCTTGTATTCCTGTTTAGGATCTTTTTGGGCATAGCCACGCAGATGAATGCCCTGACGCAGATGATCCAGTGCCTGCAGGTGCCCGCGCCACTGTGTATCGATCGATTGCAACAGTACTGCACGCTCGAAATTACCCCAGTTGGGCTGACCAACCTGATCGATCTTGGCCTGCAACAGACGTTGGGATTCCTCGATAACACGATCGTGCAAATCGTCGTCTGTCAGGTTGGATTCTTTCTCCAGCATTTCGGCCAGAGGCAGATCAATCTGGAAAGTGCTTTGCAAGGCGGTGGTCAGGCCCGGAATATCCCATTGCTCTTCCATCGTGTCTTGCGGCACGTACTCACGGAACAGGCGGCTGACGGCCGCTTCACGCAAACTGCTGATCGTTTCCGTAATATCGCCCGACTCCAGCACCTCATTACGCTGGGCGTAGATCACCTTGCGCTGATCGTTGGCCACGTCATCGTACTGCAGCAGCTGTTTACGAATATCGAAGTTACGCGCCTCGACCTTGCGCTGGGCCGACTCGATGGAGCGCGTCACCATGCGGGCTTCGATAGGCTCGCCTTCTGGCAGACGCAGGCGCTCCATGATGGCGCGGACGCGATCGCCAGCGAAGATACGCATCAAGGAATCTTCCAGCGACAGGTAAAAACGCGACGAACCTGGGTCGCCCTGACGACCGGCACGACCACGCAACTGATTGTCGATACGTCGGGACTCGTGGCGCTCGGTGCCAATAATGCGCAAACCGCCAGCCTGTTTAACCTGCTGGTTCAGCGGCTCCCATTCGGCACGGATAGCCTGAATGCGAGCCTCTTTCTGCTCGGCACTCAGCGACTGATCTTCACGCACGGCGGAAATGGCACGCTCGATGCTGCCACCCAGCACAATGTCGGTACCACGACCGGCCATATTGGTGGCGATCGTGACGTGACCCGGCTTGCCAGCCTCAGCCACGATATCGGCCTCGCGAGCATGTTGCTTGGCGTTCAGAACCTCGTGCTTGACGCCGGCAGCGTTCAGGCGCGTGGAAATCAGCTCGGAGTTCTCGATGCTGGTGGTTCCCACCAGTACAGGCTGACCGCGTTCGTGACAGTCCTGAATATCTTTCAGAATGGCATTGAACTTCTCGTCATCGGTTTTGAAAACCTGATCGTTCTGATCTTTACGCGCCAAAGGACGGTTAGGCGGGATGATGACGGTTTCAAGGCTGTAGATTTCCTGGAACTCGTAGGCTTCCGTATCGGCCGTACCGGTCATGCCGGCCAGCTTGTCGTACATGCGGAAGTAGTTCTGGAAAGTAATCGAGGCCAGCGTCTGATTCTCGTTCTGAATGCGTACGCCTTCTTTTGCTTCCACCGCCTGATGCAAGCCATCGGACCAGCGGCGACCCGCCATCAAACGACCGGTAAATTCATCCACAATCACCACTTCACCATCCTGAACCACGTATTGCTGATCGCGGAAGAACAGGTTGTGGGCGCGCAAGGCGACCATCAGGTGGTGCATCAGGGAAATATGGCGTGGCTCGTACAACGACTCGCCTTCGGGCAACAGACCGATTTCCGTCAGAATCTGCTCGGCACGTTCGTGACCGGCTTCGGAAATATGAACCTGCTGACCTTTCTCGTCGACCCAGAAGTCGCCTTCAGGCTCGGGCTCGTGTGGACGAGGCTCTTGCGTCATGCGGGTCAGCATGGGCGGAACCACGTTCATGCGCACGTACAGCTCGGTATTGTCTTCGGCCTGGCCGGAGATGATCAGCGGTGTACGGGCTTCATCGATCAGGATGGAGTCAACTTCGTCGACAATCGCGTAGGACAGGCCGCGCTGGCGGCGATCCTCGGCGCGGTATTCCATATTGTCGCGCAGGTAGTCAAAACCGAATTCGTTATTGGTACCGTAGGTGATGTCAGCCTGATAGGCGGCAATCTTCTCAGCGTTGTCTTGCTGAGGAACCACCACACCCACGCTCATACCCAGGAAGTTGTACAGACGGCCCATCCAGGCGGCATCCCGTCGAGCCAGGTAATCGTTCACCGTCACCACATGCACGCCCTTACCCGAGAGCGCATTCAAATACACGGCCAAGGTAGCGGTCAGCGTCTTGCCTTCGCCCGTACGCATTTCTGCAATCTTGCCATTGTGCAAGGCAATGGCGCCGAGCATCTGCACGTCAAAGTGACGCATGCCAAACACACGGACACCCGCTTCGCGCACCACGGCAAAGGCCTCGGGCAGGAGCGAGTTAAGCGAGGCGCCATCCTGAACACGCTGGCGCAGCTCCTGCGTCTTGGCTGCCAAGGCCTCGTCACTGAGTCCCTGCATGGCAGGCTCAAGAGCATTAATCTGGGCGACCTGCTTACGGTACTGTTTGAGCAGTCGGTCGTTACGACTGCCAATAAGCTTTTTCAGCAATGAAACCATTCTTGTGTCGTCAATGTAGGCGAGGCCGCAAGGGCTTGAATCTGTGCCTCGAGCCTATCTCTGGTTAAAAGGGATGCGCAAGCAAACGATCAGTTTAACGCACATGCTGCAAGACGGAACTACTTGTCCGAATCCAATTGCGCGATCTGCTGCTCTACGTACTCACGCGCCGGCAGAAAAAGCTTGGGGTCCAGGGCGTGTCCGGCCATGCGCACTTCAAAATGCAGGTGCGAACCTGTGGACTGCCCGGTGGAGCCGACTCGGGCAATCAACTGCCCTTTTTCCACTACGTCGCCTAATTTAACAACGATCGAGGAAGCATGGGCATATCGCGTGCTCATGCCATTGCCATGGTTGATTTCCACCAGCTTGCCATACCCTGTCATGTAACGCGCCTCGGACACCACGCCGCCGGAGGCGGCATAGATGGGCGTACCCTTGGGAGCAGGAAAATCCAGGCCTTCGTGCAAAGCATGGCGACCCGAAATCGGGTGACGCCGCCAGCCAAAGGAAGACGCGACCTCATCGTAATCCACCGGGCGATAATTGGGCAGGCGGGCCTCGTTGCCGGTGCGCTCGGTCAGCACGCTGTCTAGCATCTGAAACCAGTCTTGCTGCTCGGACATCTGTTTGGCCAGATTGTCCAGTTGCTCGCCCAGACGATCGGCGTTCCACACCAGGTCGGCGCCATCCATGCTGTCCATCACGGCCAGATCCTGAACCGGCATGGAACCGGCCAGCTCCGGATCGGTGTACTCGATGCCCGCCGCCTTGGCAACGCGCTTGCTGACACCGTCCATTTCGATCAGCTTGGCCTGCAAACCGCCCACTTTTTCAGCCAGGCGGGTGACGTTGTCCTGCATCGCGGCGGCCTGGCTCTGGGCCATCTCCGTATCCAGCGAAACGCCGTTGCGCTCACTCCAGTGCGACTGCACCAGAGCGCCCGCCGCAGCAGAAACGCCCAGCGATACCAAGGCCACCACGGCGATCACCGTGCGGCGCACCCCTTTGGCTTTAACATCTAAGGACGTATAGTCTTTATGTTGATCCACTCTTGTATAACCTCGAACATGACCTGGAAGCCCCCTTTTTCCTCATCCGCGCCAAAACGCAGTAGCGGGCAAAGCCACGCTTTGGGTTGGCTGGCCAAGGACCAGCAAGGTTCCCAGGTACTGGAAATGGCCCGGCAGCTGATGGCAGCCCAGACCCATGTAAGCAAAGCCCTGCCCCCTGCTTTGGGCAAGGCCTGTAAAGTTGCACGTATAGACAGACAGCAATTGACGCTGGCAGTTCCCAGCGCAGCGCATGCGGCCAAGCTGCGTCAGCTTTTGCCCACCGTCACCCGACAGATGAATGCCGCTGGCTGGAACATTAGCGAGACGCTGGTTCACGTGCAAGCCCATTTGTTTGCAGCTGTGACAGAAAAGCCCGCACGCCAGGTACAAGTCCTGGACGAGCGGGCCCTGGAATCATTTGAAAAGCTGCATGACTCATTACCGCAAGGTCCTCTGGCCCAAGCCATCGAACGCCTGTTGCGTCATCATCGCAGTTAAACCGGGCGCGCGGATAGCGCCCTTACACCCGTATCAAGCGAATTTCCACTCGCTGGAAAACGCATGAGGCGCGCTAGCCGCAGACTCGAACGTGACCAATTCCCAACTGTCCTGGGCGGCGAGCAGGGCACGCGCCAACTGGTTGTTCAGGCCGTGGCCGGATTTGCACGCTACATAACGGGCAATCAAGGGGTGGCCAATCAGGTACAAGTCGCCAATCGCATCCAGAATCTTGTGCTTGACGAACTCATCCTCGTAACGCAGACCGTCGCTATTCAGGACGCGGTATTCGTCCATGACGATGGCATTGTCCAGACTGCCACCACGGGCCAGACCGGCCGCACGCAACGCCTCGACCTCGCTGGCAAAGCCAAAGGTGCGCGCACGTGAGATCGTCTTCACATACGAGTCATGCGCAAAATCCACCTCGGCAAAATTGGCCGTTGCATCAATTGCCGGGTGATGAAAATCAATCGAAAACTGAAGGGCAAAGCCTTCATAGGGCTCCAGACGGGCCCATTTAATGTCCTTTCCCTCGCCTTCAGAGACTTCAACGGGCTTGAGGACACGCAAAAATTTCTTGGGCGCTTCCTGCTCTTGCAAGCCGGCCGAGCGCAACAAATACACGAACGTGCCTGCGCTGCCATCCATGATGGGCACTTCTTCAGCAGTCAGGTCCACATGCAGATTATCAATACCCAAACCCGCAATGGCAGACATCAGGTGCTCAACCGTTGAGACACGAACATTGTCCTTGATGAGCACCGAGGCCATGCGCGTGCCACCGACCTTGTCGGCCTGCGCAGGCAGATCCACAATCTCCGGCAGATCAATACGGTGAAACACAATACCGGTGTCAGGCGCGGCGGGGCGTAATGTCAGCTCGACACGACGACCGGAGTGCAGGCCGACCCCTTTGGTACTGATGACATTTTTGATGGTGCGCTGACGGAGCATGGCTATTCTTGTATTTGTAAAGTGTTGTTCGCAAAGACTATTGTAACCGTAATACGGGTTATCCACTATACGCTTTCTAAAAACATACGCAATTGTCAAGCGTCAAACATAGCGACACTACGAAACACTTACGCCCCCTGAACGCGAACGCTCAGGGGGAGTCGTGGGAGAAATCAAATTGACGACTCGGGTAATCGCCGAACTTGATTTTTAATCAGCCTGCTTGCGCAAGAACGCCGGAATATCGAAATGATCCATACCGGCCGTCTCCAGAGCACGCACCTGAGCCGAGGCCTGGCTGCGTGGATTGCGGATAACCGCAGGCACATCCGCATTGGCGTAATCAGCACCAATCACGGGCATATTGTCCGTACCAGTACGTAACACTTCCTCGTTGTTTTGTACCAACTGTGGACGTGCTTGCTTGCGACCCAGACCCGTAGCCACGACCGTCACGCGCAGGCTGTCACCCATGGACTCATCGTAAGCCGTACCGAAGATGACGGTTGCATCTTCTGCGGCGTAACCACGGATGGTGTCCATGATTTCGCGGGTTTCGCGCATCTTCAGCGAGGACGAGGAAGTGATGTTCACCAGCATGCCGCGAGCACCGTGCAGGTCCACCCCTTCCAGCAATGGGCAGGCAATTGCACGTTCAGCCGCTTCGCGGGCACGGTTCGAGCCGGAGGCCACCGCCGTACCCATCATGGCTTGACCTTGCTCACCCATGATGGTTTTCACGTCTTCAAAGTCAACGTTCACATTCCCTTCAACATTGATGATCTCGGCAATACCGGCGCAGGCATTGTGCAGCACGTCGTCCGCCGCCTTGAAGCAATCGGCCTGAGTCGCATCCTCGTCCATCAAGTCGTACAGGTTTTCATTCAGTACCACGATCAGGGAGTGAACGTGCTTGCTCAGCTCCTCGATTCCTTCTTCGGCCATGCGCAGACGGCGGTTGCCTTCAAAAGAGAAAGGCTTGGTGACCACGCCCACGGTCAAAATGCCCAGCTCCTTGGCCACTTCAGCCACAACGGGGCTGGCACCGGTACCGGTACCACCACCCATACCGGCCGTAATAAACACCATGTTGGCACCGTTCAGGGCGGCACGGATTTCTTCACGAGCGGTTTCAGCAGCCGCACGGCCCTGATCGGGCTTGGCGCCAGCACCCAGGCCACTGCGTCCCAGACGGATCTGGATAGGAGCATCGCTGCTGGCCAGCGCTTGCGAGTCGGTATTGGCGCAAATGAAATCCACGCCCTGCACGCCCGACTTGATCATATGCGTCACTGCGTTGCCGCCTGCGCCGCCCACGCCCACGACCTTGATGACCGTGCCGCTGCTGCTGGTATCTAACATTTCAAAGTTCATCATGATTGACTCCCACTCAAACACTAATTAGTCAAGTTTCTACGTACTTCCCCGATACAACCAAAATTTGGAATCAGCTCAAAACATCTGCCAACCAGGGGGTTCGCACCCGGTTTGAACTGCCTCCCGGACCGCCCTTTCAGGCGGCCCGACCTGAGCGTCTTGCAACGCCCTTAATTCATAAACCATTCTTTCATGCGGGCCACCAGACCTTTGACACTGCCTTTTTGCTGTGCCACCTTGCGACCACGCGCACTTTGCAGGCGAGCTTCCGTCAACAGGCCCATCACCGTCGAAAAGCGCGGGTTGCGCATCACATCCGCCAGGCTGCCTTCGTAGCTGGGCACCGCAATACGCACCGGTTTCAGGAATACGTCCTCGGCCAGTTCCACAATGCCCGGCAACATGGCCGTGCCACCAGTCAGCACCACGCCCGACGACAGCAGATCTTCGTAGCCCGACTCGCGCAGGCTTTGTTGCACAAACGTGAACAACTCCTCGACGCGTGGCTCAATCACGGCACCTAAAGCCTGGCGCTTGACCTGACGGTTGGGACGATCACCCAAACCGGGCACTTCGATCATTTCCTCGGGATGAGCCAGCGATTGCTTGGCAACCCCAAAGCGCAACTTGATTTCTTCCGCATCTGGCGTCGGCGTGCGCAGCATGGCTGCGATATCGCTGGTGATCTGGTCGCCGGCAATCGGGATCACATCGGTGTGACGGATGGCACCGCCGGTGTAAATGGCAATATCGGTCGTACCGCCGCCAATATCCACCAGCACTACGCCCAGCTCTTTCTCATCGGCCGTCAGGCAGGACAGGCTGGAGGCCAAAGGCTGCAAGATCAGATCCTGCACTTCCAGGCCGCAACGGCGCACGCACTTGACAATGTTCTGGGCGGCACTGACGGCACCAGTCACAATGTGTACCCGCACTTCCAGACGCAGCCCGCTCATGCCGATAGGCTCGCGGATGTCCTCTTGCGAGTCCACGATGAATTCCTGCGTCAGCACATGCAGCACCTGCTGATCGGTAGGGATATTCACGGCCTTGGCCGTTTCGATCACACGCGCCACATCCGTGGCGGTCACTTCCTTATCCTTTACCGCCACCATGCCACTGGAGTTGAAGCTGGTGATGTGGCTGCCCGCAATTCCGGTATAGACTTCGCGGATCTTGCAGTCAGCCATCAGCTCGGCCTCTTCCAGCGCACGCTGAATGGAATTGACCGTCGTCTCGATATTGACGACTACCCCTTTGCGCATGCCCTGGGATTCATGCTGGCCCAGACCAAGCACTTCAAACCGGCCTTCCGGCAGCACTTCGGCTACCACCGCAACCACTTTGCTGGTGCCGATATCCAATGCAACGATCAGGTCTTTGATGTCACGAGTCATATGTTCTTTACTTCACAGGGGTAGATGAAACCGGAGCCAGCGTTATCGCAAAGCCATTCGGGTAACGTAAGTCGGCACTTTGCAAAGCACGGTCGCCAAGCCGCTGCATCAAGGCAGGCCATGCCTGCACAAATCGTTCAACACGAACCGCAAAGGGCAAAGCCCCTTTACGACCGTGGGGGTCTGCAATATCCGCTGCCGGGTCGCGGCCCAGGCTCAGCTGCATTCCGTTGGACAACACCACATCCCAGGCATAGCGCGGGCTCAGGGTCACTTCACTGACCTGCACGTCCAGAGGTCCGAACCAGCGAGCCAGCTCGGCATACCGTTGCACCACCAGACGCTCCGAGTTCGGAGGGCCGCTTAACTGGGGCAAATCCATTTCATCGGGCACTACCGCCTTGTTGGCAGAAAACGATTCACCCCAGGTGTTGATCATTTCGTCTTCGTTCCAATAGGCCAGCGGCTGCTGCTCTTCAATCCGTACTGACAGGCTGTTGGGCCAGACGCGCCGGATCTGCGCGCGTCGTACCCAGGGGGCCGTTTCAATCAAGGCGCGGGATTGGTCCAGATCGACGGTGAAGAAGTTGCCTTGCAGGCGACCGGCGATAGTGGCTTTCACCCCTTCTGCCGTGACGTAGGCCAGCGGCTCGCCTTGCGTGGACTCGATCTGAATGCGCTCGATATTGAAGTACGGACGACGCACAGCCCAAATCACAACACCGATCACCAATGCCGATACTGCTAGCAGAGCCAGCGTATTGGCGATCAGGTTGGTCAGACGTGCATCGGAAAACATGAATCAGGCTCCCCGTTCTATAGGCTGCGGGCAATAGCCTGCACTTTGCAGCGGGCTGTTGCCAAAATGTTCACGCACAACTGGGCATAGCTGATGCCCTCCGCTTTGGCTGCCATCGGCACCAGCGAGTGGCTGGTCATGCCAGGAGAGGTGTTCATCTCCAGCAACCAGGGACGATTTTGCTCGTCCAGCATAAAGTCGGCACGGCCCCAGCCTTCACAGCCCAGCGCATTAAAGGCGCGGACCGACAAATCCTGGATGTGGGCCGTCAATTCAGGCGACAAATCCGCCGGGCAGAAGTATTGGGTTTCGTCCGAGTAGTACTTGTGCTCGAAGTCGTAGTTACCCTGGGGCGCCACAATATCGATGACGGGCAAGGCGCGTGCCTGCTCACCCTGGCCGATAATGGGCACCGTCAGCTCGCGACCACGAATGAATTGCTCAGCCAGCACAACCGTGTCGTAATGCATGGCGGTTTCAAAGGCGGCGACCGCCTGATCGGCACGGTCCACACGCACGACACCGACCGTAGAACCTTCGTGGGGCGGCTTCATGATCAGCGGTACGCCCAGACGCTCCACTGCCCCAGCAACCTGGCTGACATGATCCAGCTGCGCAAAGCCGGGGGTTGGCAGACCCAGGTGCTGCCACACATGCTTGGTCATGATCTTGTCCATGGCCAGGCTGGAGGCCATCACACCGCTGCCGGTGTAAGGGATGCCCAACCATTCCAAGGCTCCCTGCAACGTGCCATCTTCGCCGTAACGACCATGCAAAGCGATAAACACACGATCAAAGCCAGCCTGCGCCAGTTCGGTCAATCCTTTCTCGCCCATATCGAACAAATGCGCGTCCACACCCATGCTACGCAGGGCTTCATGCACACCTTGACCGGACATCAAGGACACTTCCCGTTCGGCGGACTTGCCGCCGTACAACACGCCGACCCGACCAAAATCCGCAGTCATGCCATTTCTCCCAGTTGAGCAGGAATCCGGCTGATGGACCCTGCACCCATTACCAACACCACATCGCCGTCACGGACAAAGTCCAGTACGGCTTGTGCCATATCGCTGATTTCGGCCACGAAAATGGGTTCGACCTTGCCGAGCACACGCACTGCGCGACTCAAGGCTCGGCCATCGGCGGCCACAAGGGGGGCCTCGCCAGCGGGATACACCTCTCCGAGAAGAACCGCATCGGCCTGGCTGAGCACCTGCACGAAATCTTCAAAGCAATCACGGGTACGCGTATAGCGGTGCGGCTGGAACGCCAACACGATCCGGCGATCTGGCCAAGCACCCCGTGCGGCCGCCAAGGTAGCAGCCATTTCGACAGGATGGTGACCATAATCGTCAACAACGGTAAACGTGCCGCCGCCTTGCGACTGGGGAACCGGGAAGTCGCCCACCAGGGAGAAACGACGGCCCACACCGGTAAACTCTTTCAGACCGCGAGCAATGACCTCGTCGCTCACGCCCAGTTCCGTGGCCACGGCGATAGCCGCCAAGGCATTGAGTACATTGTGTTTTCCGGGCAGGTTCAGGCACACGGACAACAAGGGAAGGTCGCCGCTCGCCCCCTTGCGCTGCACATCAAAACACATGGTGGTACCACGGCTTTCAATGTTGACTGCACGTACCTGAGCCTCCGTATCAATGCCATACGTGGTGACAGGGCGCGATACAAAAGGAATGATTTCGCGCACATTGGCATCGTCGTTACAGACGATGGCACTACCGTAGAACGGCAGACGGTGTGTGAAATCGATAAAGGCGCTTTTCAGTCGGGCCACATCATGACCATAGGTATCCATATGGTCCACGTCGATATTGGTGATGATGGCCATCACCGGCAACAGGTTCAGGAACGAAGCGTCGGATTCGTCGGCTTCCACCACGATGTAATCGCCCTGCCCGAGTCGGGCGTTGGCACCGGCTGAATTCAGGCGCCCGCCAATCACAAAAGTCGGGTCCAGATCGGCGGCCCCCAGCAAACTGGCCACCAGACTGGTGGTGGTGGTCTTGCCGTGAGTACCGGCCACCGCAATGCCGCGCTTCAGGCGCATCAGTTCAGCCAGCATCAGGGCGCGAGGCACCACAGGAATGCGCGCAGCACGAGCAGCCAGCACTTCGGGGTTATCGCCGGCAATCGCGGTCGATGTGACGATCGCGCCCATGCCGGCGACGTTTTCCGCCTTGTGGCCGATAACAATACGGGCGCCAAGCTGCTCCAGGCGACGAGTGACCGCCGTTTCCTGAATATCGGACCCACTGATGGCAAAGCCCAGGTTCAGCATGACCTCGGCAATGCCGCTCATGCCCGAACCGCCAATCCCTACAAAATGAATACGTTGAATGCGGTGCTTCATCTCACCCTCCTTGCCGCCTGCTGACATGCTTCGGCAATTTGCTGCGTGGCATTCAACTGTGCATGTTCTTGCGCGTGGCTGGCCACACGACTTAACTCTTCACGATCCAGCCCTTGCAACCACTGTGCAAGCCACTGGGCCGTCAACTCCGATTGTTTCTTGAGCCACGCGCCCGAACAGTCGCTCAGATAACGGGCGTTGGCTGTCTGGTGGTCGTCAATGGCATGAGGTAGCGGCACAAACAGGGCGGCCACCCCAATGGCGGCAACTTCGGCCACCGTCATGGCGCCAGCTCGGCAAATCAGCACATCAGCCTCTTTCATGGCCTGCGCCATGTCACCAATAAAGGCAGTGCACTCGGCCTGCACCTGATGCTGTGCATAGCGTTGTTGCAAGCTGTCCAGATGCTGCTGGCCGGACTGATGCGTGATCTGCGGGCGCTGCTCGGGCGGGATCAAGGCCAAGGCCTCGGGTACCACCTGGTTCAGCGCGGCGGCCCCCAGGCTGCCACCCACCACCAACAGGCGCAAGGGACCGCTACGTTTGGCATAGCGTTCAGCGGCAGGGCCTTGACCCACGAAGGCGTCCCGCACCGGGTTGCCGACTGTCACCGCACCGGGCAAGGCGCCGGGAAAACCGGTCAGCACGCGGGTCGCCATTTTGGCCAGATAGCGGTTAGCCGTTCCCGCCACCGCATTTTGCTCATGCACCACCAGCGGGCGACGCGACACAAAGGACATCAGCCCCCCCGGAAAGGCGACATAGCCGCCCATGCCCAGCACGACATCCGGTTTGGCTTGCTGCAGACAGCGATGCGCCTGCCAGCAGGCACTGAGCAAGGTAAAGGGTAAGGAGAGCAACGCTTTCACGCCTTTGCCTCGTAATCCGGAAAATCGCAGAGGCAGCATTTTAATCCCATGCTGAGGAACCAGGCTACCTTCCATACGCTCTGGATGCCCCAGCCACAGCACGTTCCAGCCGCGCTGCTGCATGGCCTGTGCCACGGCCAGACCAGGCATGATATGCCCGCCCGTGCCGCCTGCCATGATCAGAATGGTTGGCGTGCTCATGTGCGCTTACCTCGCATCATTTGCCGGTTCTCAAAATCCACCCGCAGCAACAAGGCAAAGGCCATCAGATTCATCACAATCCCCGAGCCGCCATAACTGACCAAAGGCAAGGTCAGCCCTTTGGTCGGCAACAGACCCAGCACCACGCCAATGTTGATGAAAGCCTGCACGCCAAACCACAAAGCCACGCCTTGGGCAACGATGCCGCTAAAAAGACGATCCATTGCACTGGCCTGGCGGCCGATATTGAAGCTGCGCCAGACCAGAAAGCCAAAGGTCAGGATCAGGGCGGAAACACCCACAAAACCCAGTTCCTCGCCTATCACGGCAACGATAAAGTCGGTATGCGCTTCAGGCAGGTAATGCAGCTTTTCCACGCTGGAACCCAGGCCCACCCCAAACCATTCGCCACGACCCAGCGCAATGAGCGAATGCGACAGCTGATAAGCACTGCCATAGGCGTTATCAGGATTCCAGGGGTCCAGATAAACGAAAAGCCGCTCCCGACGCCAGGGAGAGAGCCAGATCAGCAAAAGAAAACTGCTGACCAGTATGCCCAGCAACGCCGAGAACAACTTGCCATTGATTCCGCCGATAAACAAAATGCCCACGGCAATGGCCACAATCACCATGAAGGCGCCCAGATCGGGCTCCATCAGCAACAGAACCCCCACCAGGCCCAAGGCCACAGCCATAGGCAAAAAGCCCCGCACAAAGGTTTGCAAATGCTGCTGCTTGCGCACCGTGTAATCGGCGGCGTACAGCACCATGGCTACCTTCATCAGTTCCGAGGGCTGGAAGTTGATGATGCCCAGGGGCAACCAACGGCGGGCCCCGTTCACCTCACGACCAATGCCGGGAATCAGAACCACCAGCAAAAGAAAAATGGAAAATGCAAACAGGGGGACGGCCAGCTTCTGCCAGACCCGCATGGGTACGGTGGCCGTGAACATGGCCAGCACCACCCCAACCACAATGAACAGAGCGTGGCGAATGACAAAATAGTAGCGGCCGTAGCTTTCATAACGTGGTCCGTCTGCCAGAGCGATCGAGGCCGAGTACACCATCAGCAGCCCGAACAGGGTCAGCATCAGAGTGGCCGCCAACAAGGGGCGATCAAACACGGGTAATGCCGTACGTCCAGGGCGAACGGCATTGACACCCGAGGTCAGCTCAGCAAACAGACTCATGCCAGCTCTCCTCTATCCAGAGCCATTTCAGTGACTGCCGCCACAAAGCACAGACCACGATGGTGATAGCTCTTGAACATATCCATGCTGGCGCAGGCAGGCGACAGCAACACCACATCACCCGAACGCGCTTGCCCGGCGGCAGCCTGCACGGCCGCTTCCAAGCCCTCGCAAAAACGATGAGGAATATCGTGGGCCTGCAAAACAGCAGCGATCAATCTGGCATCCTGGCCGATCAAGAACACCTCTGCCACGCTATGCTTGGCGGCCATCGCCAAAGGTTCAAAGTCCTGCCCCTTGCCCAAACCTCCCGCAATCAGCCAGACACGCTGATCAAAGCCACGCAGGGCAGCAACAGTAGCGCCCACATTCGTGCCTTTGCTGTCGTCCAGATACTGAACGCCATCGAGCACACGTACCAGCTCCACGCGATGAGGTTCGCCTTGATAGGTGCGCAGGCCATTGAGCAGCTCGGCCCAACCCAGCCCCAGGCAGCGGGCCAGCAAAAGGGCGGCTTGTGCATTCAAGGCGTTATGACGACCCTTGATCTGCAAGGCCTCAACCGGCATCAGCCGCTTCAGGCCCCCTTTGCCACGAACAGTTCCTGCCGCGGCTGCGTGACGTTTTTTCAGGCCGGTGGCGGGCAGCTCAAAATCGGTAGGCTCGTTGGCCACCAGCCATTGCATGCCACCATCGGTCTGCAAGCCCAGATCACCCAGCAACACGGGCTTGTCCAGCCCAAAGCTGCGCACGGATTCCTGACTGGCATCGGGAATCATCGCCATGACGACAGGATCGTCACGGTTGACCAGAGCCACATCGCACATGCCATACAAACGCTGTTTGGACTGAACGTAGGCGTCCATGCCGCCATGCCAATCCAGGTGATCCTGGGAAATATTCAACACGACCGCCGCATCGGCCCGCAGACTGAACGTGCTATCGAGCTGGAAGCTGGACAACTCAAGCACCCACACTTGGGGCAAAGCCTGACTTTCCAGAGCATCGCACAAGGCAGTCAAGGCAGCAGGGCTGATATTGCCCACGGCCCGCGCAGAGATACCGGCTTGCTCCAGCAAGTGGCGTGTCATGGCTGTAACGGTGGTTTTACCGTTGGTGCCGGTCACGGCGAGCACGCGGCTTTCCTGCCCTTGATCGGCCAGGTCCTTCAAGGCCCGAGCAAACAGCTCGATCTCGCCGATGATCTCGATGCCACGCTCCCGAGCCTGAGCCAAAAAGGCGGCCAGGGTGGGCTCCAGCGGCGACAGACCGGGACTGAGCACCAGCGTGTGTACATCCTTCAGGCTTTCGGTTTGCAAGGCCTGCGTGCCCAGACGCACATCCAGCGGCTCGCGGCTCAGCGCCTGGAGCATGTCCAGACCCTGCACCGTTTCACGCGTATCCGCCAAACGGACACCGGCTCCCTGGGCCAAGCACCAGCGAGCCGCAGCAAAGCCGGTCTCGCCTAACCCGAGGATAAGCATGAGACCGTCTTTGCGGATCGAAGGAAAACTCAGGGCATTCATCGCAATTTCAATGTAGACAGACCAATCATGACCAGCATCATGGTGATGATCCAGAAGCGGACCACCACCTGGGTTTCTTTCCAACCGCTGACTTCAAAGTGATGATGCAGCGGTGCCATCCGGAATATTCGCCTTCCCTGCCCGTAGCGCTTCTTGGTGTATTTGAACCAGGTCACCTGCAGCATGACCGACAAGGTTTCGACCACAAACACGCCACCCATAATGAACAGCACAATTTCCTGGCGTACGATCACGGCAATCGTGCCCAGCGCCCCGCCCAGGGCCAGTGCCCCTACGTCACCCATGAACACTTGCGCGGGATAGGCGTTGAACCACAGAAAAGCCAGACCCGCACCAGCGATGGCCGCGCAGATCACCAGCAGTTCGCCCGCGCCGGGTATATAGGGAAACAACAGATATTTGGAGTAGTCCACCCGACCGACAACGTAGGCAAAAATACCCAGGGCGGAACCCACCAGCACGGTGGGCATGATGGCCAGCCCATCCAGACCATCGGTCAGATTGACAGCGTTGCTCGAGCCCACAATCACCGCCCAGGTCAAGACCACAAAACCGAGCACACCCAGCGGGTAACTCACAGACTTGAAAAAGGGCACGATCAGGTCAGCCTGAGCCGGCAGGGACATCGTGAAACCGCTCAAGACCCATTCTTTGAACAAAGGCCACAATTCGGTGTTGGCAGGCACGGACACGGCAAAGCTCAGGTACACAGCCGCGATCATGCCGATCAAGGCTTGCCAGAAAAACTTTTGCCGAGAGGACATGCCCTCGGGGTCACGATTCACCACTTTCTTGTAGTCGTCTGCCCAGCCAATCCAGCCAAAACCAAAGGTCACCAGCAAAACGACCCATACAAAACGATTGGTCCAGTCTGCCCACAACAGGGTGCTGATACCGATGGAGATGAGAATGAGCACACCGCCCATGGTGGGGGTGCCGTTCTTTTGCAAATGCGACTCGGGGCCATAGGCACGCACAGCCTGACCAATTTTCAGCTCAGTCAGCTTGCGAATAACCCAGGGACCCGCCAACAAGCCAATGGCCAGGGCGGTTGCGCTGGCCAAAATAGCACGCAGGGTGATGTACTCAAACACCGCGAAGGCGCGAATATGATCGTCCGAGAGCCAGCGTGCCAGTTCAAGAAGCATGGGTAGCCCCCTCGTTACGGGAGAAGTGGCTCTCCAGCGCAGCCACCACGCGCTCCATGCGGGCGCTGCGCGACCCCTTGATCAGCACATGGGACGGCTCCAGGGCCAGCAGGTAAGACACCATGTCTTCCAGAGTTTCGAACTGATGCGCACGCGCGCCAAAGGCTTGGGCGGCATGACTCGCATCGCCTCCCAGGGTCAGCAACTCATCCATGCCCCGCTCTTTGGCATAGGCACCCACTTCGGCATGCAGTTCGGAGCTGTTGTCACCGATCTCGGCCATATTGCCCAGCACCAGCACCTTGCGTCCTTTCAGTTGGGCCAGCACATCAATGGCGGCACGTACCGAATCCGGGTTGGCGTTGTAGGTATCGTCAATCAGTTGATAACCGGAGGACAGTTGCTTGGGCTGCATGCGGCCCGTTACAGGACGGAAGCTCTCCAAGCCTTGCATAATCGCAGTCAAGGGAGCACCGGCGGCATGTGCACATGCCGCTGCGGCCAAGGCATTACGCAGATTATGAATACCAGGGCTGTGCAGGGTCAGGGCCGTAGACTGGCCGGCCACGTGCAGCACAAAGCGGGTTTGAGCAGGTTCGACGAACATGTCCGCCGCAAAAACGGTTTCCTGGCCGCTGAGACCAAAACGCAATACAGCGCGCGCCCCTGCCCGTTCAGCCCACATGGCGCTAAACGCATCGTCATCCGGAATGACCAAGGCACCATCCTGAGGCAGCGCATCAATGACAGCGCCATTTTCACGCGCCACCGCTTCCACGCTGTGCATGAACTCCTGGTGTTCGCGCTGGGCATTATTAATCAGAGCGATCGTGGGCCGTACCATCGCGGCCAGCACGGCGATCTCACCGGGGTGGTTCATGCCCATTTCAAGTACCGCGGCTTTATGCTCGGCACTCAGGCGCAGGATGGACAGGGGAACGCCCAGATCATTATTCAGGTTGCCGCGGGTGGCCAGGCTTTCCGACTCGCCCAGCCAGGCACGCAAAATCGCAGCAATCATTTCCTTGGTCGTTGTCTTGCCATTGCTGCCGGTCACGCCGATCATGGGAATGTCAAAACGCGAACGCCACTCGGTGGCCAGAATCATCAAGGCACGACGGGTATCGCCCAGCACAATTTGCGGCAGGTCCACACCAGGATCACGCTGCGCCACAATCGCCGCAACGGCACCCTGCTCCTTGGCTTTTTCCAGATAGCGGTGACCATCAAACTGCTCACCACTCAGGGCCAGAAACACCTCGCCTTTGCTCAGGCTGCGCGAATCCGTGCTCAAGCGTACGCCACGCAACCACAGCAAGGCGGCTTTCGCCCAGTCGGTGTCATCAAACACCGAGCGCTCGCCTTGTACTTCCTGATAGGTTTCATGGCCTTTGCCGGCCAGCAATACGATATCTTCCGGGCTGGCCGCCCAGATGGAGGACAGAATGGCACGGGCGCGATCCATTTGTACCGCTGGCGCCTCTGGCATGCCGGCCACAATCTGGCGAATGATCTCGGCGGGGTCTTCAAAACGGGGGTTGTCTGTGGTCACCAGCACGCTGTCGGCCAGACGGGCCGCCACCTCGCCCATGATGGGACGCTTAGTGGTGTCGCGATTACCGCCACAACCAAAGACACAAATCAGCTTGCCGCCGCGCACACGGGCGACGTCGCGCAGGGCTTGCAGGGCGCGCTCCAAGGCATCGGCCGTGTGGGCATAGTCCACCACAACCAACGGCAAGGGCGAACGACCCGCCGTGCTCTTGGGTGTCACGATCTGCAAGCGGCCGGGAACCGACTCCAGCTTGTCCATGATACGAGCGATCTTGGACACAGGCCAGCCCACTTCCTGCAGCACACCGGCCACCAGCAAGAGGTTGGCCACGTTATGCTCACCGAGCAGATGGGTGAGAATCTGGGCGGTGCCATGAGCAGTGACCAGATTGAATACCTGGCCATCAGCACCGGTATGCACGTCCTGTGCCAGCAAATCCACATCGGGCTGGCTCATGGAGTAAGAAATCACACGCGCAGCCAGACCGGCCTGCATCAACTCACGGCCCATTGCATCATCAGCATTTACCACAGCGCTGCGCAAACCGGGCCAGCTGAACAGACGCAATTTGGCCTGCTTGTAGGCTTCCATGCTGTGGTGATAGTCCAGATGATCGTGGGTCAGGTTGGTAAACCCGGCAATATCAATACGGACACCATCCAGACGACCCTGCTCCAGACCGATGGACGAAGCTTCCAGCGCAACGGCATTGCCGCCTTGGGCACGAATAGCGGCCAGGCTACGGTGCACGGTCAATACATCCGGAGTAGTCAGGACACCCCCCAGATTGGAGCCATCGGGCAAGGTCACGCCCAACGTACCAATGGTGCCGCAAGGCACTTGAGAGTGATTCAGGGCGGAAGCCACCCACTGCACGGTCGATGTTTTGCCATTGGTGCCGGTCACAGCCACCACAGTCATGGCCTCGGAAGGACGTCCCCACCATTGGTGGGCCACTTCACCGAGCAAGGCGCTCAGGTTGGGGACCTGCAACACAGGCACGCCAGGATCGACAGCCTGATCGCCCTGCTCGCGCACAATGGCGACGGCCCCCTGCTGCACAGCCTGAACTTCATATTCACGACCATCCCCATGGTAGCCACGGCAAGCAAAAAACGCGTCACCCGCCTTGATCTGGCGGGAATCCAAACACAGATTGGCCGTGGGCGCGACATGCTGCGCCAGCCACTCCAATATTGCTGCGGCGTTCATCGTACATTCTCCGTACCGGGGCCAACAGCCACCAGCGAATCTATGGGCGCATCAGGCTGGACACCTAGGCGTCGCAAGCTCCGGGCCACAATTTCTGAAAAAACAGGCGCGGCAATACGCCCGCCGTAGTAGTTGGAACTATGGGGCTCGTCAATGGTGACGGCCACGACAATACGAGGATCGGAGACAGGCGCAAAACCGACAAAAGAGCCGCGATACAAGGACTTGCTGTAGCGTCCGTCCACAATCTTGCGCGCTGTACCGCTCTTGCCGGCTACGCGATACCCCTGAACCTGAGCCAGACGGGCGCCTGCCGGGCCGGCCGCGGCCTCCAGCATGGCACGCACTTCCGCAGCGACTTTGGGAGTGTAGACCTGAACACTGGCCGGTTTGCCTTCACGCTTGAGCAAAGTCATGGAGACCATGTCGCCATTACGCGCAAACGCCGTGTAGGCGTGGGCAATCTGCAGCAGGGAAACAGACAGGCCATAGCCATACGACATGGTGGCGCGTTCAATCGGACGCCAGCGCTCCCAGGGACGCAGCCGCCCACTGGCAATGCCCGGAAAATCGGCCTGAGGAGAACGGCCAAAGCCCAGCTCGGTAAACTTGTTCCACATTTCCTGCGAGGTCAGCCGCTCGGAAATCATGGTCATGCCAATATTGCTGGAACGACGCAAAATGCCGGCCGCATCCAGCATGCCGTTATTGCGGCTGACGTCGCTGATCACGCTGCCCTGATACCGATACTGGCCATTGCCTGTATTGAACTGGGTGGAGGTCGTGATGCGGTTGATGTCCAGCGCCAAGGCGACGGTGAACGGCTTCATGATCGAGCCGGGCTCAAAGGTGTCAGTCAGGGCACGGTTACGCAGGGCCGGACCCTTGCGGTCATCCCTGTCGTTGGGGTTGTAGGTAGGCAGATTCACCAGGGCCAGAATTTCCCCGGTTTTGACGTCCATGACCACGGCAGCCGCGGCATTGGCCTTGACGTCCTCCATCCCTTTTTTCAGTGCGGTGTAGGCATCAAACTGCAGGCCGGCATCAATCGACAAATGCAGGTCCTGGCCGTGAGTAGGCGGAATGATGGCGCGAACGTCTTCGACGACACGACCCAGACGATCCCGAATCACACGGCGCGAACCCGGTGTGCCCGACAAGGCGGAGTTGAAGGCCAGCTCAATACCTTCAATGCCTTGGTCCTCAATATTGGTAAAGCCCACAATGTGCGCCATCACATCCCCTTCGGGATAGAAGCGCCGCATTTCTTCCTGCTGGTGGATGCCCGGTATTTTCAGTTCCGCAATCTGGGCGGCAACGTCCACGTCCACTTGCCGCTTGATATAGACGAAATTGCGGTCCTCAACAGACAAACGGCGCTCGATATCGGACTGGCCCATACCCAACAGCTTGGCCAGTTGACCGATCTGCTCGGGCTTGGCATTGCGGGCATCATCGGGAATGGCCCAAATAGCCTTGACCGGCACACTGGAGGCCAGCACAACAGACCCGCTACGGTCAAAAACCTTGCCACGCATGGGCGGCAGCACCTGGGTGCGCTCATAACGGCGCTCACCCTGCTGCTGCAAAAATTCGGTGGACAGGCCCTGTAAGTACAGGGCTTTGACGATCAATGCCCCAAAGCCCAGAAATAAAAGAACCAGCACCAAACGTGAGCGCCAGAACGGAATCTGCACGCTCAGGACGGGATTGTCGTGATAGCCGAATCGTCTCATGGGCGCCCCCCGGGCTGCGCCTGATTCGAACTCAACTCACCGCCTTGCAAGTAAAGCGTACGCTCCGGGGAGCTAAGCACCAGACCCAGCTCGTTGCGGCCGATGTCATCCACCCTGGCGTTACGCGCCAGTTCGGCACGCTCCAATTGCAAGCGACGCCAATCCGTATCGAGCTCACGGGCCTTGGTGACCAAACGATCGGTTTGCACGAACAGCTCGCGCGCCTGATAGCGCGCCGTCACCAGGGAGATGGCCGACAGCATCAACACCAAAGAAAGGGTGATGACCAGGCGCATCATCGGCGGCCTCGCTTGCCAGCAGGCTGACGGCGGTAGGCGGCCTGTTGCAGCAGACGATCACTGGCGCTGCGCATCCAGTCCTGGGGAATGGGGGTAGCGGTGCGTTGCACCACGCGTAGTACCGCCGAGCGGGCTCGGGGATTGTCGCTGGACTCCTCATCCGTGGGCAGGATTCTGCCCAGCGACTGCACCAACGGTTGGGGCAAGTCTTTTTCAAGAATGGGTAGACGTGACTGTTCCTGCGCAGGGCGCGCAGCCGCGCTCATGAACTGTTTGACCATACGGTCCTCCAGCGAATGAAATGCAATCACCGCAAGCCTGCCACCCGTCGCCAATCGACTCAGAATTGACGGAAGCGCGTGCGCGAGCTCTTCGAGCTCACGATTGAGGTAAATCCGTATAGCCTGGAAGGTCCTGGTTGCCGGATGTTGACCCTTTTCGCGCGTGCGGACGACACCGGCGACGAGCTCGGCGAGATCACGCGTTGTATGTAGCGGGCGGGATTGGCGGCGATCAACAATCGCCTTTGCAATCTGGAAAGCAAACCGTTCTTCGCCATATTCTGCAATGACCTCCTTTAAATCTTCCACGCTGACGTCGGCCAGCCACTGTTCAGCGGTCAAACCGCCGCTGGTATCCATGCGCATGTCCAAAGGACCTTCACGCATGAAAGAAAAACCTCGTTGCGCGTCATCGATCTGAGGCGATGAAATGCCCAGATCCATCATGACGCCCTGCAATGGACCTGCATCCAGTTCATCCAGAGCCTGGGCCAGATCACCAAAACCACTATGCACCACTGTCACGCGGCTATCTTGTGCGGCCAGCTCCTGGGCCACGGCAATGGCCTGCGGGTCCTTGTCGATCACAATCAGGCGCCCCTGAGGACTTAGGTGCGACAGCAACAAGCGGCTGTGCCCACCCCGACCAAACGTGCAATCTACGTACACACCATCGACCTGCCCGTGCAGTGTGGGGTTTTGCGCCCAGCGCCGAGCCTCAAAGGACGGATCCACGAGGGCCGCCACCGTAGGCTCCAGCAGCACGGATCGATGTACCAGCGTCATGACTTACTCAGAAAGAAAAAGTGTCGAATACGTCTGTGGAGTTCTCTGCCAGATCCTGGGCCTGTCGGCGTTCCAGTTCCTGCGCATTCCACAACTCAAAATGGGTGGCCATACCCAGCAACATGGCGTCGCGCTCCAGACCAACTGCCGCGCGCAGTTCGGGAGCGATCAATATCCGACCAGCGGAGTCCAGATCAACGTCCTGAGCACTGCCCAGCAGCAGGCGTTGCAAGAAACGGGCACTCATGGGAAAGCGGGCAATCTGTTCGCGCTTTTCTTCCCACACACTGCGCGGATACACCAGCAAACAGCCGTCGGGATGGCGAGTGAGGGTCAGGCGGCCTTGTACCTGCTGCAAAAGCGCGTCACGGTGCCGGGTCGGAATAGACATCCGCCCCTTTGCATCCAGTGTGAGTGCGCTGCTGCCTTGAAACACTTTTTCCCCCACTTTTTTACACTATTTCCTACTTTTCCCCACTCTACGGGGGAAAGCCTTTGCGGTCAAGGCAGTGGTTGCAATTTTTTCAATCACAACAAGCACTTAGCGCACTACCCAAGAAGTGGCTAAAAAAAAATACTGAGTGAAATCAAGAAATTGCAGGGCGCATTAAAAGTGAATTGTTATAAAAACGCGCACGAGCGACTCTTGCCAAGGATTCATCGTCCTTAACAATTGCTTTCAAATGTGCGAAATCGGAGCAATTGGCAGCGCAGGCCGTAAGAAGTGTGAGACAGGCCTATAGGCCGGATTCTGTATGCCAGCGGGATTCCACTGGCCGGCAATCATTCCTCTGGACCGACCATTGCTGGCCGGTTCTAGCTACCTACCCGCATACTGAGACGAGCCGCCTCTCGGGCTAAAAGCCTGCGTATGCCTATTTGGTATTGCTCCGGGTAGAGGTTACCGCGTTTCACCCCACAGCACTTTGCACCGGAGTGCAAGAAAACACGGAAGTCGCCGTATCTGTGCCTGCTTGCGCAAGCCCTTGCTGTGGTCTCGTCTCTGTGGCCCTGTTCCTCGGCTCATCTGGCGTGGCGCCACACTTGCCGGACGGCTGTTAGCCGCTACCCTGCTCTATGGAGTCCGGACCTTCCTCGATGCTTGCGCACCGCGACTGCCCAGCCTGCCTCACAGATGCATTGTAACCTGCGACAATAGAGAAATTCGCAGGACGCGCTGTTTTATCTGGAGTCTTATGTCCACCAATCTGATTTCCCTGACCGATGCCCAGCTGGCATTCGGCCACCATGCTTTGCTGGACCACGCCGATCTGGTCATTCAAAGCAACGAACGTATCGGCCTGATCGGACGCAATGGTGCTGGCAAATCATCGCTGTTGAAAATTCTGGACCAACGTCAGGCTCCCGATGATGGGCAAGTCAAACGCCTGGGCGGTTTGAAAGTGGCAACAGTCGAGCAAGAGCCCGAGCTGGACCCCACTCTCAGCATTTACGATTTACTGTGCGGAGATTTCACCGAAACCGAGGACTGGCAACGCCCGGCGCGTGTCAACGCCCTGATCGACAAGCTGGGCTTGAACCCGGATGCGCTCGCCGGCAGCCTGTCGGGCGGGCAGCGCAAACGCGTGGCCCTGGCCAATGCTTTGGTCAATGAACCCGATCTGCTCTTGCTGGACGAACCCACCAACCATCTGGACTTTGACGGCATTCTTTGGCTGGAACAACTGCTGCTGGACTTTCGCGGCAGCGCCGTCATCATTACCCACGATCGTCGTTTTCTGGACGTGGTGGCGACACGTATTGTCGAACTGGATCGTGGCAAGCTGTTTAGCTTTCCCGGTAACTTCAGCCAATGGCAGGAACGCAAGGCCGAGTACCTGGAAGCAGAAAAGCAACAAAATGCCAAATTCGACAAATTTCTGGCTCAGGAAGAAGTCTGGATACGCAAAGGTGTGCAAGCACGCCGCACCCGCGACGAAGGCCGGGTACGACGCCTGGAACAACTGCGTCGCGACCGGGCCGAGCGACGTGAGCGCTCGGGAGACGTCAAGTTCGCCATATCTGAAGGCCAGCGCTCGGGCAAGCTGGTTGCCGAGTTGCAGGACGTCACACACGGCTACGATGACCGCATCCTGATCAAGAACTTCTCGACCGTACTGATGCGCGGTGACCGCATAGGCCTGATCGGCCACAATGGCGCGGGAAAAACCACCTTGCTACGCATCATGCTGGGGCTGCAAGAGCCCAATTCGGGCACCGTGCGCCACGGCACCAAGCTCAATATCGGCTATTTCGATCAGATGCGCAGCAACCTGGACGAAAATGCCACGCTAGCCGATACCATCAGCCCAGGCAGTGAATGGGTGGAAATCGGCAATCAGCGCAAGCACATCATGAGCTATCTGGAAGATTTCCTGTTCCCGGCTGCCCGCGCGCACTCCCCCGTGCGCAGCCTGTCCGGTGGCGAGCGCGCCCGCCTGGCTTTGGCCCGCATGTTTGCCCAGCCTACTAATGTATTAGTACTGGACGAACCGACCAACGATCTGGACATCGAAACCCTGGAGCTGCTGGAAGACCTGATTCAGGATTACACGGGCACCGTGCTGCTGGTCAGCCACGACCGTACCTTTCTGGACAACGTGGTCACCCAGGTGATTGCGGCCGAAGGCGACGGCCATTGGGGCGAGTATGTGGGTGGTTACGACGAGTGGCTGGCACAACGTCCGCAAGCCAAAGCCGAAACACCCGCAGCCAGCGCGTCAACTCCCGCCGCTGCAGAAAAGCCTGCTGCTGAGCGCAACAACAAGGCTAACAAGCCTGGCCGTCTGGCCCCATGGGAAGAAAAGGAACTGGAAGCTTTGCCCGAGAAGATTGCGGCTATAGAAAGCCAGCAAGCCGAACTAGCGGAGCAACTGAGCGCACCGGATCTGTATAAAGATGGCTCTGCCCGAGCCGACGAGATCAACCAGCAACTGGATCAGCTCAACACTGACCTGGAGCAGTTATTTGAGCGTTGGGAAAAGCTGGAAGAAAAGCGCTTGGCCAGCTAAAGGGAGACAGTGGAATCAGGGATTCAGCCCGGTAAAACCGAACTGATCTTCTGGTTCCTCCTCAACCCGGGCAATGCGCTGACAGTCGACCATGATCGGTTCAAGTACCGTGCAACAACACGGCAGAACCTCGCCTGGGCCGACATACGCCAAGGGCTGCTCTTTATAAGCAACCTTTCCATACACAAGAGGAATACGGCAGGAGCCGCAATAGCCGCTCCTGCATTGGTACTCAACCTGATGGCCGGTTCGTTCCAAACCTTCCAACAAAGTTTCGCCGTCCCGCAACTGAAAGTCATGATCAGTTGTCCGGACTTGACTCATAACTCGATACCGTCGAAATCGCCAGCCGACACGGCCGAATCGATCTGGCCGACCAGGTACGAGCTCAATTCCACCTCTTGAGGTGCCACCTGCACGGTGTCCGAGGACAGCCAGGTGTTGATCCATGGAATGGGGTTGTGCTTGACGGACTCAAACGCAGGCTTCAGGCCCACTGCACCCATGCGGATATTGGTGATGTACTCCACGTACTGCCCCAAAATATCCTTGTTCAGGCCAATCATGGAGCCGTCGCGAAACAGATAGTCCGCCCACTGCTTCTCTTGCTCGGCCGCATCCTTGAACATGGCAAAGCAAACTGGCTCCAGCTCACGGGCGATCTGCGCAAACTCAGGATCATCACTGCCCGAACGCATGATATTGATGATGTGCTGTGTACCTGTCAGGTGCAGCGCTTCATCACGCGCAATCAGACGAATGATCTTGGCATTGCCTTCCATCAGCTTGCGCTCGGCAAAAGCAAATGAGCAGGCAAAGCTGACGTAAAAACGGATGGCCTCAAGAATATTGACGCTCATCATGCACAGATACAGCTTCTTCTTCAGCTCGTAAACGCTCAGCTTGCGGGTTTGACTGTTGATCTGGTGTTCACCCTCACCCAACTGGGCGTACAGCATGGTGTCGCTGATCAAATCGTCGTAGTACGAGGAAATATCGGCGGCACGCAGCTGAATGTTCTCGTTGCGCACGATGTCATCAAAAATAACAGACGGGTCATTGGCAATATTGCGAATGATGTGCGTGTACGAGCGCGAGTGGATGGTCTCGGAAAAAGCCCAGGTTTCAATCCAGGTTTCCAGCTCAGGAATCGAGACCAGCGGCAGAAACGCCACGTTGGGGCTGCGGCCCTGGATGGAGTCCAGCAAGGTCTGGTACTTCAGATTGCTGATGAAAATGTGCTTTTCGTGGTCGGGCAGGTTCTGGTAGTCGATCCGGTCCTGAGTGATGTCCACTTCCTCTGGACGCCAGAAGAAGGACAGCTGTTTTTCAATCAGCTTTTCAAAAATCGGATACTTTTGCTGGTCGTAGCGAGCCACGTTCACCGGCTGTCCAAAGAACATGGGTTCCTTGAGCTGATCGTTATCCGTTTTCGAAAAAGTACTATAGGTAGTCATGATGCTCTTTACCCTTGCTTAGATCTTGCACGCACCACCTGCGCAACCGTCGTCCTCGACTTCGCCATGCGAATCATCGGCACCGTCGCGCGTGTTGTGGTAGTACAAGGTCTTCACACCATATTTGTAGGCCAGCAGCAAGTCCTTGAGCAGTTGCTTCATCGGCACACGGCCACCCTCGAACCGCTGTGGGTCATAGTTGGTGTTCGCAGAGATCGACTGGTCGACAAACTTCTGCATCACGCCAACTAACTTAAGGTAGTCCTCGTTACCGGGCATTTGCCACAGCAACTCATACTGATCCTTATATTTTTCAAACTCGGGCACGACCTGGCGCAAGATCCCGTCCTTGGACTGCTTGACCGAGACCAGACCACGTGGAGGCTCAATACCGTTGGTGGCATTGGCGATCTGGCTGGAAGTTTCCGACGGCATCAAGGCGGTCAGGGTCGAGTTGCGCAGGCCATGCTTGACGATGTCCGCACGCAAGGCCTCCCAATCCAAGTGCAGCGGCTCGTTGCAGATACCATCCACATCTTTCTTGTAGGTATCGGTTGGCAGCAAACCGGCGGCGTACGTCGTTTCATCAAAGGCCGCGCAAGGACCATACTCACGCGACAACTGTACCGAAGCCTTCAACAGGTAGTACTGGATGGCTTCGAAAGTGCGATGGGTCAGACCCAGCGCGGCGGGATCAGAATAGCGGGTCCCGTTCTTGGCCAGGTAGTAGGCGTAGTTGATCACGCCAACTCCCAGGGAGCGGCGCTTGTTGGTCGCATTGAGGGCTGCCTTGACCGGGTAATCCTGGTAGTCCAGCAGCGCATCGAGCGCGCGCACGATCAGCTCGGACAGACCATCGAGCTCGTCCAGCGACTCCAGGGCGCCCAGGTTAAACGCAGACAGGGTACACAGTGCGATCTCACCCTCGGGATCGTTCAGATCGTTCAAGGGCTTGGTCGGCAGCGCGATTTCCATGCACAGGTTGGACTGGCGCACCGGTGCGCGATCTGCCTGGAACGGGCTGTGGGTATTGCAGTGGTCTACGTTCTGAATGTAGATGCGGCCGGTGCTGGCCCGCTCTTGCATCAGCAGAGAGAACAACTCGATGGCCGGTAAACTGCGCTTACGGATGGCGGGGTCCTGCTCGTACTTTTCGTACAGACGCTCGAACTCGTCCTGATCGGCAAAAAAGGCGTCATACAGCCCGGGAACATCATGAGGCGAGAACAGCGTAATGTGGCTGCCCTTGATCAGGCGCTGATACAGCAGACGGTTGATCTGCACGCCGTAATCCAGATGGCGGATGCGATTTTCTTCCACACCCCGGTTGTTCTTCAGAACCAGCAGGGTTTCCACTTCCAGGTGCCACATGGGGTAGAACAAGGTTGCCGCGCCACCACGCACGCCGCCCTGCGAGCAGGACTTCACGGCAGCCTGGAACATTTTGAAGAAAGGCAGGCAGCCCGTGTGCTGGGCTTCGCCCCCCCGAATCTCACTGCCTACGGCACGAATGCGGCCGCCGTTGATACCAATGCCGGCACGCTGGGAAACGTAGCGCACAATGGCGCTGGTCGTGGCATTGATGCTGTCCAGACTGTCATCACACTCGATCAGCACGCAGGAGCTGAACTGACGGGTGGGGGTGCGCACCCCCGCCATAATGGGCGTGGGCAGGGAAATTTTGAACTGCGATACCGCATCGTAAAAACGCTTGATATAGCTCAGGCGGGTTTCAGCGGGATAGCGGGCAAACAGGCACATGGCCACCAGCATGTAAAGAAACTGGGGGCTTTCGTAGATGCGCTTGGTCACGCGGTTCTGGATCAGGTACTTGCCTTCCAGTTGCTTGACGGCACCGTACGAGAAATTCATGTCACGCCAGTGATCCAGATGAGCGTCCAGCTCGTCGAATTCGGCACGCGTGTAATCTTGCAGCAGATGCGGATCGTAGCGACCTTCCTTGGTTTGAAGGGTGACGTGATCAAACAGGCTTGGTGGCTCGAACTGGCCAAAAGCGATCTTGCGCAGGTGAAAGATCGCCAGGCGCGCAGCCAGGTACTGATAGTCGGGTGTTTCTTCAGAAATCAGATCCGCAGCCGACTTGATGATGGTTTCGTGGATATCGCTGGTGCGAATACCATTGTAGAACTGGATATGGGAACGCAGTTCCACTTGAGAGACTGACACATTGTTCAAACCTTCAGCGGCCCAATCAACCACCCGGTGAATCTTGTCGAGGTTAATAGGTTCGGTACGGCCATCTCGCTTGGTGACCATTAACTGTTCGGTTGATTGCATTTCAGTCTCGGAAATCGATGGTGAGTGACGCAAGACGCGGCTTTTGCAGCCGCCAGCGTCATGTGATGCACACCATATATAGTGTGATATTGCCGCCATTCTACTACATATAGCGGATTGAGCGAATAGTGGTTTTATCATCGCACGGCAGATTTTGGGGCAGGAACATGCAACCAAACTTTGCGCGATTAACAAATTTTACTGCGTTTGGAACTCTTGGACGCAGCGCAGCAAGGCCTCGCCATAGGCCTCTCTTTTGCGCACCCCGATGCCTGTAATCGGCTCCAGATCAGCTTCTGAGCCTGGGCAGCGGATCGCCACCTCTCGCAAGGTCGCATCGTGGAAAATAACGTAAGCCGGCACCCCATGCTCGCGCGCGATGGCAGCCCGCCAGGTACGCAAAGCCTCGAAACGCCTTTGTTGATCCGGGTCCAGCGCCGGACCGGCAGGTGCCTGGCCCTTGACTCGATGCGCCGCCGGTCCCCGTGTTACGGTTTCGCGCCGCAGCATCAGGGTGCGTTCCCCCTTGAGCACCTCGCGGCTGGCTTCGGTCAGCAGCAAAGTGCCATAACCTTCCGGATCAACCGTGACCAGACTGTGGGCCAGCAGCTGACGCAACACGCCTCGCCAGGCCTGATCGGTCAGGTCTTTGCCCACCCCGAAGACCGTCAGCTTGTCATGCTCGTGCTCCTTGACCCGATCGGTCAGCTTGCCCAGCAAAATATCGATCAAATGCCCTGCGCCGAAACGCTGACCTCGCTCGCGCCACAGCCTGTAGATCGTGGACAACATTTTCTGAGCCGCCACGGTGCCGTCCCAGGCCTGCGGCGCTTCCAGGCATGTGTCGCAATTGCCGCAAGGCTCGATGTGCTGATCAAAATAAGCCAGTAAGCGCTGGCGGCGGCAGGAAATGGTTTCGCACAGACCGAGCATGGCATCGAGCGCCTGCCCTTGCTGGCGGCGGTGGGCTGCATCGCCCTGTGACTGGTTGATCATGCGATGCAGTTGCACCACGTCTTGCAGGCCATACGCCAGCCAGGCGGTTGCCGCTTCCCCATCGCGCCCTGCCCGCCCGGTTTCCTGGTAATACCCTTCCACCGATTTGGGCAGATCAATATGGGCCACGAAGCGCACATCGGGTTTATTGACACCCATCCCGAATGCAATGGTCGCCACCATGACGACCCCTTCCTCACGCAGAAAGCGAGCCTGGTTGATAGCCCGTTGCTGCGCATCCAGCCCGGCATGATAGGGCAAGGCATGGATACCGTTTTTACACAGAAATTCCGCCGTATCTTCCACCCGTGAGCGCGACAGACAGTACACAATGCCTGCGTCTCCTGCGTGCTCTTCCTGGATAAAGCTTAAAAGCTGTTTGCGCACCTCGTTTTTTTCAATGATGCGATAACAGATATTGGGGCGATCAAAACTGGCGACAAAATGCCGTGCCTGTTCCAGCTTCAGGCGCTGGGCAATCTCCACCCGTGTCAACTGGGTAGCCGTCGCGGTCAAGGCAACGCGCGGCACGCCAGGCCAACGCTGGGCCAGCAAATCCAGTCCCAGGTACTCGGGGCGAAAGTCGTGCCCCCACTGGGACACGCAGTGGGCCTCATCAATGGCAAACAGGGAAATCTGGCCCCGAGCCAGCAAGTCCAAACAACGATCGGTGAGCAGGCGCTCTGGCGCCACATACAATAGATCCAGCTGCCCGGTCAGGAACTCGCGCTCGACCTCACGGGCAGTCTGCCAATCCTGGGTGGAATTCAGATAGGCGGCATTCACACCGAGTTCAGTGAGCGCATCCACCTGATCCTGCATCAGCGCAATCAGTGGAGAGACAACCACGCCAGTGCCGGGGCGCACCAAGGCGGGGATCTGATAGCACAAGGACTTGCCGCCACCGGTAGGCATCAGGACCAGGGCATCACCGCCCTGGATCAGGGTCTCGATAATCTCGTGCTGAGAACCACGAAAACTGTCATAACCAAAAACTTCCTGAAGAACCTCAAGTGCTGACTGGGCCATGCCGCCTGCTTAAAAAATCGGAATAGAAAAACGCAGCGCGATGTTCGACTGACGACTTTCCAGATGACGGCGGGCCTGCAAACCCACCCTAAGGTGGGGACTGTACCAGAACTGCTGCGTGACCCCAAGGTAGCGATTCTCCCCACCGGCTACGACCTGCTGTACCTCGTACTGGGTCTTGACCTCGCCCCAGCCGCGCAAGGGCACGGACAGGCCCAGCATTTGCCGACTACTGGCCGCCGCCACCTTCATGCCTTGATAACGACTCAAATCCAGAAAGTTATCCTGGTAGCGCTCACCCTGCCATTGCAGGTGCAAATCACCCAGCACGTCCAAACCATAGGCCGCTTGATAGCGCCAGCCCTGCCCTACCGAATGGGAGGCCTTGGCGACACTAGCCTGCCACACCCCAAAATCCGGCGAGCGATAGGTCGCCCCCAAACCTGTCAGGCCGAAATCTCGCGCGCTTTCCATTTGGGTGTCAAGACTGGTTCGGCTGGTCAGATCAGTACTGACCATGAGACTGCTGGCCGAAGACCCGTACACAAGATCGCCATTATCCTGCTTGCCGCTCATATCCAGCGCACCGACCGCCAGCGCGTAGCGCCAGGGCCCCGCGGGGCCCTGCTCGAACTGCTGGCTGATATTGACACCACCCAGCTCCACGGGTCGCGCCCAGTCCGGAGCCGTCACCGTATCATTGCCCAGCGTCAGCTGCAGGCCCTCTCCATTCACATAACGCCAATTGCGCTCGCCAAACTGCCAGACCTGATCCGGCGCACTGCTTAGCCAGCGTGCGCTCCAGATGGGCGAGGACTGCTGGCTATATTGAATGGACCGGGCCAGACTGGCGGTCTGGGAGCCGCTCAGGCTGAAGTCGGCAAAAGAAAAATCCATGGACGAGGCAGGACTGAGCAGATCCTGGTCGCCCTGACGATGCCATAGGGAGGCATCAAAAAACGGCTCCACGGGCGGAAGCTCCCGAGCCTGAATCGCCGGCGCATCGTCCACCCCGTACACACGGGTTGCGGACAGATTTTCCAGCCCGACACGAGCTTGCGCCGTGGCCAATGGAACAGCGAACAGCATGGCAAGACCAACAACCAGCCCGCCTGCCAAACCTCGCTGGCAAGCTTTTATACGCATGATGAATGTCACAAAAAGAGTTTAGCGCCGGGCATCCAACATCACTTCGCCGCTCGCATCCAGCGAGCGTTTGATGGCAGAGTACTTTTCCAGCACAGCAGATTTATAGACTACACCAATCAGCCGTCCCGAGCCGTCACCATTCAATACAGGCAAGCGCTCTCCGGCAAAGTTCACAAAGTGCTCCTGAGCCTCGTCCAGACTCATATTCGGGTACAGCGTCTTGACGAAATCCATACGCAAAATATCACCGACCACGCGATCCTGCGCAGCGTTGTCGTCCAGCAACATCCGGGTCAGGTCAGGCTGTGCAATCACCCCTTGATAAACCTGCTCCTCGTTGACCACGTACAAATAACGCACCGGGTAATCGAGAAACATCTGCAAGGCATCACGCATCTGGGTCGTGGTGCTGACCACGGTATCGGCCGGACGCACCAGCTCAGCCAGGGTCGTATGACGCAGTTTGTGCCGCAGCAGGGCATCTCGTTCGCGCACCAGCGTCACTTCATACATGGCCACCTCAGCCACGCCGCGCGACACAAAATAGGCCATGACACAAGCCACAATCAAGGGCAGCACCAACTGATAGCTCAGCGTCATTTCAAACAGCATCAGAATGGCCATGAACGGGGCACTGGTTGCTGCGCCCAGAAATGCACCCATTCCCACCAGGGTGAAGAGGTACAAAGGCAAGTCCAGACCGGGCAATACCAGCAAGATCACCTGCCCGAACAAAGTGCCAAAGGCGGCCCCTACAAAGATGGCGGGTGTAAAGACCCCGCCCACCGCCCCCGAGCCGACGGTCAGCCCCGTCGCCAGCACCTTGAACACCAGGATAAGCAAAACGCTATACCAGGCCCAGTCGGTGTGCAGCATGGAGGAGACAACGCTGAAACCGTTGCCAGCCACGCGCGGTATGGCTATTAGCAAGAACCCCAGCAACAGACCGCCCAGGGCCAGGCGTAGCGGCAAGCCCAGCCCAGTCCGTTTGAAGAGCGTGCGAAACAGATTCAGCAGCTTCAGGAAGGCCGGGGCTGCCAGACCGATCAATACGCCCAGCAGCAGAAACGGCAGGATGTCCCAGCCTGCCACTGCCTGCACATTCACCATTTCATACGGAGCATGATAACCACCGAGCATGCGCATGGTCAGGTGGGCACTGACGGCTGCCATCAGTAACGGACCAAAACTGCTCATGGTCATGGTACCCAGCACAATCTCGGCCACAAATACCGCCCCGGCAATCGGCGCACCGTACGCAGCGGCCACACCGGCCGCCGCGCCACAGGCCACCAGCAAGCGCAGGCGAGCCTCGCTGAACAGGGTGAAACGACCAATGGCTGACGCGGACAAGGACGCCAAATGCACCATAGCCCCTTCCCGACCAATCGAGCCGCCCGACGCGACCGTCATCAGGGAGGACAGGGAGCGCAGCAAACCCTGCCGGATCGACAAGCGACCATCGCCAATGGCTACTGCTTCCATATAGTCCGAATTACTGCCCGAGGGCAGCCGTCCGGCCAGCCACAGCAACACGCCTGCACAAAGGCCACCCACCGTGGGAAAGAGCAGGCGCATGTACCAGCTCAAACTTTCGGTCACGGCCACGATGCCGCCATGCTGTCCGGCAACCACTTGCTGAACGAAGCGCATACCCTGATGGAAGGCCAAAGTGGCCAAGGCTCCCAGAATACCGGCCAGAACCGCCCAGGCCAGCATGGCAGGCATGTCGGACAACCACTTGAATCCCTGCAAACGCTTGCGCATCGACAGTACAGAATGGGCAATCATAAAAAAGGTCAGCCTTTAAAGCTGGGCGGCAAAGGCGGGCGGGACAAACCAAACATGCGCCAGTACACCCACACGTTGAATATCAACACAATGGGCAGGGCAATCACAATGGCCGACAGGATCAGACCCAGTGCCGGAACTCCAGCAGCAGCATCCCAAATGGTCATCTCGTCCAGGATCAGATAAGGAAAAAAGCTGAACGCCAGGCCCGCCATGACGCAGACCATCACGAACAAGGTCAGCAAGAAAGGCAAGGCAGTGGTGCGATAGCTGCTGTTAATCATGCGCTGCAAGCTCATTTCAATCGACACAAAGCAGCTCAGAATCAGCGCCCACAAGAACAGCACCAGGCCCCAGTATGGGCCATCGCTCCATTTGAGCAGCACGCCGGCATTCACAAAGGCCAGCACCACGGACACTCCGACGGCGCCCGCGGCGAACCAGCGCACGGAACGGCGCCCCCAGTTCACGGCACGCGCGCGTAGCTCACCGGCCTCGCGCATGATCAGCCAGCTCGCCCCCAACAGGCAGTAGGCGGCAATGGCGCAAAACCCCATAAAGACGGAGAACCAGATGTAGCCCGCATCGCTTTGAAAGCCCACTACAACCTGGGCCAGCAGGACGCCATGGGAAAAAGCTGTCAGCCAAGAGCCCAGCGCAAACCCCATTTGCCAACGAGACTGGCGCTCTACCGGGGCGCGCAGCCGGAACTCGAAAGACACGGAGCGGGCAAATACGCCCACGCCCAGAGCACACAGCGGTCCATACAATCCGCCCATTACCGCTCCCCAGGCTTTGGGGAAGGCACAGACAAACAGGCCCAGACCCAGAAACAACCAAAACTCGTTCGCATCGCGCCAAGGGCTGAGCAAAGACAGCATGCGGGGACGCAAGGAGTCCGGTGCCAGCAAGGACAGGCACCCCACCCCGATATCGAACCCATCCAGAACCGTACCGGCTACGATGATCAAAAAGAACAGGGCTAAAAACGCCAGCGGCATCCAGAACGCAGGGTCATGCGCCCCTAGCCCCAGCGCATTTGCAAAGGAATCAATCATGCCCGCCCCCGATGACGTGCAATCGGCACCACGCCAAACCGAACGGCATGTCGCAACTTCTGGAAAAACCCAATCATGCACAGGATGTAGACCGCGCCATACGCCAGTAAGCCCAGGGCTACCGTCAGAACATTTTCACTGCTCTGCACCTGCACCGCCTGAATATCCGTGCCCACCAGATAGGGAAGGAAACCGAGCAAAAGGTAAGCAGCGCCGGCGAGCAACATGACCCAGCCCAGTACCGACGAGACCACCATCACCTGACGCTCTCGATAAGACAGCGAGTGCGGGTCCAGCTCATAGCGCCGAGTACGCAGCAAGACCCACAGCAATACCCCCAGCATCAGGGCTCCTGCCAGCACAGCCAAACGAAAGGACCAGAATGTCAAGGTGACCGGCGGCATGGCCTCGGAAAACTGATCCAGCCCCATCAAAATACCGCTGTCATTGCGTCCCAGCCAGCGCCCGCCGGCATGAGTCCAGCGCAGTACGCCCAGTACGCTGTCCTGCATGGCTGAAGGCGCCGCGATCAAAATCAGGTCCGGCTGCGAACCACTTTCCCAATATGCGGCCGCCGCCGCCGCTTTGGCAGGCTGATACTGAGCCGTCATGAATCCATTGCCCACCACAGAACACAACAGCCCAAGCCAGGCCGCCACGCCTAAAAACAGGGCGCTGCGAAATGCCAGACGTTCCTGGTCAGTGACCGGCTTTTGCATGGTCTGGGCACAAGTCACACCCAGCATGAAAAAGGCAACCGTCAGCAAGCTGCCTGCCAGCAAGAGACCGGCGTACCAGGGCAAGGCAGGCGTGCTGAGCACATCAAGCCAATCCATCACCACGTAATGACCGTCGATCACGTCCACCCCCGTGGGCACCTGCATCCACGCCACGATCGCCAGCAGCCAGAACGCCGTCACTGTGACGCCCAACGCCACCATCAGCACAACCAGCGTGTGAACCAGATTGGAGAGCATGCGCTGCGCAAACAGCATCACGCCCAGAAAGCAGGATTTGAAGATAAACAGGGACAGCATGGAAGCGGCCAGCATCGGGCCAATCACATCGCCTACCTGTTCCATCAGCCCCGGCCAGACACTGCCGAACTGAATCAGCACGGGCATGGAGGCGGCAAAGCTTAAAATAAACGCCAGTGCAAACAGACGCACCCAGAACCGGTAGGCTCCCATCCAGGCGCTTGCCTTACTGCCAAAGGTTCTAAGCTTGAAATACAGCAGCACCCAGGCCAATCCCAGCTCCAGGGCCAGAAACAGCAGCATGAATCCCAGGCTGAGGAAGAACTGGGCGTGGGACAAGGAAAGGGCGGAGTGCGTCATAATGAGCGCTAGTGTAGGGTGAATTGGCCTGCAAACGCCACCATACTACCCTAAGTTATTGCCGCAATTCTCAGGGCAAATACCCCTCTAAAACAAGAACGTGGCAAAATGGCCGATTAGTCCGTCGGCTTCTTTATTTCAAACGTGTATGACCTCTGACACCACTCCCGCTCCCGTCTCCAATTTTCTGCGCACGATCATCGACCAGGATCTGAGCGCTGGCCGTTACGCACAAAAATCCTGGGCCGGCCAGCCGGGCCCGGCCAGCACCCAGGAAGGGGCCGCTGTCGATGCCGCGCGCATTCGTACGCGCTTCCCCCCCGAACCCAACGGCTATTTGCACATTGGGCATGCCAAAAGCATCTGTTTGAACTTCGGACTGGCCAGCGACTACCAGGGGGCCTGCCACCTGCGTTTTGACGACACCAACCCCGAAAAAGAAGAACAGGAGTACGTGGACGCCATTATCGACATGGTCAAATGGCTGGGCTTTGACTGGACCTTCAAAAACGAAGAGAACCTGTACTTTGCCAGCGACTACTTTGATTACATGTACCAATTCGCCGAGGCACTGGTCAACGCCGGCTATGCCTACGTGGACGAGCAAAGCGCCGAGGAAATGCGTGCCAACCGGGGCACCTTGACCGAAAAGGGAGTGAACTCGCGCTGGCGCGACCGCCCCGCCGAGGAATCCATCCGGCTCTTGCGCGAGATGCGCGAGGGCAAGCATCCCGATGGCAGCATGGCCTTGCGTGCCAAGATTGACATGGGCTCGCCCAATATCAATATGCGTGACCCGGTCATGTACCGCATCCGCCACGCCGAACACCATCGCACGGGCAACAAGTGGTGCATTTACCCGATGTACAGCTGGGCTCACCCCGTGGAAGATGCGCTCGAGCGAATCACGCACAGTTTGTGCACTCTGGAATTTGAAGACCAGCGTCCGTTCTACAACTGGATTCTGGAGCGGCTGGTCGAGCTGGGCCAGTTGTCCGAACCCCTGCCCAAGCAGTACGAGTTCTCGCGGCTGAACCTGTCCTATGTGGTCACCAGCAAGCGCAAACTGCGTCAGTTGGTTCAGGAAAACCATGTTTCAGGCTGGGACGACCCCCGCATGCCTACCTTGGCCGGCTTGCGTCGCCGCGGCTACAGTCCCGGAGCCATCCGTCTGTTTACGGACCGCCTGGGCGTATCCAAAGCCGCCCAGCATGTGGATTACAGTCTGCTCGAGCAAGCACTGCGCGATGATCTGGACCCGGTGGCCGATCGCAGCGTGGCGATCCTGGACCCGATCGAACTGATCATTACGAACTACCCGGAAGGGCAAACCGAGCTGTGCCATGCACCGCGCAATCCGCACAATCCGCAAGCCGGACAGCGCGAGTTCCCCTTTTCGGGTCGCCTGTACATCGAGCGCGAGGACTTCAAGGAAGAGCCGCCCAAAAAGTACTTCCGCCTGTTCCCCGGCAATACCGTGCGTCTGAAATACGGCTACGTCGTGCGCTGTACCGGCTGCGTCAAGGACGAGCAAGGCAATGTCACCCAGGTGCTGGCGGAATACCTGCCTGACACCAAAAGTGGCACCCCTGGCGCAGACTCGGTCAAGGTCAAGGGCAATATCACCTGGATCAGTGCCGAACATGCGGTGGCCGCCGAGATTCGTCTCTATGACCGCCTCTTTGCCCATCCTCAGCCCGATGCGGCCGACCAGGACTTTCTGGAGCACATCAACCCCAACTCGCTGCGCGTGATTCAGGGCTGGCTGGAGCCAGGTACCCGGGCAACGCCCGACGCCCGCTGGCAGTTTGAACGCCTGGGCTATTTTGTGGCGGATCGTGTCGACTCCACGGCCGAAAAACCCGTTCTTAACCGCACCACGACTCTGAAAGACACCTGGGTCTAAGGCTATTGACGTGAACGATCAGACGTATGCCAAAGGGCCTCAGGCCCTGGATTTCAAAAGTGCCACCTTGTATGCCGTACGGGTGGTGTTGCGTTCGGCCGACACGGCCGAGCAGCTAGCCGCCTTGGCGCAACGCATGAAAGATGCCGGCTCCTTTTTCGAGGACGAACCGGTGGTGATTGATGCCAGCGGCATCGATGCGCCTGTGGACTGGTCAGCCCTGATCGAGGCGCTGCGCCAGCACAAGCTGCACCCGGTAGGCGTCATTGCGCATGCCGATCACGCAGACAACGCCATCGACAGCGGTCTGCCCCAGGTGGAACTGTCCAATCCTCCGGCGCGCCCACAAACACAGGCGGCCCCGGACAAGGAAGTTCCGGTGCTCTCGCAAACAACGACGCAGGAAGCTCCTGCAGCGGCCGCCCCGCCACCGCCGGCTATTGCCCCGGCAGCCCTGACCATCCACCGCCAGTTACGTTCCGGTCAACGGATTTACGCCCGTCACACAGACCTGATCGTCATTGGTGCGGTTAGCCAGGGGGCCGAAGTCGTGGCCGATGGCAATATTCATGTGTATGGTCCACTGCGTGGTAAAGCCATGGCAGGCGCCCGGGGTGACAGCAAGGCACGCATCTTCACGACCGAACTGGACCCGGAGCTGATTGCGATTGCCGGTGTGTACCGCATCATCGAGACCCGGCTGGACGCGCAACTGCGCAACAAGCCGGTCATGGTGACACTGGAAGAAGACACGCTCAGGTTTGATCCCCTGAGCTCCTAGCAGTAACAGGCGCCGGCTTTTGCCGGCGCTTTTTATAAAGAGCAATACACACGCAGCGCTGCCTGGTGGAATTGTTCCCACCCGCCCCTACCCGGTCAGGTTGTGACCGTACCGGGCAAGCTGCTTTTTGCCTGGCTGAGCTGAACCCCGACAAATAGATACGGGCAGGCAAGCAAGCGTGAAAACAAACGTGTAAGCTGACACCGAACAAAGCAATTGATATGTTTTGTTTCTAAGCAGTAGGCTAAGCGGCACAACGGATGTCAACATCAGGCCCGTTATGCTTTACGATTATGTGACTTGAAAAACAAAGGAATCCGATTGTCATGGCGCGTATAGTTGTAGTGACCTCCGGCAAGGGCGGCGTGGGTAAAACCACCACCAGTGCCAGTTTTGCATCTGGTCTTGCGATGCGCGGTCACAAGACCGTGGTCATCGACTTTGACGTCGGCTTGCGCAACCTGGATCTGATCATGGGTTGCGAACGACGCGTGGTGTACGACTTCGTCAATGTGATCCAGGGCGAAGCCACATTGAACCAGGCCTTGATCCGTGACAAGCAGCTGGAAAATCTGTTCATCCTGCCCGCTTCCCAGACACGCGACAAAGATGCACTGACCCGCGAAGGCGTGGAAAAGGTGCTCGAAGAGCTCAAGGGCATGGGTTTTGAATACATTGTCTGCGACTCGCCTGCCGGTATCGAAACCGGCGCACTGATGGCCTCCTATTTTGCGGACGATGCCCTGGTAGTGACCAACCCGGAAGTATCCTCGGTGCGCGACTCGGATCGCATTCTGGGGATTTTGGCGGCCAAATCGCGACGTGGTGAGCAAGGCAAAGAACCGATCAAAGAATACTTGCTGTTGACCCGCTACAGCCCCAAACGTGTCTCGGATGGTGAAATGCTGTCCCTGCAAGACGTCGAAGATATCTTGCGTATCAAACTGATTGGCGTGACCCCGGAATCGGAAACCGTACTGCAAGCGTCCAACCAAGGAGTACCTGTTATCCATATCAAGGAAAGTGATGTGTCCCAAGCCTATCAGGACATCGTAGATCGTTACCTGGGTGAAGAGAAACCGTTGCGTTTTGTGGATTACGAAAAGCCAGGTCTGTTCAAGCGCCTGTTCGGAGGAAAGTAATATGTCTTTCCTGTCCTTCCTGCTCGGTCACAAGAAAACGTCGGCAACGGTCGCCAAAGACCGTCTGCAACTAATCCTCATCAACGAACGCGGTCAAGGTGGGGTTGCACCTGACTACTTGCCCCGCTTGCAAAAAGAGCTGGTGGAAGTCATTTCACGTTACGTGAAGATTAATCCCGATGACATCAAGGTGAACCTTGATCGCCAGGACTCGCTGGAAGTGCTGGAAGTCAAAATCGAAATGCCGCAGATCGATGCCAGTGCCATGGAAAACAAATAAAGCGCACCCGGCACACACCATCTTGCTGCTTGAAATGGCCATCCCCTGGGATGGCCATTTTCTTGGCTGTCTGCTTCGCACGGCAACGCGCGTAAAACCCGCCAAACGCCGTCCATCTTGCGGCTAGGTGGCTAATAGATAAGGTACAATTTCGCCTTGGTAATCGGCCAGTTCCGATTTTTCTTCGCGCCAGAGATGGTGGTTAAGGCCATCAAACGCCCATCCAGGCCTGGCTTATTGACCTATGCGGAGGGAATCATGACCGATCTCGGTCAGATGAAACGTCTTGTGCCCGCTCACCCCCAGCTTCCTGTTAGCGCCTATTTCGACCACGCTTTGTTTGAACGTGAACAAGAGCGCATTTTTCAACAGTCCGCCTTGTATGTCGGCCATGAAAAGCTCGTTCCCGAACCCGGCGACTGGCGCACCCTGATTCAGGAAAATGCTGCCCGTACCCTGATACGCAGCCAACACGGCGTAGAACTGCTCTCGAACGTCTGCAGGCATCGCCAGGCCCTGATGCTGGGTGGCATGCCCGGCCAGCCCAATCAGGCCAGCCACGGCTCCCTGAGCAGTACAGGCGGCCATATTGTCTGCCCCCTGCACAACTGGACCTACAGTGCCCAGGGTGATTTACTGGCCGCGCCCCGATTCAAGGACAAACCTTGTCTGAACCTGGAACGCTATCCTTTACGCGACTGCCACGGCCTCTTGTTTGAAGGGTCACGGGATCCGGCCCGGGATATGGCGGCCTTGTTCAGCCGGCCAGAATTCGACTTTCAGGACTACGTGCTCGATCATGTCGAAATTCACCAGTGCAACTACAACTGGAAGACCTTTATCGAGGTCTATCTGGAGGACTATCACGTCGCCCCGTTCCATCCCGGCCTGGGCCAGTTCGTCACCTGTGACGATCTGGAATGGGAGTTCAGTGACTGGTACAGCTTGCAGCGTGTGGGCATACACCAGGCCCTGGCCCATCCCGGTTCGCCCACCTACCGCCAATGGCACGACAGTCTGCTGGCCTACCGCCAAGGCGAAGCGCCAGATTTCGGTGCTGTCTGGGTCACTTATTTCCCCACCCACATGATCGAGATCTATCCCCATGTACTGGTACTGTCCACCCTGTACCCAAAGGGCCCACAGGAGACCTTGAACGTGGTGGAGTTTTACTATCCCGAAGAGATCGTGGCTTTTGAACGGGACTTTGTGCATGCACAGCGCGCGGCGTACATGGAAACAGCCGTGGAAGATGACGAGATTGCGGAGCGCATGGATGCCGGACGTCGCGCCCTGATGGAACGAGGAGTCTGCGAAGTGGGCCCCTACCAGTCTCCGCTCGAGGACGGGATGAAACATTTTCACCAGTGGTATAGATCCATGATGGATGAGGACGGCTACCGATAAAGCCTCGAGCTTTTGCTGCGTACCCCATAAAAAAAGCCTCAAGGTCGGGATGGATTCCCAGTACCTTGAGGCTTTTGACGCTGGCGAGCGTTTCAGCTCGTCCGGCAAATTTGAGTTTAGCGGTTCTTGCCGATCTGATCGCCGATGACGCCGCCAATCGCAGCCCCACCCACGGTGCCCAGCACACCACCATTTGTAATGACCGCACCGGCCACACCGCCCAGACCCGCGCCCGTTACGGCGCCTTTTTGACGTTTGCTCATCCCATCCCAGGAAGAGCAGCCCGCCATCACGACGGCCAGAACCGTGGCCAAACCCACTTTAGTGATAGTCGTCATATTCATCCGTTAACCTCCGTGAAGTATCCGTGCTCGACACGGCATTAAAGTCTATCTTCACCCTGCGGAGCAAATTAGTCCAGATCCTATTGTTAGGCAACGCAACAGATGTAATTTCGCTAGGAATCCATTTTTTTGATCAGGGCCAGAACTGATTTGAAAGCCGGGTTGGCCGGTGTTTCCAGCCATTCAAACAGGGCCATTTCGGCGCTAACGCGCTCCAATCCATGCATCGCCCAGCGATCCCAGGCTGCCTGCCGGGACTCGGGATGACGCGAGCCCACACAATCGCCGACCAACACGGGTTCATACCCGCGCTCACTCAAACCCAGGCCAGTTTGTAACACACACACGTGAGACTCTGTACCCAGTAACAACACTCGTGGGCGGCCTACCGGCAAGGCAGGCAGGAAATCGGCCTCACGCGTGGCATCAAAGTGCGTTTTATGCAGCACTTTATCAATATGCGGTAGCAGGGAGGCGTCGGTCGGGCCGATTTTCTCAGCCCAATGCTCGGTTGCCAGAACCGGCACCCCTAAAAGGCGAGCCGCCTGTGCCACCTTCCCGGCACGTTCGACCAAGGCTTGGTGGTCTGCAATGGCGGGCAACAGACCCGTTTGCATATCAACAATCAAGACGACGGACTGATGGGCATTGAGCACAGGCATGGCACCTTCCTTATTTCAGGGATTTGTAGCGGATACGACGGGGCTTGGCAGCGTCCTCGCCCAGGCGTTTTTTCTTGTCTGCCTCGTATTCCTGATAGTTGCCGTCAAAGAATACAACCTGCGAATCGCCCTCGAACGCCAGGATATGGGTAGCGATGCGGTCCAGGAACCAGCGATCGTGGCTGATCACCATGACCGAGCCGGCAAACTCCAGCAGAGCATCCTCCAGCGCACGCAAGGTCTCCACATCCAAGTCATTGGAGGGTTCGTCCAGCAGCAACACGTTGCCACCCGCAATCAGCGTCTTGGCCAGGTGCAAACGACCACGCTCCCCGCCCGACAGATTGCCCACAATTTTGTTCTGATCCGCACCCTTGAAGTTAAAGCGCCCCAGATACGCACGCGATGGCATTTCAAAGCGACCCACGGTCAGCAGATCTGCCCCGTCAGCAATCGCATCGAAAACAGTTTTGTCATTTTCCAGCGCATCACGCGACTGGTCGACATACGCCAGCTTGACCGTCTGACCCAGCTTGACCGTACCCGAATCCGGCTGCTCTTTACCAGCCAGCATGCGGAACAAGGTGGATTTACCGGCACCGTTAGGGCCAATAATCCCGACGATGGCACCGGCTGGCACCTTGAAGCTCAGGTTGTCAATCAGCAGACGATCTCCATAGCCCTTGCTGACGTTTTCAAATTCAATCACTTCATTACCCAGACGCTCGGCCACCGGAATAAAGATTTCCTGGGTTTCGTTGCGCTTCTGGTATTCGTGCGAGGACAGTTCCTCGAAGCGGGCCAGACGCGCCTTGGCTTTGGCCTGACGCCCCTTGGGGTTCTGACGTACCCACTCCAGCTCTTTCTTGATGGTGCGCTGACGAGCACTTTCCGAAGCCTCTTCCTGCTTCAGACGATCGTCCTTCTGCTCCAGCCAGGAGCTGTAGTTGCCCTTCCAGGGGATGCCGTGACCACGGTCCAGCTCCAGAATCCACTCGGCGGCGTTATCCAGGAAGTAACGATCGTGGGTTACCGCCACAACGGTGCCGGGGAACTGGCGCAGGAACACTTCCAGCCAGTCCACGCTTTCCGCGTCCAGGTGGTTGGTTGGCTCGTCCAGCAGCAACATGTCGGGCTTGGACAGCAGCAACTGACACAGGGCCACGCGACGCTTTTCACCACCGGACAGGTTTGCAATGGAGGCATCCCAAGGTGGCAGACGCAGCGCATCGGCCGCAATTTCCATCTGGGTTTCGATATCGTCCGCACCGCTGGTCGCGGCGGCCGCAATAATGGATTCCAGCTCGGCCTGCTCGGCGGCCAGAGCGTCAAAGTCCGCATCGGGCTCGGCGTATTCGGCGTAGACCTGTTCCAGACGCTGGCGTGCCTCGAAAACCTGGCCCAGACCGGCCTGCACAGCCTCACGAACCGTGTGCTCTGGATTCAGCTGAGGTTCTTGTGGCAGATAACCGATTTTGATCCCTGCCATGGGGACGGCTTCGCCCTCGATCTCGGTATCTACGCCGGCCATGATCTTGAGCAAGGTGGATTTACCCGAGCCGTTCAGGCCCAGCACACCAATCTTGGCACCTGGAAAGAAAGACAAGGAGATATTGCGCAGAATCTGCCGCTTGGGCGGCACAATCTTGCCCACGCGGTTCATCGAATAAACGTATTGAGCCATATAAACCTAAAAAGGAAAAACAGGTCGTGTTCGGAAAACTGGGATTGTAGGCGTTTGGCGCCCAAAAGGCAGGCTTCTGTCGGACCCAGAACCAAACACCGGGCCTGAGTGCAGGCTTGTCTCGGGTAATATACTCACTTTTGCTGACAATCCAAAAACGCCATGCCCACATCTGACGCCCCCGAACTTGTATTTACCACGGAAGAGATCGAAACCCTGGGTCGCACGGCCGATGCGCTAAGCGCCTATCTGGGCCGGGCTGTGCTGGCCGAGATCGTGGGCGCAGAAGAAACCGGTTTTGAATGGGTCATCTTTGCCATGCCGCTGGACAAAGACGAAGACGAAAACGAATTCACGGTCGTGCAAATAGGCGGCGAACAGGCCCGTATCGTGGGCAACCGCGGTGGGCTGGACCCACAAGACAAAGCCGTCTACGCCTGCCGCTATCTGTGGGCCATTCAGTTGAGCGATGCTGAGCCGGTGCGCTTTATCAAAGTGGACGAAGAGGGCGAAGAAGTGGCCTGGACCGAAACACTGGAAGAGCTCTTGCCCTTTGCGCTGGGCGAGGAAGCCTTTGCCCCCGAAGACGACACCGATGACGAGGACGACGATGATGACAGCACCGAGCCGGGCGTGCATGGTCACACCCTGCACTAATTGCGCTCAGGTCCGTCGCTTGTCACGCAGATAGAGCGCGGCCCCCACCGGCCACATCAGGGCCACCAGCAGATAGGACGCCAGCCCTTCAAGCCCATAGCCTGCTGGTGGCGTACGACCACTGGCCCGCAGGTGTAGCCCAAAGCGGGTGTAACGCGCAGCGGCCATCAAAAACGCCTTGGGTTCGTAGCGAAACCAGGGCAAGCATTTCACCACCGTATCCTGCGCCAGCAGCCACAAACCCAGTGCGTGCTGCTGGCTGGTCTTGCCTTGTACCGACAAAGAGTCGGGACTGTCGTGATAGACGCGGAACACGGTATTCACAAAGCGATTTTTGTAGCCCGCACGGGCAATCGCCCGCCACACCAGACTTTCAGGCACAAAGCCATCAATTTGATCGGGAAAGGGAAACCTGCGCAGCACGGCGGTACTCAAGCAGCCGAACTTCTCGCCCCGCACGTGGTAGCGAAAGCTTATATCCAAGGCGCTGGCATCGAATACATCTTTGGGAAACATATCGCCCACGACCTTACCGTCAGGACGCACGCACAGGCCGGTAATGCCGGCATAACCTGCCCGCTCCTGCAGGGGAATGTCAGCCCAGATCTGAGCCATATCGTAGAGCGCATTGACCAGCAAGGTGTCATCGCTGTCCAGCGCCACGACCAGCTCGCCTTGTGCCAGGGCCACCCCGTGATTGAAAGCGGCTTTCTTGTGACGGTTTTCCTGCCAGGCATAGCGAATCGGAAAAGGGGCCTGCTGCTGCCAGCCTTGCACCAGCTCCCGGGTGCCGTCAGTGGAGCCGTCATCAACCACCACCCACTCAAAATCCTGGCAAGTTTGTTCACATAAGGAACGATATACCCGCTCCAGCGTATGGGCGCGGTTATAACTCGGTGTCAGGACGGTGAATAAATGACGCCATTCCATGAGCGGATGTCCCCAAAAGATGCCATTACCTGTATTGATTAGGGTTGCAGGCAAGGTTTTATTTTTGCATCACAATGACACCATCATAAGCCAAGCGGGACACGGTGCCGTGCAGTATTCACACCGCCCTGCCCTGGCCGGAAGCAAAACCGGTCACGCACAAAAAAACCACAGGCACGCCTGTGGTTTTTTTGCTGCTGGCGGTGAATGCAGGAAGGAAAACCAGGTTTTCGTCTGCACACTGCCTACGTCAGGCACTTAGACGCGCTTGACTTTTTCCAGCATTTTGAAAACGCCCTTGGGTGCGCGCACAAACAGACGTTTGAATGCTTTACCCAGGCAACGACGCTCCAGCGTGTTGCGGCGAGTGCGTTTGATTTCCGCCATGGTGATCTCCGATCTTAATGTAAGCCCTGCCGGATGATCCCGACAAAAGCGCAATAGCTAACCAGAAATTCTACCGTAATCCGCGTTAAGATACAAAGGCTAGAGTGTGCATCCCCGGCAACACCCTGCTGACATGTACCGCTCCAACTGGCGCATGAGGCCTGTTTGCCAGGCCTTTCCCCTGCCGCTTCCTTACCCTGCCATCTCCAGAAAGCCGACCCTGCCATGAGCTCAGAAATCCGCATTTTTGGCGCCCGCCAGAACACTCTGAAAAATCTGAATGTACGTATAAAAACGGGCGAGTTACTGGTTATTACGGGCGTATCGGGGTCGGGCAAAAGTTCTTTGGCTTTCGACACCCTGTATGCCGAGGGCCAACGGCGCTACGTGGAAACATTTTCCCCCTATGCGCGCCAGTTTCTGGATCGCATGGACAAGCCCCAGGTCGATCGCATCGAGGGCATTTTGCCCGCCATTGCCATCGATCAGGTGAACCCGGTGCGCAATTCACGCAGCACGGTGGGCACCATGACGGAGCTGAACGATTACATCAAGCTCTTGTATGCCCGCCTGGGCGAGCTGTATTGCCGCCAGTGTGCTCAGCCGGTACGCCGCGACAATGCCGACAGCATCGCCAAGCAAATTCGCAAACTGGCAGCCGACCATGACGACCCTCGTCTGGTTTTGACCTTTGCGGTCAAGGTTCCCGCCAACTTCACGCAAGAAGAAATCGAAACCTTGCTGCATCAGCAGGGTTACACCCGCCTGCATCACGAGGAAACCCATACGGTCACCGCCAGCGGTGATGGCCCCAAGAAAGGCAAGAGTGCCAGAGCCACATCGACTGAACAGAAGCTTCTGTATGTCATTCAGGACCGCTTCCGTGCCAGCACAGTCGAACCTGAGCGTTTCATGGAAGCGATCGAGGCCGCCTTGCGCCATGGTCAGGGCAAACTGACTGTTTATGCCTCCGCCAGCGCAGAGGGTCCCGAGACCGCCTGGCGTTTCAGCCAGGGCCTGCATTGTGCCCAATGCGATATTGAATACAGTACCCCGGTTGCCAGTACCTTCTCGTTCAATTCGCCCTTGGGCGCGTGTGACACCTGCCGCGGTTTTGGGCGGGTGATGGGTATTGATTACGGATTAGTGGTTCCCGACCCCAGCAAAAGCCTGCTGGAAGGCGCGATCCGCCCGTGGCAGACGGCCAGCTACAAAGAATGCCAAGTGGAAATGGAGCGCTATGCACCGGCTGCTGGCGTGCGCCTGTCCGTGCCCTGGAAGGACTTGAGCCAGGAAGAACGCGACTGGGTGATTAATGGCACCCCGGACTGGAAGGGTGGCAATCAAGCCTGGAAAACCCAGTGGTACGGCGCCCAACGTTTCTTTGACTGGCTGGAATCACGCGCCTACAAAATGCATGTGCGTGTGTTGCTGTCCAAATACCGCAGTTACACCACCTGTCCGGCCTGCGCCGGCTCTCGTCTGAAACCCGAAGCCAGCTTGTGGCGTGTGGGCGATCAGGCCGCCCCCGCCGATTCCCGCTACCCACGTTTCATGCCCGTGCATTCCAACTGGCTGCGCGAACAACTGGATGCCATGCCCGGCCTGAGCGTCCCGGACCTGATGCGCCTGCCTATCGAGCACGTGCGCACGTTTTTCGGTGGCCTGCACTTTGGCGACGCACGCGATGCGGCCATCGACCTGCTCTTGAAAGAAACCCTGTCCCGTCTGGATTATCTGTGCGATGTGGGCCTGTCCTATCTATCCCTGGACCGCCAAAGCCGCACCCTGTCTGGCGGTGAGGTACAGCGTATCAACCTGACCACGGCGCTGGGCACCTCGCTGGTGAACACCTTGTTCGTGCTGGACGAGCCGTCGATTGGTCTGCACCCGCGCGACATGCACCGCATTATTGAAGTGATGCACCGTCTGCGCGGCAATGGCAACACGCTGGTTGTGGTCGAGCACGACCCACAAGTGATGGTGGCTGCCGACCGTATTCTGGATATGGGCCCCGGCCCGGGCGAGCGCGGTGGCCAGATTCTGTTTGATGGTTCGCCCCAAGCCTTGCGCGGCGCGGAAACGCTGACAGGCCGCTACCTGAGTGGCGAGCTGAGCATCGAATCGCCCCGCCCCATGCCGGTGGCCGACAATACCCCGCGCCTGCTGCTGGAAGATGTCAGTGCGCACAATCTGCGCCATATCTCCGTGTCCATTCCGCTGGGCCGTCTGGTCTGCGTGACCGGCGTTTCCGGTTCAGGCAAATCCACACTGATCCAGGACGTGCTCTACCCGGCCATCCTGAAACAACAAGGCAAACCGACAGAAGCCCCTGGTTCTTACGGCGCCCTGCTGGGCGCCGAGCAGATTGCCGAAGTGGTGATGGTGGACCAGACACCTATCGGCAAGACGGCACGCTCCAACCCGGCCAGCTATGTGGGCGCTTTTGACCCGATCCGCAAGCTGTTCGCCCAGGCTCCACTGTCCAAAGAACGCAGCTACACGCCGGGTACCTTCAGCTTCAATAGTGGTGATGGCCGCTGCCCGACTTGCGGTGGCACCGGTTTTGAACATATCGAAATGCAGTTCCTGTCCGATGTGTACCTGCGCTGCCCGGATTGCGATGGCAAGCGCTTCCGCCCCGAAGTGCTGGAAGTGCGTATTGAACACTTCGGACGCAGTGCCTCGATTGACGAGGTACTGGACATGACCGTGCATCAGGCCATGGAATTCTTCGAAGGCCTGCGCGACGTGCAAACGGGCCTGGCTCCCTTGGCCGATGTCGGTCTGGACTACCTGAAACTGGGTCAGCCCGTGCCCACGCTCTCGGGCGGTGAAGCACAGCGTCTAAAGCTGGCCGCCTATCTGGCCCAGGCCTCACGCACCCGCCTGAGCCAGGTAAAGGTCGCCAAAAAGGGCAATCTGTTCCTGTTCGACGAACCCACAACCGGCCTGCACTTTGACGACATTGCCCGCCTGATGCGCGCCTTCCGCAAACTGCTGGCCGCCGGTCACAGTCTGTTGATCATCGAGCACAATCTGGACCTGATCCGCGCTGCCGACTGGATTATTGATCTGGGCCCTGAGGGGGGCGAACACGGCGGCCAGTTATTGGGAGCAGGAACACCGGCCGACATCATGGCGCTGGCCCAATCGCACACTGGCCAGGCCCTCAAAGAGTACGAACACGCTATTCTGGGCACAGGCGCTGCCCTGTTTCAGGAACCCGAGGTAGATTACAAGGCCCGCTCAGGCGGCAGCAACGATGGCCAGATCGCCATTCTGAATGCCCGTGAGCACAATCTGAAAAACATCTCGGTTCACATCCCGCACAACACCTTCACGGTGGTGACAGGGGTGTCCGGTTCCGGCAAATCCACCCTGGCCTTCGACATTTTGTTTAATGAAGGTCAGCGTCGTTATCTGGAATCCCTGAACGCTTACGCACGCGCCATTGTTCAGCCAGCTGGCCAGCCTGATGTCGATGCGATTTATGGCATTCCGCCTACGGTCGCCATTGAACAGCGCACCAGCCGCGGCGGACGCAAGTCCACGGTGGCCACCATGACGGAAATCCACCACTTTCTGCGCTTGCTGTATGTGAAACTGGCCACCCAATACTGCCCGGACTGCCAAGTCCCGGTCGCACCACAAACGGCCGAGCAGATCGCCGCCCAACTGTTGCGCGACCACAAGGGCGAGCATATTGGTTTACTGGCCCCGCTGGTGACCGCCCGCAAAGGCTATTACACCGACCTGGCCAAATGGGCTCAGGGCAAGGGCTATACTCATTTGCGCGTCGACGGCGAATTCATCCCCGTGACCCCCTGGCCACGCCTGGATCGCTACAGCGAGCACACGCTGGAACTGCCGGTGGCTGATCTGATTATTGATCCGCGCCACGAGCTACAACTGCGTCAGGCTATCCGCGATGCGCTAGAACTGGGCCACGGCTCCTTTAGCGTGCTGGCCCCTTTGACGCCTTCGGGCAGCCTGTCGCTGGACGAGCGCCGCCAGGGCAAGCCACTGTCCAACGCCCGTCAGCAGCACTTCTCCGTCAAACGGGCCTGCCCCTGCTGCGGTACCAGCTTTCCCGAGCCGGACCCCCGGATGTTCTCCTACAACTCCAAGCACGGCTGGTGCAAGGACTGTTTCGGTACCGGCCTGAAACTGACCGGCTTCGATCAGGATCAAACCGGCGAGGAAAACAGCTGGAACAACGGTTATGAAGGCGAGGCTGTGGAATGCCCGAGCTGCCACGGTCAGCGTCTGAACCCCGTTTCCTTGGCGTTCAAATGGCGCGACCAGTCTATTGCCAAGCTGGCCGGCCTGCCTGTGGATGAGGCACAAACCTTTTTCGGCAACCTGAACCTGAGTGGTCGTGAAGCGGACATTGCCCGCGATATCCTGAACGAGATCCGCAGCCGTCTGGACTTCATGCATGAAGTGGGCCTGGGTTATCTGGCACTGGATCGTGCCGCCCCCACCTTGTCGGGTGGCGAGGCCCAACGTATCCGTCTGGCCGCCCAGTTGGGCTCGAACCTGCAAGGCGTGTGCTATGTGCTGGACGAACCCACCATTGGTCTGCACCCGCGCGACAACCAGATTCTGCTGAACGCCATGGCGCGTCTGGAAGGCAATGGGAATACTTTGGTGGTTGTCGAGCACGATGAGGACACCATACGCCGTGCCCAGCACATTATTGATATGGGCCCCGGTGCCGGTAAACGTGGCGGTGAAGTCATCGCCCAGGGTACGCTGGCAGAAATCGAGGCCAACCCCAATTCGCTGACTGGCCGCTATTTGCGCGAGCCGCTTAAACACCCCATGCAGGCGCGCCGTCCCGTTCAGGCCGATGCGCCCATGCTGACGGTGCACGATGCCAGCCTGCATAACCTGAACAAGGTCCAGGCCGGTATTCCGCTGGGCAAGCTCAGTCTGGTCACCGGTGTCTCGGGTTCCGGTAAATCCACCTTTGCCCGCGATGTGCTGCTGGATAATTTGCAGCGCGTTGTCGGCAGCAAAGAAAAGCCTGTGTGGCAGGGTTGCTCCAGCATCAGCGGCTGGGAAAGCCTGGACCGCGTGCTGGAAGTGGACCAGACCCCGATTGGCAAAACACCCCGCTCCTGCCCGGCCACATACATCGGCTTCTGGGATGAAGTACGCAAACTGTTTGCCAATACCAACGATGCCCGCCTGCGCGGCTGGAGCGCTTCACGCTTCTCCTTTAACACCGGCGATGGTCGCTGCCCCTTGTGCGAAGGCCAGGGCATGCGCACCTTGGAAATGAGCTTCCTGCCGGACGTGAAGGTGCCTTGTGACGCCTGTCACGGCCAGCGCTTCAATCCGGAAACACTGGCGGTGACCTGGCGCGACGTTTCCGCCGGCCAGCTGTTGCAAATGGATGTGGACGAGGCGGTTGAATACTTTGCTGCCCATCCTAAAATATTGCGCCCCCTGCAACTGATGCAAAGCGTGGGGCTGGGCTATCTGACTCTGGGTCAGCCCTCCCCCACTCTGTCGGGCGGCGAGGCGCAGCGCGTCAAGCTGGTCAGCGAACTGGTCAAGGCCCGCCTGGACGAAGGCATCACGCGTACAGGACGCGCCTACAAGGCCCCGCACACGCTGTATGTACTGGACGAGCCCAGCGTGGGCCTGTCCATGGCCGATGTGGAAAAGCTGATTGTGGTCTTGCACCGTCTGGTCGATGCAGGCCATACGGTGCTGGTGATTGAACATAATCTGGATTTGATTGCCGAAGCCGATTGGATCGTGGATCTGGGACCCGAGGGGGGTTCAGGCGGCGGCAGACTGGTGGTGCAAGGCACCCCCGATCAGGTCCAGGCCAACCGTGCCTCGCATACCGGCATGGCTCTGGCTCAATTTTTAAAGGAACACGGCGCATGTATGGCCGATTTGAAGACAGACTAAAAGGCTATGCGCTGGAAATGCAGGGCTATGTGGGCCATATCCAGGCCCGTAGCCCTGAAGAGCTAGGTCGTGCTTTTGAACAAATAGAACATGCCCGGCAAGCGGGACACTGGGTGGCTCTGGCCCTGGATTATGAGCTGGCCGAACTGTTCGAGCCGCGTCTGCCCGCCCGTGAACAAACCCAACATGCGCCGCTCAATGCCCTGGTATTCCAAGGCGCCCAGGAAGTCGATTTGTGGGACAGCCAGGTCGTGCCTGAACTGAGCGTCCAGTTGCAGCTCAGCCAGCAGAACTATCGGGATGCGCTCGCCCAGGTCCAGCAAGGCCTGCAAGCCGGGGATTTCTACCAGATCAACTACACCATGCCCCTGCGTATCCAGTCGGAGATGGTCCCACGCGATCTGTATACAGCTCTGGCCACTCGTCACCCTGTCGCCTATGCCGCCTACCTGGAGATCGGGGATCGCCATATTTTGTCGCTCTCGCCCGAACTGTTTCTGGAAAAACGAGGCAATATCGTGCGTACCCGGCCCATGAAAGGCACGCGCCCCCGCGATACGGACCCGGTTCAAGACCAGCAAAACGCCCAGGAGCTGCAGCACAGCATTAAGGACCGGGCTGAAAACCTGATGATTGTCGATCTGCTGCGCAACGATCTGGGACAAGTCGCCCGCACCGGCAGCGTACAAACCACCAGCTTGTTCGATGTTGAGCAATACGCCTCGGTCTGGACCATGACCTCCAGCATTCAGGCTGAAGTAGACCCGGACTGCCGCCTGGAAACCTTGCTGCGAGCCCTGTTCCCTTGCGGCTCTATTACGGGCGCCCCCAAGCTGGCCGCCATGCAATGCATACGCAAGCTGGAACCACAGCGCCGTGGCATTTACTGTGGGTCAGTGGGCTACCTCAGCCCCGCAGGCGACCTGTCCCTGAATGTCAGCATCCGCAGCCTGGAGCTGGACATGCACGGCCAGGGCGTCTTTGGGGTGGGCGGAGGGATCGTACTGGACTCAGACCCGGACCAGGAGTGGCTGGAGTGCCTGTGGAAAGCACGGGTCCTGCAAGCCCCTGTAACACTGACTTAAAGGCAGCATCATGAGCCAAAGCAAACCTGAGCTGATAGAAACATTGCGAGTAGACGCTGACGGCCAGATTCCCTTGCTGGAACTGCACCTGGAACGTGTCGCGCGAAGTTGTGCAGAGCTGGGCTACGACTGGGATGCGCAAACCTGGCTGCAAGCCATGCACCAGGCTCTGGGCCAGGCCCCCGCCCATACTCCCTTGCGCTTGCGCATACTCTGGAGTGCGCAGGCCAGCGCCCATGCCCAGGCCCAACCCCTGCCTGCACTGGAGGGGCCCTTGCAGTTGTGCCTGTCCCCCACCCCACTACCCGCACTGGACCCGCTGCTCTCGCACAAGACCACGCATCGGCCCTGGTATCAGGAAGCGAGTGCCCTGCTGGAACAAAACCCCCAGCTTTTTGATGTCATTTTTCTGGACACGCAAAATCGGGTATGCGAGGGCAGCCGCAGCAACATCTATATTCAGGATGAGCAGGGCCTATGGTGGACCCCTCCAGCCCACGGCTGGCTCTTGCCCGGTGTACAACGGCAGGCCCTGCTTAACAGCGGTCTGGCACGTGAAACCGAGATTTCCCTGGACGCCTTGCTCAATGCCCGTGCGATCCGGGTCTCGAACGCCCTGCGCGGCTGGCAGGATGCCTTACTGGTTCAAGATCCGGCTTAAGGCGTAATCGGCCGCAAGCATGCCCATGCTGGCCGTGATGGTCACCCCGGAGCCATAGCCCGCACAGGCCAACCCTTGCAACGCCCCATCCTCAGCCTGAGTCCAGTTTTGCGGCAGGCGGGTTTCCTGCTCGAACCACAGGCAATCCACTCCCATGCGAGGCACGCGCTTCAAGGCCCGTCCCTGTGCATCACTGCCTCGGGCAAAGCCATGCTGTTTGCGCAGAATCTGACGCAGCTTGCCAAGTAGGGCGTCATGGCGCGCCACCGATAAATCTCCCCGGCGCAAGCTCAAGGGATCGGTCTTGCCCCCGGCACCGCCACAACTGAGCAAGGGCACCTTGAGACGACGGGCCTGCAAGATCAGCGCGATCTTGGCACTGGCTTGGTCCGTACAATCAAGAAACACGTCAGGACGCTGCTCCATCAGGCTGGCCGCATTGTCCTCGGTCACGAAATCTTCAATCAACTGCACAACACAGTGCGGGTTGATCTGCCTGATGCGCTGGGCCATGGCGTCAATCTTGGCCATCCCCAAGGTGCTGTCCAATGCAGGCAACTGGCGGTTGATATTGGACTCGGCAATATTGTCCAGGTCGATCAGGGTAATCCGGCCCACCGCAGAACGGGCCAACGCCTCCACGGCCCATGTTCCCACGCCGCCGATGCCGGCCACCATCACATGGGCGGCAGCCAGACGCTCGCGCGCGCCGGCTCCATACAAACGATCCAAACCGCCGAAACGGCGTTCGGCATCCATGTTGTGCTGCTCTGTCATGCCCTCTGTCCATCACTGGCCGTTGCGACCAAACCCGTGCAGAACGCCAGCCTGCAGGCCAGCATGTCTCCACCACAAGGCAGGGGCGCCTGCGGCGCCCCATATCCCTCTTGCCTTGCTCGACCAGGCCATCAACAGCAAGGTCTGCACCAAGGCTAATGGATAATTCTACGTCTAATTTCGCCTGCACAGCCCGTGAAACAGGCCTTATGCCCTGGCGGCTTGACGGGTCCCTGCCAAATAGCAACACTCATATAAGCAAATTAGTATTTTTCCTTAGTTATCAGCGAGAAAGCCCGCTACAGTGGACTGTGCTTGTTCTACAATCGTCATAGGTTTCAAGCATCTGTGATTTTGGCTTTCCCCCTTTTTTGCCGTGAACATCGATTCTATTTCCGCCTCGCCTTCCGCCGTACCCACACCGTGCAGCTTCCGTGTCCTGACCGACGAAGAGCGCAACGCCTCTTTGCGTCAATCCCTGGAAGAGGTGCAGTGGTGTGAAAAGCAGGACCTATGGGTCTATGGCTACGGTTCCCTGATCTGGCGTCCCGATTTTGAGTTCGCCGAACAACGCCAGGCCCTGCTGCGCGGCTATCACCGGGCGCTGTGCCTGTGGTCACGGATCAACCGCGGCACTCCTGAACAACCCGGTTTGGTGTTTGGCCTGGATGTGGGCGGATCGTGCCGGGGCATGGCGTTTCGTATTCCTGCTGAAAGCGTGCCCAAGGTATTCGATGCCCTGTGGCTGCGCGAGATGCCCAGCGGGGCATACATTCCCCGCTGGTTGCGCTGCCGCACCAGCCAGGGCGATATTCGTGCACTGGTCTTTACCATGAATCGCAAGACCGATGCCTACGTTCCCCGCATGCCCGACGAGCAACTGCGACAAGTGGTGTATTCGGCCCAGGGCACCAATGGCCCTTGCATTGAATACGTCATGGAAACCGCCTCGGCGCTGCAACGCTCTAAAATTCTGGATAAACGCCTGCAATCGGTGGTTCAATTGCTACAGAGTCACACTGCACTGCTTAATCCTCAACAAGCCTAAGAGCGCCCCATGTCCCTTGCCGATCTGCGTAACGAGTACGAACGCTTTTCCCTGAGCGAAGATGAACTATGTGCCGATCCTCGCCAGCAATTCCAACGCTGGCTGGATCAGGCCATTGAACTGAAGGAAGTTGAACCCAATGCGATGACCCTGGCCACCGTAGGTGCCGACGGCCGCCCATCGGCGCGTGTGGTCCTGCTTAAAGCTTACGACGAACAAGGGCTGGTGTTTTTCACGAACTACACGTCTCGCAAAGGTACGGAGCTGGACCACAACCCATGGGCCAGCCTGTCCTTTTTCTGGCCCTCCATGCAGCGTCAAGTGCGCTTTGAAGGCCGTATCAGTCGTATCAGCGCGGCCGAATCGGACGAGTATTACCACAGCCGCCCTCTGGGCTCGCGCATTGGCGCCTGGGCCTCGCCACAAAGCCAGCCCATCAGTCGTGCCGAGCTGGATGCACGTGCCAAGCAGTACACTGAAAGCTTAGGTGAACATCCCGCCCGCCCTGAACACTGGGGTGGCTTCCGACTGACTCCAGACCACGTCGAATTCTGGCAGGGCCGCGCCTCGCGCCTGCACGACAGGCTGGTGTTCGACCGCAAGGACCCATCTGATTGGCAGGTGAGCCGACTGGCTCCGTAATGTACCCTTTGGGGGTGCCCTCCCGTCAGACTCGATGCAATGACTGTTTTTTCTTCTACTTTCGATAGTGATTTCTTTCGTTCGGCACTCGGCCGTTTCGCCACAGGCGTGACGGTCGTGACCGGCGCCAACAAAGACGTTCCAGGCCAGGCCGTTGGCCTGACCGTCAGTTCTTTCAACTCCGTCTCTCTGAACCCGCCTCTGGTCTTGTGGTCATTGGCCAAACGTTCTCAATCCCTGCCGCATTTTGTGCAGGGTGACGGTTACGTGATTCACGTTTTGGGGGCCAGTCAGCTAGCGCTGGCCAAGCGATTTGCCTGGGGAGAGCACGCTGAGCGCTTTCGGGATCACCCGCTCAAACGCTCACCGCGAGGTTTGCCCATGCTGGACGACGATCGTTGCAGCGCTTGGTTCGAATGCAAGCCCTATGCCGTCCATGAGGCCGGCGACCACCTGATCTTTATCGGTGAAGTTACCCACTGCGAGCGCAGCGCTCACCAGCCCCTGATCTACCATGCGGGCGACTTTGATCTGACCCCGTCCCTGGCGTGATGGGCTGTTGCAAAACGCGCCTGCCCGCCGCTTCAGGGCGGGAGTACACTACGCCTTTTGCTCTACTACGCCAATAAGGTATTAATCATGCCAAACGATGTCGACTGCATAGTGCTGGGAGCGGGTGTCGTGGGTTTGGCCTGCGCCCGGCAAATGGCCCGGCAAGGCATGGAGGTTTTGCTGATCGAGCAAACCGCCAGTATCGGCAACGGCGTCAGTTCGCGTAATTCGGAAGTCATACACGCGGGCATTTACTACACCCCGGGCAGCCTGAAGGCCCGGCTGTGTGTCGAAGGCAAAGACATGCTGTATGACTATTGCCGGGATCACCATATCGATCACCAACGCTGTGGCAAGCTGATTGTGGCGGGCAGCGCTGAACAGGAAGCCGACTTGCGCAAACTGCAGGCCCAGGCAAGCGCCTGTGGCGTAAACGACTTGCAGTGGCTGGATGCCGCCCAGGCCAAGGCGCTGGAGCCTGCCCTGAGCTGCAGCGCCGCCCTCTTATCGCCCTCGACCGGCATTGTAGACACCCATGCCCTCATGCTGTCACTGCAAGGCGATGCAGAGAACCACGGCGCACAATTGGTGTTCAATACCCCCTTTATCCGTGCGCAGGTCCTGCCCGGCCAAGGTTTTGAGGTTCACGTGGGCGGGGCTGAGCCCTTCAGCCTGACCACCACACACCTGATCAATGCGGCCGGACTAGGCGCGGTAATGGCAGCACGACATATCGAGGGGCTGGACCCCAGCCATATTCCCCAGGCCTATCTGTGCAAGGGCAGCTATTTTTCATTGGCGGGCCGCTCCCCCTTCAAGCACCTGATCTACCCCATGCCCAATAAAGCCGGACTGGGTGTGCATCTGACCCTGGATCTGGCTGGTCAGGCCCGCTTTGGCCCTGACACGGAGTGGGTGCAGGATGAAAACTACGACCTGGACCCGCAACGCGGTCAATCCTTTTATGCCGCCGTGCGCGAATACTGGCCCGCTTTGCCCGATAACAGCCTGAACCCCGCCTACAGCGGTATTCGGCCTAAAATTGTGCCTGCAGGCCACGCGGCCGCCGACTTCGTTTTTTCGGGACCTGCCACCCACGGCATCCCGGGTTTGCTGAATTTGTTCGGCATCGAATCACCCGGCCTGACCGCGTGTTTAGCGATTGCACAACACGGCCAGCACGTTCTGGCCCAGGCAGCTTAAAAACTTTTCTGAAATCTTTACAATACTGTCGATGAACGATTACATCTTGACCCTATCCTGCCCGGATCGCACCGGCATTGTCCACAGCGTATCGGGCTGGCTGCTTGAGCAAAACGGCAACATTCTTGAAGCACAGCAGTTTGGCGATGCCGCCACCAACCGCTTTTTCCTGCGCATCCAGTTTTCCCTGCCTGAAACACAGGACGTCAGCGCCCTGCAAGCCAGCTTTGCCCCCATTGCTGAAAGATTCAGCATGGACGCCAATATTTACGACGCCCAGCGCAAAGCCCGCCTGCTGATTCTGGTCAGCCGCCAGGGCCACTGCCTGAACGATCTGCTGTTTCGCGCCCACAGCGGCCAGTTGCCTGTGGAAATCGCGGCTGTGGCCTCCAACCACACGGACCACGCCGGTCTGGCTTCCTCGTACGGCATTCCTTTCCATCACCTGCCGGTGACACCGGAAACCCGCCCACAACAAGAGCAGCAGATCATCGATCTGGCTCGTGATCTGAAAATTGATCTGGTCGTACTGGCCCGCTATATGCAGATTCTGTCCACCAATCTGTGTCAGTCCCTGTCAGGCCGCGCGATCAATATTCACCACAGCTTCCTGCCCAGCTTCAAGGGCGCACGTCCTTATCACCAGGCCCATGCCCGTGGTGTGAAAATTATTGGCGCCACTGCCCACTACGTGACTGCAGATCTGGATGAAGGCCCGATCATTGAGCAGGACGTGGAACATGTAACCCACGCTGTCAGCCCAGCCGAACTGACCCAGATCGGTAGCGATGTGGAGTCTCTGGTTCTGGCCCGTGCCGTACGCGCCCATGTGGAGCACCGGATTTTGTTGAACGATCAGCGCACCGTCGTGTTCCGCTAAACCGCACGATCAAGCCTGCCAGAAACCTTATAAAAAGCCCTCAATGCGTGGATCTCTATCCACCGCATTGAGGGCTTTTTTAATGACCAGCTGATTGGCTTCAGAAGGCAAAGCCAGAACATTGCTCGCTTTCTGTCAATGAGTCCTGTGGACCGTTGCTAACGACAGACCGTTCGCTGTGCCAGTCTCTGTGCCAGAACACCACCGGCCTGTCGCCAAGACGGACGGCAGCCCCAAATGCATCATGAGCCATGCCTCGCCCGGCTCCTCGCAGATTGACCTCGGACCAAGCACCGCCACGCCGGTCTACTGCCCTAACGCCAATCCTTCCCGCCGAGGGTCTACCCCCGCTTCCAGCCCTTCCTGGGTCCAGCGTATGACATGCGTACCGCTGGGAAAAGGCTGCTCGCGTACCTCGTGCCCCATCGCCCTTAATGCCTGCGCCTGTTCCGTCACCGCGGTGCCGGCCTCCAGCTCTGTCGCCCAATTGCGGCTGCCATAGTGCGGCAGGCTGACGGCTTCTTGAGCATCCAAGTTCCACATCAGCATGCCCGTCAGGGCCTGGGCTACATAGGGAATAATGGCGCTGCCGCCGGGAGAACCCAGCGCGATCACAGGACGCCCATCCTGCATCACCATCATCGGAGCCATCGAACTGCGCGGGCGCTTGCCCGGTTCAACCCGATTAACAGACAAACGGCCCATCTCGTCTTTGGGGTTCAAGGCAAAGTCTGTCAGCTGATTATTCAGCAAGAAGCCACGAACCATGATCTTGCTGCCAAAGGCCGACTCCACCGAGGTGGTCATGGAAACCACCTGCCCCTTGGCGTCCGCCACCGACAGATGCGTGGTGGAGGGCAACTCGGGCGTGTTGTCAGTGGCGGCTTGTGCGTCAGCCAAAGGCTTGCCCGGCTGGGCATGACCCATGGATCGACCTGGCTGAATCAAGGCGGCACGGGATTTCAAATACGCCGGTGCCAGCAAAGCCTGCTGTGGCACAGACACAAATGCCGGATCAGCAACCCAGGCATCCCGATCTGCAAAGGCCAGACGCCCTGCTTCAGAGAAATAATGAATCGCTTCCACAGATTGCGGCTTCACGTCAGCAATAGGCGTGTGCTGCAAGATACCCAGCATCTGCATCACACTGATCGCCCCTGAACTGGGCGGTGCCATGCCACAGAGCGCCACCTGCTGCCAGTCCATACAGAGGGGCTCACGTCGCAGCGCCCGGTATTGCGTCAAATCGGACACCGTCAAGTCGCCCGCAATCGGGTCGGCGGCAACAGCAGCCACCATATCCTGGGCAAGTTCCCCTTGATAGAAAGCCTGGGCGCCCTGGCTGGCCAACAAGCGCAGCACCTGTGCATACTCCTTGTTCCGAAGACGGTGGCCAACCGGCCATGGTCTTCCCTGTCCGTCCAGAAAATAGGCACGCGCAGCCGCCTTGTCGGCCAGCTCGGGGTTGTCGGCAATCAAGGTGTGCAAGCGGGGGCTGACCTCAAAGCCATCTTCGGCCAGCTCAATGGCCGGTTCAAACAGGGAGGCCCAGGGCAGGACGCCACCGTCCTTGTGCATCAGCTCCAGGGCGCGCAACAAACCCGGCACCCCTACGGAACGTCCGCTATTGACTGCCTGCTTGAAAGACAGGGTTTGACCGTCCAGCTCAAAACGGTCCGGAGGGCTGGCGGCAGGCACGGTTTCGCGCCCGTCGTAACTCGTCAAACCCGACTCTGGCTGAAATAGCACAACAAAGCCACCTCCACCAATACCGGACGACTGGGGTTCCACCAACCCCAAGACCAGTTGAGCGGCAATAGCCGCATCCACCGCACTGCCTCCCTGATCCAGCATACGTAAACCAGCCCGGCTTGCCAAAGGATGCGCCGTCACCACCATGCTTTTCTGAGTGACTAGCCTGTCACGTTGCATGACATTGCTGGCGGCTTCCGGATTCGCATGCTGACTCGCGGTTTGACTGGCCTGCGCGGGCAAGGCCAGCGACAAAGCTACAAGCGCCGACAGCAGTGCCGGCTTCCAATACACGCTCATGGATTCTCCTTTTCCTGATCCAGCAACCATTGCTCCAGCAACAGCACCGCTTCACTGGGTTGATTGGCGGTCGGATAACTAAAAAAATATGCCTCGCTCACGGGCATGGCATGGGGGAATGGCATGAGCAATTCGCCCTGCTCCAGCGCGGTCTGGATCAGAAAGCGTGGCATCAGCGCCATCCCCATCCCAGCCTGCACGGCAGCCAGAAGCAGGCTGAACAGCTCGTAGCGCGGTCCCGAACTGACACGCAGATCAGGCTCCAGACCCGCAGACCGATACCAGTGTAACCAGCTACCCGGACGCGTCGACATATGCAGGTGGACCAACTTTTGCCAGCTCCCGTCGACTGCAAGATGAGGTGAGCAGACCGGCACGAGCTCGCCTTCATCAAACAGTTTGATGCCTTCGGTTTGCGGCCAGAGCTGCCGCCCATGATAGATAGCAGCATCAAAGGGGTGGTCCCCGAACTGAAACGGTGTGGTACGAACCGACAGGCTGACCGTGATATCGGGGTAGCACTGGGCGAAACGGGCCAGACGCGGCATCAGCCAGACGGTGGACAAGGTCGGCAGCACAGCCAGATGAATGTTGCGGCCTACACCGGCCCGCGCAATCAGACTGAATGTGTCTTTACCGATCTGCTCCAGATGATGGCGAATGCGCGCCGCATAATCGCGCCCTGCCGCCGTCAAGACCAAACGCCGCCGCACCCGCGTCAACAAGGTGACACCCAGACGCTGCTCCAGGCCGCTCACCTGCCGATACACAGCGCTATGCGTCAAGGACAGTTCTTCCGCGGCACGGGAAAAGGTTCCCAGGCGTGCAGTGGCCTCAAAGGCCTGTAAGGCACCCAAGCTGGGCACACCTTGTCTCATTTGCTCCCCCTCTTTTCCTGACTGGCTACCTATCCTGCGGCGACATCGTTACGCCAGCACACGACATTGTGCAATTTTATCAATTGCCTTGTGCGCTTTATGCACACTATGCTGAGACTTTACAGGAATATCGTCGGCCCCTTGCCTTCTGAGAGCACAACAATGTGCACACCACGACTCCTCGTGGCTGCGGTCAGCGATGTTCAAACCGCTCTTTTTGTTTCTCAGACCGATGGCGGCCTTTCTGGCACCACCTGATTGACCCAATTTGCTTTTCCCGGAGTACCTCTATGTCTGCCAACCCCTCTTTCCATTGGGACGACCCCCTGCTGCTGAACCAGCAGTTGAGCGATGAAGAACGTATGGTGCGCGATGCGGCCCATGCTTACGCACAGGAGAAACTGCTGCCGCGCGTGTTGGAGGCCTTCCGCCACGAGCAGACTGACCCGGCCATCTTTGCCGAGATGGGGTCGCTGGGCCTGCTGGGCGCCACCATTCCGGATACCTATGGTGGCGCGGGGCTGAACTATGTCAGCTATGGCCTGATTGCCCGCGAAGTAGAGCGGGTGGACTCGGGCTACCGATCCATGATGAGCGTGCAGTCCTCCTTGGTCATGGTGCCGATTTTTGAATTTGGCAGCGAGGAGCAGAAACAGAAATATCTGCCCAGACTGGCCAGCGGTGAATGGATCGGTTGCTTTGGGCTGACCGAGCCCAATCATGGCTCGGACCCTGGAGCCATGGAAAGTCGCGCCCTCAAAGTGGACGGCGGCTATCGCCTGAGCGGCAGCAAAACCTGGATTACCAACTCCCCGATTGCCGATGTGCTGGTGGTCTGGGCCAAAGTCGTGGGCGGTGAAGACGACGGCAAGATCCGCGGCTTCATTCTGGAAAAAGGCATGAAAGGCCTGTCCACGCCCGCCATTCACGGCAAGGTAGGTTTACGCGCTTCACTGACCGGCGAGATTGTCATGGCCGATGTGGAAATCTCCGACAGCCAGATGCTGCCTCATGTTTCAGGCTTGCGCGGTCCCTTCACCTGCCTGAACTCGGCGCGCTACGGAATTGCCTGGGGCGCTCTGGGCGCCGCCGAATCCTGCTGGCATACCGCTCGTCAGTACACCTTGGACCGCAAGCAGTTTGGCCGTCCACTGGCTGCCAATCAACTGATACAGAAAAAGCTGGCCGATATGCAAACCGAGATCACTCTCGCACTGCAAGGCTGCCTGCGTCTGGGTCGAATGAAAGACGAAGGCACGGCAGCAGTCGAGATCACCTCCATCATGAAGCGCAACTCCTGCGGCAAGGCGCTGGACATCGCTCGTCTGGCACGCGACATGCTGGGCGGCAACGGCATCTCCGACGAGTTCGGCATCGCCCGCCATCTGGTCAATCTGGAGGTCGTCAATACCTACGAAGGCACGCACGACGTGCACGCCCTGATACTGGGTCGCGCACAAACCGGAATTCAGGCTTTCTTTTAAACCGAAGCCAACAGGGGCAAGACGGCTTGCCCCTGCCTCTTTGGGAGGTTGGGCGCGGGCGATTTCATACCCCATTACAAACCGCCGCTGCACGGACGAACAAGGGGCCCAGCTGCAAAAAGCATCCCCAACAAGGGGCTGTCCATCCCTAACAAGGTGTGAAGATTTGTCTCGCGAGAGAGTCGCGTCACCGCCGTGACGCTATTTATTATTCTTGTGAAGGCTTCAGTTCAAACATGCTGGTCGCATCCAGCTCCAGCACCAGTTCATCGCGCTGGTTAAATACATTCCAGTTCCAGCGGATGATGCCCAGATCCGAACGGCTGCTGGACACCCGTTTGGATGCAACCGTGGCTTCCAGACGAATGGAGTCTCCCGCCCGCACGGGCAAGACCCAACGCAGACGCTCCACCCCGGGCGACCCAAAGGATTCAGAGTCATGCAGGCTCGTATCCACTGCCATACGCATGGCTTTAGCACAGGTCAGCCAGCCGCTGGCAATCAGGCCGCCCCAATGGCCTTGTTCAGCCTGATTTTCATCAATGTGAAAAGACTGCGGATCGTACTTGCGGGCAAAATCCAGCATCTCTTCGCGCGTTACCGGTACGAGTGGATGCTTAATCAGCATGCCCACTTCAAATTCAGCAAATTTCATGTTGTGGCGCAACAAAAAAAAGATCGAGATCGCCACTCTACCATCTCTGCCAGAATTTGCAGCATCGCAGCCGAAGCAGCCATAAACAGCGGCAAAATGTCCACATCAAGGACCCGCATTGGCCTGCCTGTACGCCCGACCTCAATCTATGGCATAAAGAGGGTTTTCCGATTACCTTTGCGCCCGGTCGGTTCAGGGCATCTGAAGATCACACGGCTATGACAACACTGGATTCATCTTTGCAATTTGCGAGTCTGACTCAAGGCACACAAGCCATTGAACTGGAATATCAACGCATTTACCCAGAACGGGAAACTGCCCCGCTACTGGTATTCCTGCATGAAGGGCTGGGCTCCATTGCCATGTGGAAGAACTGGCCAGCGCAGTTGTGTGAGCATACTGGCTGTAGTGGCCTGATGTACTCACGCTATGGCTATGGCCGCAGCACTCCGCGCCCCGACAACCGCCCCAAAACCCCCGACTACCTGCATGAGCAGGCCCTAGATGTCCTGCCTCAACTGCTCCAGCACCTGGGCGAGGACGGCCAGAAACGGCCGATTGTACTGGTGGGTCACAGTGACGGAGGCTCAATTGCCCTGTTGGCAGCCAGTGGTTTTGGCGAGAAACTGCAAGGTATCGTCGTGATGGCCCCCCACCTGTTTGTGGAAGATATTTCCTTGCGTGGCATTTTGGTGGCCCGTGAAGCCTATGAACAAGGATTTTTGCGTGAACGTCTGGCACGCTATCACGATGACGTGGAATCTGCCTTCTGGGGCTGGAACGCAACCTGGACGGAGCCCGAGTTCCGCGACTGGAACATTGAACAGGAGGTCAGCCGGATTCCGTGTCCGGTCCTGGCGATTCAGGGGGTCGATGATGAATATGGCACGCTGGAGCAAATCCGGCGCATCAAGCAGTTGGTGCCTCACACCGAGCTGCTGGAGCTGGAGCAATGTGGCCACCTGCCCTACCGGGACAAGGAAACGCAGGTCAACCAGGCGATTGCGGAGTTTTTGCAGCAAACAGCCCGCTCAACAGCAGACTCTCCCAGTTCCTGAGGAACTCACAACCCTCTGCAGTCATCCGCGGCTGATTTACTCAAAGGCCGCGGCTGCTCGACCCAGGCGGTCATTGACTGCCTGCCAGTCTGGCGTATCCGGGCAACGCTGCACCCAGATATGCTGGTACTGGCCTTGGTCCAGGCGACGCAGCATGGCATAGAGGTCCTGGGCATAAGCCTGGGCATCCGAACTGCAGACATACCAGTCATGTACATCAGCCAAAAAAGGAGGCATAGCGGCAAAAGCCACAATGGCCTGCTTGCCCCCTTGAGCCAAAGCAGCCTGCACCGCAGGCACACTGTCTTCATCAAATAAAGACAAAGGGGTACGCGGCGCATAATGCGCTTTCAAGCTGCCCGACACCTGTGGAGCCTGTTGATCGGGGCTGGCCGGTTCGTAGCCAATGACCTCGGCAATCATGGCGGCGGTAATATGACCTGGACGCAACAGCACGGCACCTACGCCTTGGTGGGTTCGCGACACATCCACGATGGTGGATTCAATCCCCACTTCTGAAGGGCCCGCTTCCACAATCAGCAACTGATCTGGCCCCATATCCACGAACTCATCGCGTACATGGCTGGCCGCTGTGGGCGATACCTGTCCAAACTTGTTGGCCGAAGGCGCCGCCACACCGGCCTGACCGCTGGGCTTGAGTTCCGCCATGCGCTTGAGCAGAGCCTGAGCCACCGGATGGGAAGGACAACGAATACCAATGCTGCTTTGACCGCCACTGACTGTATCCGGAATAGCCGGATTACGCGGCAAGATCAGCGTCAAAGGACCGGGCCAGAAGGCGTCGATCAATTGTTGCGCAACCGCGGGGATATCTTTCACCCAATAACGCAGATCGGCGCCAGGGGCCACATGCACAATCAGAGGATGATTGGCAGGACGGCCCTTGGCCTTGTAGATCAATTGCACGGCGGCCGGGTTCTCCGCGTCCGCGCCCAAGCCATACACCGTCTCGGTCGGAAAGGCCACCAGCCCCCCTTGTGCCAGTACATGGGCGGCTTGCTCTATCTGCTGCTCGGAAGGGCCAGGGGTGGTGGTATCAGTCATGATCAAATGCAATGCGCAACGCGGCAGCGGCACGGGCAGTGCGCTCGCGCACTTGCTCATCCGATGCCCCCACAATATTGACGTGCCCCATCTTGCGGCCAACACGCGCCTCAGCTTTGCCGTACAAGTGCAAGGACACACCCGGCACCGCCAGCAAGGCGGCCCAATCCGGCTCACGCATCTGACCGTGTTCATCAAACCAGATATCGCCCAGGATATTGAGCATCATGGACGGACACAAGGCGCTCGTGTCACCCAGGGGCAGAGCCGCCATCACCCTGGCCTGCTGTTCAAACTGGCTGGTGACGCAGGCATTCATGGTGTAGTGGCCGCTATTGTGCGGACGAGGGGCCACTTCATTGGCCAGCAAGCGGCCATCTTCCAGAATAAAGAACTCCACGCACAACACGCCCACGTAATTGAGCGTGCGGGCAATCGCGGCGGCCGCCTGACGAGCCTGTTCGGACAGAGCATCGTCCTGGAACTGGGCGCTGATCGTGGACACGGCCAAAATGCCATCGCGATGCTCATTGCGGGCACACGGAAAGGTTTTGACCTGATCGTCCAGACCACGGGCGAGCACCACCGAAATCTCAGACTTCAGGGGCTGCAGGGCCTCCAGCACACAGGCCTGAGAGCCAAATTCCTGGAAGGCGGCCAAGGCCTGATCGCGGTCTGCCACCCGTGCCTGCCCCTTGCCGTCGTAACCAAAGCGCGCCGTCTTCAGAATGCCGGGGAACAAGGCGCTGTCAGCGACGTGCAAATCATCCAGGCTTTCAATGGCGGCATAGGGGGCCACCGGCACACCGGCCTGCGAAATAAAGGCCTTTTCACGAATGCGATCCTGCACAATGCCCACGGCATCACCCGAAGGCGTGACCCGTGTATGTTGAGCCAGGGTCAGCAGGGACTGTGCAGGCACGTTTTCAAATTCGGTACTGACGGCCTGACACAGCTCCCCCAGTTGAACCAATGCTTGCGCATCATCGTAGGCTGCGCAAATATGCAGATCCGCGACCGCACCGGCCGGGCTATGGGTGTCCGGGTCGAGCACGGCCACCTTGTAACCGAGGCTTTGGGCGCTATGGCAGAACATGCGGCCTAGTTGGCCGCCTCCAATCATGCCCAGCCAGGAGCCAGGAACCAGAAGGGCAGCATCATTCATGGGGGTCATCATCACAAAATAAAATCAGGCAGTAACAGGAGGGACACGCATAGCGCGGGCGGCCTCGGTCTGGCGGGCACGGTACGCAATCAGTTTTTCAGTCAGCACCGCATCGTTGACGGCCAGATTGGCAATCACATGCAAGGCGGCATTGGCGGCACCCGCCTCGCCAATCGCGAAGGTGGCAACCGGCACGCCTTTGGGCATTTGCACAATCGACAAGAGGGAATCCTCGCCGCGCAAGTAACGCGACGGCACGGGAACCCCAAAGACAGGCAGGTGTGTCAGGGCAGCCAACATGCCAGGCAAGTGGGCCGCGCCACCAGCACCCGCAATAATGGCTTTCAGGCCACGGGCGGGCGCCTGGGCACCGTAATCCACCATATCGATGGGCATGCGGTGGGCCGAGACCACGCGGCATTCATGAGACACGCCAAATTCGTCCAGAATGGCGACGGCCTGGCTCATGACCTCCCAGTCGCTGGAGGAGCCCATCACAATGCCCACCACAGGGGCTACAGGAGTTTGTACGCTCATCAGAGATACGCCCTAAAAGGAAGAAGGCGCCATGCTGCCAGGCGCCTTGGTAAATGGAAAAACAGCAGGGCCCATCCAATGATGGGTTTTCAGACGGGGCAGGCTGTACGGTGCCCCTGGCCCGTCCCCAGAGCCCGGCTCCTCATCGCAGCGTCGTCCAACGAGCTGTCGTCGTTCACCACCCTGCTGATGACGATGAGGCGGCTCGCTGACGGCGAGCACCTGTCCGGGCTGCACACCGTTCACGCTGTCAGGCGCTCCAGTGCTTCGCGGTATTTCTCAGCGGTACGCTGGGCTACTTCAGCAGGCAAACGAGGAGCGGGTGGCGTCTTGTCCCAAACCTGGGTTTCCAGCCAGTCACGCACGAATTGCTTGTCGTAGGATGGGGGGCTGATGCCTTCGGCATAGCTGTCAGCAGGCCAGAATCGCGAGGAATCGGGGGTCAGCACTTCGTCCATCAAATGCAGCTGGCCCTGCTCGTCCAGGCCAAACTCGAACTTGGTATCGGCAATCAAGATGCCACGGCTGGCCGCGTAATCGGCGGCTTCCGTGTACAAACGCAGGGTCACATCGCGGATTTGCTCGGCCAACTCCTGTCCGACTTCCTTGACCACGTGAGCGAAATCCACGTTCTCGTCGTGCGAGCCCATTTCTGCTTTGGCGGCCGGGGTGAACAGCACATGAGGCAGCTTGGCGGCCTGCTTCAGGCCAGCAGGCAAGGTAATGCCGCACACAGCGCCGGTTGCCTGGTAATCCTTCCAGCCCGAACCGATCAGATAACCACGGGCCACGGCTTCCACCATGATGGGTTTGAGGCGCTTGACCACCATGGAGCGACCTTCGACCTGCGCGCGCTCTTCAGGCGCCACGACATCGACCGGGTTAACGCCAGTCGTATGGTTGGGGATGATGTGTGCCAGCTTGTTCAGCCAGAACTCGGTCATCTGCGTCAAGACAGCGCCCTTGCCAGGAATGGGGTCGTCCAGAATCACATCGAATGCCGAAATGCGATCACTGGCCACAATCAACAACTTGTCCTCACCCACCGCATACATGTCCCGAACTTTGCCACGCGCCAGCAAGGGCAGGGAGCTCAGGCTGGATTGATGTAAGGGCTCTTGCACGATTTCATCCTTAAAACGAAAACATCCCGCTGACTATGGATGCAGGCGGGACGACAATCCCGGCGCCTGCGGCACCGGGCAAAGACGCGAAGAACGGGGCAGGCAGTCGTGCTGCCCACGCCGGCTTCGCCTGACATAATTACTGAACGATCTGAGACAGCTCGCCGGTGCTGTACTGGCGGGCAATTTCCTGCAAAGGAATGGCCTTGATCTTGGATGCCTGACCCGCGGCGCCGAACTGCTGGTAACGGGCCACACACACTTTTTTGGCCGCTTCACGAGCAGGTTTCAGATATTCGCGCGGGTCGAATTTTTCTGGGTTTTCAAACAGGAAGCGACGGATGGCAGCCGTCATCGCCAGACGGATATCGGTGTCTATATTGACCTTGCGCACGCCGTACTTGATGGCTTCCTGAATTTCCTCAACGGGCACGCCGTACGTCTCTTTCATGTTGCCGCCGAACTGGCGGATTTCAGCCAGCAGTTCCTGAGGCACACTGGAGCTGCCATGCATCACCAGGTGGGTGTTGGGCAGACGACGGTGGATTTCTTTCACACGCTCGATGGACAGAATATCGCCGGTAGGCTTGCGGGTGAACTTGTAAGCGCCGTGGCTGGTACCAATGGCAATCGCCAGCGCGTCCAGTTGCGTGCGGCTCACAAACTCAGCCGCCTGCTCGGGGTCCGTCAGCAACTGATCCAGGGTCAGGACACCATCTGCACCGTGACCGTCTTCCTTGTCACCTTGCATGGTTTCCAGAGAGCCCAGGCAGCCCAGTTCGCCTTCTACGGTCACGCCCAGCTTGTGAGCCATATCGACCACTTTGCGGGTCACTTCCACGTTGTATTCAAAGTCGGCAATGGTTTTGCCGTCAGGCAGCAAGGAGCCGTCCATCATCACGCTGGAGAAACCCAGTTCAATGGCGCCCTTGCAGATTTCGGGCGACTGACCGTGGTCCTGGTGCATCACCACGGGGATGTGGGGGTAGGACTCGACAGCCGCTTCGATCAGGTGACGCAAAAAAGCCTCGCCGGCATATTTGCGGGCGCCCGCCGAGGCTTGCATGATGACGGGGCTATCCGTCTCCGAGGCGGCTTCCATAATGGCCTGGACCTGCTCCAGGTTATTGACGTTGAACGCTGGAATACCATAACCGTGCTCGGCCGCATGATCGAGCAGCTGGCGCATGGAAACTAGGGCCATGAGAAGACCTCCTGAAGACTAAAATAAGTGAAAAACTTGACTGGACACAGTCTGTGTCCAGCCCATTGTTGGTTGAGCCTGTTAACGGGCGCTCCGACGCGCCGACTTGGGGCGGAACGCTTGCACCACCTGCTCATGCGTTTGTGCGTAAGGTCCGCCAATCAGGTCGATGCAATACGGGACGGCTGCAAAAATACCGGGAACCAATACGTGACCGGTTTCTGAATCCCGTAATCCTTCCAGTGTTTCCTGAATGGCTTTGGGCTGCCCAGGCAGATTGATAATCAGAGCAGCGTGGTCCTGAATTTCTCGGATCACCGCAACTTGCCGCGACAAAATCGCTGTTGGTACGAATTTTAAACTGATTTGGCGCATCTGTTCACCGAATCCGGGCATTTCGCGTGTTCCTGCATCCAGAGTCGCCTCCGGGGTCACGTCGCGACGAGCCGGGCCGGTGCCACCCGTAGTCAAAACCAGATCGCAACCGGCTTCCACCAGCTCGACCAAGGTAGCGGTAATCAGGGCTCGCTCATCGGGAATCAGTCGCTCCAGATAGGCCGGCGCTACCGTCAAGGCGCGGTCAAGCCAGCGACGCAGCGCGGGAATGCCTTCATCCTGGTACTGTCCGCTGGAGGCGCGGTCCGACACCGACACCAAGCCGATACGCAACTGATCCGGATGCTCGCGGGGAGACTGTCGATTGAATGTCATGCTTTTCCTTGGAAGCGAAATAAACTACAGGCCCTGAACGGGCCTGCCAACAGCACGATTGTAACGAATCACAGTGGGGCTTAAATACAACGGCCGCCGTCTACCTCGATGCAGGTGCCGGTAATGAACTCAGCCTCGTCGGAGGCGAGATACAGAGCCGCCGCCGCCACATCCTTGGGTGTGCAAAAACGCCCCAGTGGAATTCCCGCCAGAAAACGGCTGCGATTTTCCGGCGTATCGGGCATGCCCATGAACTGTTCCAGCAAGGCGGTGTCCCCAATCACCGGATTGACACAATTCACGCGGATATTGTCTGGCCCCAACTCGGCCGCCATGCCTTTGCTGATGGTAACCACCGCGCCTTTGGTGCCGTTGTACCAGACCAGTCCGGGGCGCGGACGCAAGGCCGCCGTCGAAGCGATATTAATGAAGGAACCTGAACCCTGAGCCCGCAGATAGGGCACAAAATGTTTCGCTGTCCAGTAAATGCTTTTCACATTGACGGCATACACCAGATCGAACTCACTTTCGCTCACTTCCAGCAAAGGCTTGTTGCGATGCGTGGTGCCCGCATTGTTCACCACGATATGCAGCCCGCCGCACTCGCGCAGCGCAATATCGAGCAAGGCCTGAACCTCGTCCCCTTGTGACACATCGCAAGCGGCAAAAATGGCTTGCCCGCCCGTCGCCTGAATCTGGGCCGCTGCCGCCCGCCCCTGCTCCACATTCAAGTCGGCAATCAGCACGCGCGCACCTTCACGTGCAAAGCGCTGTGCGATACCCAGGCCAAAGCCCGATGCGCCACCGGTCACGATGGCCACCTTGTCTTGCAATCGCATGTTTGTCTCCTTCTGTTATTTTTATTTCCATAAAAAGGGCGGCTCGATGCCGCCCTAAAGAAATGCTGTTTTAGCGTTCAAATGCCATGCTGCCAGAAAACCCCCAACACCACAGCCGCGCTAACCCCTACATTCTCTGGCATCAAGCAGGGGCATGACGTAGCGCAACCGTTTTCAGGCTGGTCAGGGCGTACAGCGCTTCAAACCCCTTCTCTCGGCCAATACCAGACTGTCCGGTACCGCCAAACGGCAGTTCTACCCCGCCTGCAGCGCCATAATTGTTCACAAAGACCTGGCCGGCCCGTAGTTGTCTGGCCATGCGGATCTGACGCGCACCATCGCGTGTCCAGACCCCCGCCACCAGGCTGTAAGGCGTGCCATTGGCCAGGGTGATGGCCTCCTGCTCCGTACCGAAAGGTTGGGCAATCAGGACTGGTCCGAAAATCTCCTCCTGGGCCAGACGATGTTGGACAGGCACGTGATCGAGCAAGACAGGCACTTGATAGAAACCACCCGTCGGGGCCTTGGAGTCCAGCTTGCCTTTCGCCAGCACCACAATGCCATCCTCATCCAGATTCTCCAGATAAGAACGCACCCGAGCTTGCTGCTGCGCGCTGATCAGAGGGCCGCAATCCAGATTGTCGCTCGCTGCCCCCGTCAACAAGGCCTTGAAGCTTTCAGCCAGACGTTCCGTAAAGTCACTATAAATCGCACGCTGAATCAATACACGGCTGCCTGCCGAGCAGGTTTGGCCTGCGTTCTGCACAATCGCATTGACAATAACCGGCAGGGCCGCGTCCAGATCCGCATCTGAAAATACGATCTGCGGCGATTTGCCGCCCAGCTCCAGCGTGACAGGCACAAAATTCTGCGCGGCCTGCAAGGCCACCTGACGGCCCGTGGCAGGAGAGCCCGTAAAGGAAATATGGTTGATATCAGGATGCGCGGCCAGGGCCTGTCCGGCCTCACTGCCCAGGCCCGTACAAATATTCAGCGCCCCGGCAGGCAAGCCCGCCTCGTGCAACAACTCCGCCACGCGCAGCAAAGAAAGACTGGCATCTTCAGCCGGCTTCACCACGCAGGTATTACCTGCGGCCAGGGAGGCCGCCACACTGCGTCCAAAGATCTGCAGGGGGTAATTCCAGGGAATGATATGCGCTGTGACGCCCAAGGGCTCGCGCAACGTAAAGGCCGTCATTTCCCAACCCAGGGGAATGGTTTGACCGTGCAGCTTGTCCACCGCACCCGCATAAAACTCGAAATAGCGGACAATGGCGTCAGCATCGGACTGGGCCTGGCGCAAAGGCTTGCCCGTATCCCGCGACTCCAGCCGCGCCAACTCCTCGCGAGCATCGGACAGGGTTCGGGCACAACGCAGCAATAACTGACTGCGCTGCGCTGCGCTCAGGCGGCGCCACGTCCCCTTACTGGCACGCCTGGCGGCCTGCACGGCCCAATCAATATCCACCGCGGATGATTGCGCCAGTCGGGCAAAGGTTTCGCCTGTGGAGGGGTCGATCACCGGTAGCAAACCACCGCCCTCCGCGCCAAGTTGCTGTCCGTCAATCCAATTGCGACACTCCATGACCGCCTCCAATGCTATTGTTGTCTCAGCCAATCGAGCTTTGCTCGAGATCATTCTACTCAAGGACCTGCTGCTGTGGATTCTCAAAACTGTACTTTGCTCCTGGCGGGCGCTGGCGATCTGGGCACACGCACCGGAATGCTGGCCCGTCGTCATGAATGGCCGGTTATCGGCCTGCGCCGTCACCCCCCCTGGACGATCACAGCGGCATAGAGTGGGTACAGGCCGATTTGAGCGAACCTGCGTCATTACGACTGAAACACCGCCCCATCACTCACGTCCTTTACGCGGTCTCCCCTGACCAGCGAAACCAGGCTGCCTATGAGCGCGTTTTTCTACAAGGTCTGGAAAATCTACTCAACGAGCTGGACCTGAAAGCCCTGAAACGTTTTGTCTTTGTCTCCTCGACGGCGGTATATGGCCCCTCGACAGACTGGGTGGACGAAAACTCCCCCACGGAGCCCACCCAGTTCAATGGAAAAATCTTGCTGGAAGCCGAGCAAAGGCTTCATCACCGCATCCCCGCCCAGGCTGTGGTCATCCGCCCCAGCGGTCTGTACGGCCCCGGACGCACCCAACTACTGGATCGGCTGCGCGAAGGACGGGCCACCGTACCGGATGACCCGGAGCATTGGGCCAACCGCCTGCATATCGAGGATGCCGCAGCGGCCTGCTGGCATCTGCTACGCGCTCCTGCGCCCTTCCCGTGCTATATCGGCACCGACAGTCGGCCCTACCGGATTACCGAGCTATATGACGGGCTGGCCGATCTGCTGGGTGTGCCACACCCGGAACGACGCCCGTCTGCAGAAGGCGGCAAACGCCTGCGCAACCAGCGCCTGCTCGATAGCGGCTTCAAGCTGGAATGGCCCGATGCCATGCAGGGCTATGGACAACTGATTAAAGAGGGGGCGTAACCCCATCGCGTCCGGTCTTTACACAAAAGCAAAAGCCAGCCAACTTTCGTTGGCTGGCTTTCTGAGGCATGAACCAGTCTGAGGACGGGTCACGCGATAGGCGGCAAAACTTAAGCCTTGTCTTCCAGGGCAGCCACAGCGGGCAGACGTTTGCCTTCCAGGAACTCCAGGAATGCACCGCCGCCGGTGGAGATGTAATCCACCTCTTCACCAATATTGAATTGGGCAATCGCCGCCAGGGTGTCGCCCCCCCCTGCAATCGAGAAAGCCTTGGAATCGGCAATCGCGCGCGACAAGCTTGCCGTACCTTGTGCAAAGGCCGGGAACTCGAACACGCCCAGAGGGCCATTCCAGACAACCGTACCGGCCTTGGCGATGATGTCAGCGATCTGGCGCGCCGTTTCAGGGCCCACATCCAGAATCATGTCATCATCCTGAACCTGGTCAGCAGCCTTGATTTCAGCGGTAGCATCAGCCGCAAAAGACTTGGCGCACACCACATCAACGGGGATAGGCACGTCGGCACCGCGCTCTTTCATGATGCGGATCACCTCGCGAGCTTCTTCCAACTGGCTTTCTTCGACCAGTGACTTGCCCACGGACAAGCCGCTAGCCATCATAAAGGTGTTGGCAATGCCGCCACCGACCACCAGCTGATCAACTTTTTCAGCCAAAGCGCGCAGGATGGACAGTTTGGTGGAGACCTTGGCCCCCCCCACAATGGCTACCAAGGGCCGCGCAGGCTGGTTCAAGGCACGCCCCAGAGCGTTCAACTCGGCTTCCAGCAAGGGGCCAGCGCAAGCCACCGGCGCAAAACGGGCGATCCCTTCCGTGGTGGCCTCGGCACGGTGAGCCGTACCGAAGGCATCGTTTACGTAAACGTCACACAAAGCGGCCATTTTGCGGGCCAACTCAGGATCATTCTTCTTTTCACCGACGTTGCAGCGGCAGTTCTCCAACAAAACAAGCTGACCGGGCGACACCTGCACGCCATCCAGCCAATTGCGCCGCAGCTCAACCGGCATGCCCAGCAATTCGGACAGACGTTGCACCACGGGTTCCAGAGAATCCACGGGCTGGCACTCGCCTTCTTTGGGCCGCCCCAGGTGCGAAGTGACCATCACCGCAGCGCCGGCATCCAGCGCCATGCGAATGGCAGGCACCGAAGCACGGACTCGCGTGTCTTCGGTAATACGCCCGTCTTGCAAAGGGACATTCAGATCAGAGCGGATAAATACCCGCTTGCCTCGCAGCGCGTCCGTTTCGGCCAGCGCAGACAAGGTCTTGATGCTTGTAGACATGATTTTTTGTTCTGGGAATTAACGTGACAGGGGCGGGAAATCCCGCCCCTGCTATTCAGATCTTATTTGGCCGACATCAGTGCGATGGTGCTGTCGAGCATGCGAATGGAGAAAGCCCACTCGTTGTCGTACCAGGCAGCCACTTTCACCATATTGCCACCGGTCACTTTGGTCAGCAGGGAGTCAACCGTGCTGGAAGCGGTGGTGTGGTTAAAGTCGATGGACACCAAGGGCTCGGTGCAGTAGTCCAGGATGCCTTTCATGGCGCCTTCGGAAGCGGCCTTCAAAATGCCGTTCACTTCTTCAACCGTCGTGTTGCGGCTAGCCACAAAAGTCAGGTCAACCATGGACACGTTGATGGTTGGAACGCGCACAGCGTAACCGTCCAGCTTGCCATTCAGTTCTGGCAACACCAAACCTACGGCAGCGGCTGCGCCGGTCTTGGTGGGGATCATGCTGCTGGTGGCCGAACGGGCACGGCGCATGTCCTTGTGACGCACGTCCGTCAGGACCTGGTCGTTGGTATAAGCGTGGATGGTAGTCATCAGACCGCTGACCACGCCCAGTTCCTTGTGCAGGGGGGCAACCAGAGGAGCCAGACAGTTGGTCGTACACGAGGCGTTGGAGATCACCGTGTCAGTGCTCTTCAAAATGTCGTGGTTCACGCCATAGACAATCGTGGCGTCCACATCCTTGCCGCCGGGGGCGGAAATAATGACTTTCTTGGCGCCGGCCTGGATGTGCTCGCTGGCCTTTTCTTTGCTGGTGAAAGCACCGGTACATTCCAGTACCACGTCCACACCCAGCTCGGCCCAAGGCAAGGTCAGGGCATCGCGCTGGCTCAGCAGGCGGATGCGATCACCATTGACCACCAGATAGTCGCCGTCGAGCGACACATCGGCGTTAAAGCGGCCATGCACGGAGTCATAGCGAGTCAGGTGTTCATTGATCTCGGCACCGCCCGAGGCGTTGATGGCCACGATCTCGATATCGTGTTTTTTGCCGTACTCGTAGTGGGCACGCAAGATCATGCGGCCGATACGACCATAACCATTGATTGCGACGCGAATCGTCATGTCAGACTCCAATTACAAAATTTCTTGAACGGCCGCAGCGACTTTCTCTGCTGTCAGACCAAAATGCTTGAACAGGACGCCAGCCGGAGCCGATTCGCCGTAGGTATCAATCCCCACCACCGCGCCTTCCAGACCCACGTACTTGAACCACAGACCCGTCGTACCCGCTTCCACCGCCACACGCGGGATGCCCGGGGTCAGAACCTGATCGCGCCATTGCTTGTCCTGGGCATCAAACAGGTTGGTACATGGCATGGATACCACGCGGGTCGCAATTCCTTGCTGAGCCAACTGCTCCTGCGCCTGCAAGGCCAGACCGACTTCCGAACCGGTTGCCATGATGATGGCGCGCGCATCTGGCGCATCGCGCAGCACATAGCCACCACGGCGGATGTTCTGGATGGTTTGTGCATCGCGCTCCACGAATGGCAGATTCTGGCGCGACAACAGCAAGGCACTGGGGCCGCCGTCCTGCACATTCATGCCGATGCTGGCGGGACGCTCGATCGAGCAGGCCCAGGCTACGGCCGTTTCCGTGGTGTCGCAAGGACGCCAGACATGCAGGTTGGGGATCAGTCGCAGACTATTGGCGTGTTCAATGGACTGGTGCGTCGGACCATCCTCGCCCAGACCGATGGAGTCGTGGGTAAAGACATGCACCACGCGCTGCTTCATCAGCGCTGCCATGCGAATGGCGTTGCGCGAGTAATCCGAGAAAGTCAGGAAGGTACCACCAAACGGCAGGTAGCCCCCATGCAGGGCCACGCCATTCATGATGGCAGCCATACCGAATTCCCGCACACCGTAGTTGATGTGACGACCAAAATGTACACCGTCGGCGTGAGCGCGCACTGCCTCGGCGCCCTTCCAGTCGGTAAAGTTGGAGCCGGTCAGATCAGCCGAGCCGCCCAACATTTCTGGCAGCACATTGACCAGCGCGCTAATTGCCAGTTGCGAGGCCTTGCGCGAGGCAATGGTTTCAGCTTTCTGAGCGGTTTCCTCAATAAAGGCCTGTACTTTAGCGCTGTAATCGGCAGGCAGTTCGCCTTTCAGACGACGGGCCAGTTCCGCGGCCAGTTCAGGATAGGCCTGGCTGTAGGCGTCAAAACGCGCTTGCCATTCCGCTTGCTGGACGCCCCCTTTTTCGCGGCAATCCCAGCCCTGGTAGACTTCCTGAGGGATTTCAAACGGACCGTGGTTCCAGCCAAGCGCAGCACGGGTGGCGGCGATTTCCTCAGCACCCAGCGGAGCGCCGTGGACCTTCTCGGAGCCGGCCGCGTTAGGCGCGCCCTTGCCGATCACGGTGCGGCAGCAAATCAACGTGGGGCCGGTGCCTTCTTTGGCGTTGCGGCGGGCCTGTTCAATCGCGTTGTGAATCGAGGCGGCGTCATGACCGTCAACAGCACGGATGACGTTCCAGCCATAGCTTTCAAAGCGGGCGGGCGTATCGTCACCGAACCAGTTCTCGACCTTGCCATCAATAGAGATGCCGTTGTCGTCGTACAGCACGACCAGCTTGGACAGCTTCCAGGTGCCGGCCAAGGAGCAGGCCTCGTGCGAGATCCCTTCCATCAAACAGCCGTCGCCTGCAAAAACCCAAGTCAGGTGATCTACCACCTCGTGGCCGTCACGGTTGAACTCGCGGGCCAACAAGGCTTCGGCCAGCGCAAAGCCAACCGCATTGCCCAGACCCTGGCCCAAGGGGCCGGTCGTGGTTTCCACGCCAGCCGTAATACCCACTTCTGGGTGGCCGGGGGTACGCGAATGCATCTGGCGGAAGTTGCGCAACTCGTCCAGAGACAGGTCGTAACCGCTGAGGTGCAACAAAGCGTAGATCAGCATGGAACCGTGGCCGTTTGACAACACAAAACGATCACGATCAAACCAGGCGGGGTCGGCGGGGTTGTGTTTCAGGTGCCGGGACCAGAGAACCTGGGCGATATCGGCCATGCCCATAGGCGCACCGGGGTGGCCCGAATTAGCTTGTTGCACGGCATCCATAGCCAAGGCACGGATGGCATTGGCTAGGGTTTTATCAGAGGCTGACGCAATATCCATTAGAAGCTCATTGGGGCGGCGGCGCGACAATTCCGGCTAGCGGACGGCTCACGGCCCTGATTAGTTTATAAAACGCGCTATTTTAGCATTGCTGGCGCTAAATCGCCCTCACTTGCGCTGCGGCCTTGCGCTTTCTTCCCCCAGCCCAGGTACGGTATGCTTGTGCGGTTTTTTTACCCTTGATGGTGTCCTGATATGGCAGCTCCCCGTTTTTATCATCCCTTTGCCCTGACGGCCCACACCGAGATCGCCCTGCCCGACGCCCTGGCGCATCACGCCATCCGGGTACTGCGTTTAAAAGATGGGCAGGACATCGTCCTGTTTGACGGACTGGGCACCCAATTTCCCGCTACCTTGCGCATCGAGGGCAAAAAAGGGTTTGCCAACCTGGGGGCGGCCGAAACACCCGTACGCGAACTGGCTGGCCGCATTACCGTCCTGCAAGGCATTGCCTCCAGCGACAAAATGGACTGGATTATCGAAAAAGCGGTGGAAATGGGAGTGAGCTGCCTGGTGCCGATTCGCGCGCAACGCAGCGTGCTGCAACTGAGCGCGGAACGGCAGGCCAAACGCATGGTCCACTGGCAGCGGGTCATCGAGTCAGCCAGCGAGCAGTGTGGCCGCAATCGTCTGATGGAACTGGCGGCGCCGCTGAGCTTGTCCAACTACTTTCGGGATGCCCGAACGGGTCTGCATCTGTTTTGTGACCCTGATGCGCCTCAGCAACTGGCACAAGCCATAAAGCCGCAGGACCAGGCCGTCACCATTTTGATTGGCCCCGAAGGCGGCTGGTCGCCCGAAGAACAAAAAGTGGCGCTGGCTGCCCAGGCGCAGGCCATTCGCTTCGGGCACCGCGTACTGCGAACCGAGACCGCTGCCTTGGCGCTGACGGCAGCGATCAGCGCCTTGCAAGGCTGGGAATAAGGCTTATTCCTCGTCCTGGCTGGAGTAGGAGGCAGGGGTCTCGCCTGGTTCCGGATCAGGATGCTTGCCGGCATGTAAAACAACACAGACAAAACGGCGCTCGTTGTTCGAGGCCCAGGCATGCACATCCTCACACACGCCCAAGATAGCCTGGGCGTCTTTTTCCAATGCGGGATCGCCACTGTGCAGGTTGTCCAGCCACAAGGCCAAACCAGCCTTTTGATCCAGTACGGTGTCGCACAGGCAATCGTAGAGCGCATCCAGATTGCCACCAAAAAATTCAGGGTAATCAACAGCTTTGGCGACTGCTCGCAGCACAGCGGAGCGATTGCGCGCACGATCGCAACTTACTTCCAGGGCAGTGAGCCCCTGGTCCTGTGCCTGCTTCAGAAAATCAGCAGCCGTCAGGCCCGTTGCGTCGAGCACGCCGCCTTGTTGCAAAGCCTCTTGCAAAGTCAGGGATTGGCTCATCAGGACGCTTCCTTAAAAAACGCTAATACTTCTTCACGACGACTCATGGTATCGGTCTTTCCTAACTCGATCAGCTCTTGGGTGTAGCCGGACTCGAATAACAAATATGAAATTAATGCACCGCCTGTGGTCGGACCGGACTTTGAAGATACACCAAGTACTCGAAATAGGGTACGTGCAGCAGTTGGCATCTGATGAATATGCCGGGTGGCAATTTCATCCAGCGAGCGGCTGGGGGTGATGGCAAACGTGCTGACAGGACGCAGCGATTGGCTTTGTAATACATTTGCAGGCATATAGGCAAGCAATGTATTGATCCGCTCCATACGTTCAATATCCGTTGACACACTATCGAGGAATATGTTGGACAAGGCATAGCCACTGATCTGCGCCAAAGAGGGGTATGGCGGGTCTGCACATTCTTGCTCGTGGTACGTGTTGTCCGCATATCCCGTCCCCACAATCAAGACTTTATGGGCGCCCAGATGTATGGCCGGACTGATGGGGGCCAACTGACGCATAGTGCCATCACCACACCATTGGGTTTGCTTGCCCACTTGCAGGGACTGCGCCGGAAACATGAAGGGAATGGCGCTGGAAGCCATCAGATGGTCCACTCCGATGACGCCGGGAATGGCGCGACGCAGATTGCGTGTCCAGGGGCGAATGCGCTCGTCCGACTGGTAAAAAGTCAGGTGCTCGCCAGTGGTGTAGGCGGCAGCGGTAATGGCCAGCGCCCCCACATGCTGCTGGGCCAGATTGCGTTGCAGGCGCTCAAAGTCCAGGCTCTGTTCCAGCAACTCGCGCAAGGGTGAGTTGTCCAGCATGGAGTGCGGCACATGATCGCGTAGACGGGGGGCCAGCCAGCCCAGGGCTAGCGTGGCTACCCAATGCGCACTGGTGGCCAGCAACTGCAAGGGGTCGGCATGAAAGATGTCATTGGTGCGCAAGGACCCCCACAGCTGTTGTATATGGTCGACAGCTTCGTGCGGTTTATCTGCGCGGCAGGCCAGACCGGCCGCATTGATGGAACCGGCCGACGAGCCGCAAATAATATCGAAAGGATTGCTGAACTGGGGGTTGCGCTCCGGGTCCAGCAGCTCCAGCAGGCCGGCCAGCACCCCGGCCTGATACGCGCCGCGCGCCCCGCCCCCGTTCAGGATCAAGGCCAGCGGGGCGGGTGAGCGCTGAATCATGATCCGTATCAGCCTTCAGTAGCGACGTTGGCATCCACCACCGTGACGGCCGTCATATTGACGATACGGCGCACTGACGAGGTCGAGGTCATGATATGAACCGGTGCCCGGGCTCCCAGCAGGAAAGGGCCAATTGCCACGTTACCACCCGCAGCCGTCTTGAGCAGGTTGTAGGCAATATTGCCCGCTTCCACGTTCGGGCAGACCAGCAGATTGGCCTCGCCGCTCAGGGCCGAGGTCGGCAGGATCTGATGACGGGCCTTTTCATCCAGAGCGCAGTCGCCGTGCATTTCACCATCCACTTCCAGGCTGGGGTCGAGCTGGCGCACGCGCTCCAGCGCACCGCGCATGGTGACCGCTGCGGGCGAATTATTGGTCCCGAAATTGGAACTGGACAGCAGAGCCACCTTGGGTTCGATATTGAACTGGCGCATTTTACGCGCTGCCGCCAGGGTGATCTCGGCCACCTGGTCCGAATCGGGATCGTGGTTAATGTGCGTATCGGTCAGGGCCACACTGCGCTCACTGAGCAATAAAATATTCATGGCAGCATAGGTTTTGACACCCGGTGCTTTGCCAATGACCTGGTCCACCAGTTCCAGGTGATTTTCGTAACGTCCCACTGTGCCACAGATCATGCCATCGGCATCGCCCAGATGCAGCATCATGGCCCCGATCAGGGTCGGGCGACGCCGCATTTCCACGCGAGCCATCTCTTTGCTGATACCGCGACGCGACATGATTTCCCAGTAACTGGTCCAGTAACGGTGGAAGCGATCGTCCTGTTCGGGGTTGGTCACCTCCACGTCAATGCCCAGACGCAGACGCAGACCATAACGTTCAATGCGCTGTTGCAAGACAGCGGGACGGCCCACCAAGATGGGACTGGCCAACCCCTCATCCACAATAATCTGTACGGCGCGCAGGACGCGTTCGTCCTCGCCTTCACTAAAGACCACACGGGATTTGGCACCATCTTGCACCAGCCCCCGAGCCAGTGAATAAATTGGCTTCATGAAGGAGCCGGATTTATAAACAAACTGGCGTAGCTGATAAATGTAGTTGTTCAAGTCCGCTATGGGACGGGTCGCCACGCCCTCTTCCATCGCCGCTTTGGCCACGGCCGGAGCAATACGCACAATCAGACGCGAATCAAAGGGACGAGGAATGAAGAAGGACGGACCGAAAGAGACCTCTTCCAGCCCATAGGCAGCCGCAACGCCCTCATCCTGCTCTTCGCGTGCCAACTGGCAAATGGCCTGCACAGCGGCTTTTTCCATGCCCCGCGTAATGGTGGTGGCCCCCACGTCCAGCGCCCCACGGAAGATGTAGGGGAAGCACAATACATTGTTGACCTGATTCGGATAGTCCGACCGGCCGGTTGCCATGACCACATCATCACGCACGGCGTGGGCGTCTTCCGGCAGGATCTCGGGATTGGGGTTGGCCAGAGCCAGAATCAACGGTCGGGCCGCCATCTTCTCCAGCATCTGGGGCTTGAGTACGCCACCGGCGGACAGCCCCAGGAATACATCGGCCCCCTCGATCACCTCACTGAGGGTACGGGCATCGGTCTGCTTGGCAAAACGGGCCAGTTCGGGCACAGGATTGCCGGAGCGACCTTCGTAGAGCACGCCATCAATATCCGTAACCCAGATATTTTCCAGTGGCAGCCCCATATCAATCATCAGGTCCAGGCAGGCCAGGGCCGCCGCACCCGCACCGGACGTCACCACCTTGACTTGCTTGATGTCTTTTTCAACCACGCTCAAGCCGTTCAGAAAGGCAGCGGTGACGCAAATGGCCGTGCCATGCTGATCGTCATGAAAAACAGGAATGCTCATGCGCTGGCGCAGCTTGCGCTCGACTTCAAAGCACTCGGGCGCCTTGATGTCTTCCAGGTTGATGCCGCCAAAGGTCGGCTCCAGACCCGCGATGATGTCGACCAGCTTGTCGGGATCGGTTTCATTGATCTCGATGTCAAACACATCCAGACCGGCAAAGCTCTTGAACAGCACGGCCTTGCCTTCCATGACGGGCTTGGAGGCCAGGGCGCCGATATTTCCTAAACCCAGCACGGCGGTACCGTTGGAGATGACGCCGACCAGATTGCCCCGCCCGGTATAGCGAAAGGCGTTTTGTGGGTCCTTGACGATTTCTTCACAAGCGGCTGCCACCCCGGGCGAATACGCCAGCGCCAGATCCCGCTGGTTCGATAATTGCTTGGTCGGCGTGACCGAAAGCTTTCCGGGCCTGCCCTGTTCATGATATTCCAGAGCTGCTTTCCGAAAATTGGCGTCCATGCTGTTACCCACTCAAAAATCCATTTAAAACGGACCGGGATCGCCTGAAAGCGGCCATTGTCTAACAGCGTCCATTCAAACAGACCTGCAGCCTGTTCAAACCGTCTGCCCTCATCTGCCCTGCTGACAGCCTCCATCCCGGTCGCCTTGCCGAGCCTTTGCGGCCCAGGCAGGAACCATTCTAGCCCTTGAGTTACATCAGGGGTCAAGCACGGGCCAGGACAAACTCACAGCATCTGGCCAGGATAAGAAAAGCGGTCGGTGGGATCAAACAGGGCCTTGATGCGGCTATCCACATCCTGGGCCTGCCACGGCTGCTCCTGATTGGGCCAGGACCAGTCTTGCGGGTCCGAGCCACTAAGCACGGTCTCATCCAGCACCAGCCACTCCACCCAGGCCAGATCACCACCGTGGCCCAACATCAGATGCGCCAGATTGATGCCATCGCCGTCACGTGGTTCGAGCGCATCCAGGCGGTAACGGCAGGGCCAATGCTCCTGACGCAGGGCCTGCGTGTCGGGCTCGCCCATCAAGCGAAACAAAGCGGGGATCAACTGCTGCATACGCAGGCTGTCCAGAGGGTTACGGTTGTCCTGTCCGAAGGGGCCCAGCGCCGCTTGTGTGTTGTCCGCCAGAATGACCGAGCAATGCAGAACACCCGACAACGCCGTACGACCACTGGGCCAATCATGCTGACGACGGTCAGCCAGCCAGGCGGCCACCGTCATGCCGGCAGGCGCAGTGGCAAGCCCCTGAAAGCCTTTGGCCTCCATCTCTCCGAGCAAACAACCCGGCTGAACAAACCAGCGATTGGAGTTGGGTTCCAGACGGTCGCAGCGTGCCATTTGTCGACCCGGAGCCAGAACAATCACCGGACCATCCGTCTCGCTAGCCTGCGGCACACCCTCCAGACACACCGTGACCCCATACTCGGCGGCCAGCGTCAACACCATATGCACGTCCGCGCTGGAAGCCGGCTCCAGGCGCGCCTGTTCATGATCCGGCTCCGCACTGAGCAAGGACCACTCGCCCTGAACCCGGGCTTTCAGACGCGAACAAAATGACTGCCAGGCCGTCTGGGGAGGACGACGACCCATCAAAAATGCACGCCTGGACGAAGAAACCATAGACTTTTCCTGCAACAAACCTACACTTGAGGCCAACTGGCCCGCCGGCTTGCACCCTTCTTGAGCATGCGCACCTGCCACAGCCACCTGACGCCCTTTTGAGCAAGGTCCTACAATACACTTTTTACCCGAGATTTGCCGTATGTCCCGCCTCGCCAGTCGTACCGAACACGTTCTTCCTTTTCATGCTGTTGAACTCTTCAAACAGGCCAATGCCTTAAAGGCCACGGGCCGCGACATTATCAGCCTGGGCATAGGTGAACCGGACTTTACCGCCCCGCAAGCCGTGGTCGATGCGCTGCATCAGGCCAGCAATCAAGGCCTGGGCCAGTACACCGCCCCAGCGGGCTTGAGCGCCTTGCGCGAGCGCATCGCCCTGTATTACGAACAGCAGTTCCAGGCCCGTGTCGACCCGTCTCGCATCGTGGTCACGGCAGGGGCTTCGGGCGCCCTGTCACTGGCGACCCTGGCCCTGATCAATCCCGGCGATGAAGTGCTGATGCCCGACCCCTCCTACCCGGCCAACCAGAACTTCATCATGGCAGCGGGCGGCACAGCCCGTCTGATCCCCGCCTCGGCAGAAGGACGCTTTCAACTGAGCGCCCAGCACATTCGCGATCATTGGGGTCCCAACACGCGCGGCGTGCTGATTGCCTCGCCCAACAATCCGACAGGTGCCACAATTTCCCGCCCAGCCCTGCAAGAGCTGATCAAGGAAGTGCGCGCCCGTGATGGCTTTATCATCATGGACGAGATTTATCTGGGTCTGTTTTACGAACAGGCGCCCCTCAGCGCCTTGACCTTGGATCAGGACATTATTGTTATTAACAGCTTTTCCAAGTACTTCCACATGACGGGCTGGCGTCTGGGCTGGCTGATCCTGCCCTCCTGGATGACCGAAGCCTGCGAGCGCATGGCCGCCAGCCTGGCAATCTGCGCCCCCTCACTGGCCCAGCATGCCGCCCTGGCCTGCTTTGAGCCGGAAACCATGGCGATCTACGAAGAACGCCGTCTGGCTTTCAAGCAACGGCGGGACTACCTGCTGCCCGAGCTGGAGCGTCTGGGTCTGCGCGTGCCTGTCCGCCCGGATGGCGCTTTCTATATCTATACGGATATCCGTGAATACAGCCAGGACAGCGATGCGTTCTCGCAGCAATTGCTGCACGAGGCCGGTGTGGCAGCGGTACCGGGCCGAGACTTTGGCACCGCTCACGCGCCCTATACCTTGCGCCTGTCCTATGCCACCGGCATGGACCGTCTGCAAGAGGCAATCAGTCGTCTGAGCCAGTTCCTGGGCCGCTAAGCCCCGCTCTGGGCCCGGCCCTCAGACGCCCAGACACTCGTTACCTCCCATCCGGACCGCCTAGCGTGTCCGGACCGGGATACCGGAGGCCAGGGCAATACGGCGACGCTCTGCCAGCACTTTGGCCCCGTAACCACCATCGCTGGGGCCGGTGGCCCCCACATAACAGGCTAGTCCCCCTTCAATGGAACCACGGCGACGGATACAGTCGGACAAAATCTGACCGCCCACCCGGATATTGGCCTCAGGGCTCAATACCGCCAGCGTGCCCTCCATATAGATATCAAACTTCTCTTTATGGACTTTAGTCATGACCTGCATTAGCCCTTGGGCCCCCACATGACTTTCTGCATAGGGGTTGTAACGTGACTCAATGGCGATGACGGCCAGAATCAGTTGCGGGTCCAGGTTCTTTTCCTTGCCCACAATAAAAGCCGTGTGGATCAGGGCCCCGGATACCGAATAGGCGATCTTGTACTTGCGCGCCAGGTAGCTGCGCAAGGCCTGCTGCTGGGCGGCTGTCACGCCTGCGATGGGCTGCCCCGTCACCGAGGCACGCAGATTTTTCATAAAGCCCTGATAGGCAGAAACCGCCTGCTGCTGTTCCGTCTGGGTCAAATCCTGGTCATCTTCAGACAGGGCCGGCTGACTCGTGTCTGCCGGCCAGACCGCCAGACTGTACGCATCGTATTTCACCGCCTCGGGGCGCAGGGTTTGCACGAGACCGGTATAAAGCTGGTTAAACTGAGCACGCATGGAAGGTACAACCACACAGGCTGCAATCGTCACCAGTACGGCTATGCCCAGATACATGGCACACACATGTACAAACTCGCCGATGCGATACGTCAGGGTACGGGCTGAGCGACTAAGTACATAGTCCATATCTTGGAAGCCCATGGGTTCATCCTTAGTATTGCTAACTGCCCGATGTTAACCTTAGAACCTGTTCAAGGTCTTAACCAAAATATCTGCAAGCGGAGCCCCGTTCTTCTGTGAAATACCGTGACTTGAGAGACTTTATTGCCCAACTGGAAGCCAGGGGCGATCTGAAGCGGATTACGCAGCCCGTTTCCACCTCGCTGGAAATGACTGAAATCAGTGACCGGGTACTGCGTGCCGGTGGACCGGCACTCTTGTTTGAGAATGCCCAGCATCAAGGCGTCAAGGCCGCCATGCCGGTCCTGGCCAATTTGTTCGGTACGCCGCAACGCGTTGCCTGGGGGATGGGCGCGCAAGAGGTGTCGGCATTACGCGACACAGGCGAACTACTGGCCAATCTGAAAGAGCCGCAAGCCCCCACCGGCATGCGCGATGCACTGTCCAAAGTGTCCATGCTCAAATCCGCCTTGTGGGACATGAGCCCCAAGCACGTACGCTCTCCTGCCTGCCAGGAAGTCGTACTGGAAGGCAAGGATGTGGACCTGAACCAGATTCCCTTGCAACTGTGCTGGCCTGGTGACGTCGCTCCCTTGTTGACCTGGGGTCTGGTCATTACCAAAGGCCCACATGCCAAGCGCCAGAATCTGGGCATTTACCGCCAGCAACTGATTGGTCGCAACAAGCTGATCATGCGCTGGCTGTCCCATCGCGGCGGAGCACTGGACTTTCGCGACCACGCCCTGACAAATCCCGGCAAACCCTTCCCGATTGCGGTTGCTCTGGGGACAGACCCAGCCACCATTCTGGGGGCGGTCACACCTGTCCCGGACAGCCTGTCCGAATATCAGTTTGCCGGGCTGTTGCGCGGCTCACGCACCGAAGTTGCCAAGGCACTGGGCAGCGACTTGTCCGTGCCTGCCTGGGCCGAAATTGTGCTGGAAGGCCATATCCTGCCCAGCAATCACCCGGAGGCCCTGACACCCGACGTGCCTGACGGCATGAAACCGCCTGCCGACAGCCACTACGAAATGGCGCTGGAAGGCCCTTATGGCGACCACACTGGTTACTACAATGAGCAGGACTGGTTCCCGGTCTTTACGGTCGAGCGCATTACCATGCGTCGCAACCCGATCTATCACAGCACCTATACCGGCAAACCACCTGATGAGCCTGCTGTTCTGGGTGTCGCGCTGAACGAAGTCTTTGTACCGTTGCTGCGCAAGCAACTGCCCGAAATCGTGGACTTCTATCTGCCACCCGAAGGCTGCAGCTACCGCCTGGCTGTGGTGTCCATACGCAAGCAGTACGCGGGCCACGCCAAACGCGTGATGTTCGGGGTCTGGAGCATTCTGCGCCAGTTCATGTACACCAAGTTCATCGTGGTCGTGGACGAGGACGTCAACACCCGCGACTGGAAGGAAGTGATCTGGGCCATGACCACCCGCATGGACCCGGTGCGCGATACTGTGCTGGTCGAGAACACCCCTATCGACTACCTGGACTTTGCTTCGCCCGTCTCGGGACTGGGTGGCAAGATGGGCATGGATGCCACCAACAAGTGGCCGGGAGAAACCCAGCGCGAATGGGGCACGCCGATCAAAATGGATGAGTCCACCAAAAAGAAAGTGGATGACATGTGGGGCTCGCTAGGGCTGTAAGGCAGAGCGCGCGTTTAGCCCGTACACATCAAACGCAACAAAGACCATCACCGCAACGGTGCATGGTCTTTGTTTTATTGGGTGCATTAAGCCGGCACACCAAGCAGGCCGGCCGCCTGGCCTTCCCAATGCGCCGGTCAGGCCTAAGCCAGCGGCTCCACCAGCTCAATCAGGTAGTCGTCGGGATCAAATACGAAAGCAATCGTACGTTTGCCATGACTCATCTGCTTGGGTGGGGTTTTAATTCTGACCCCCTGCTCCTGCAGATAATCCACTGCCTGACGCACGTCCCTGACCATCAGGGCCAGATGACCGAACGCCCCGCCTTTTTCATAAGGTTCGTCTTGATCCCAGTTCCAGGTCAGTTCCAGGCTGGACTGCGTGCTCGGGTCAAAGCTGAGAAAGACATTGGTGAAACGGCCGGATTCATAATCCGTGTGACGCACTACCTGCATGCCCAGAACATCGCGATAAAAAGCCAGCGATCGGTCCAGGTCCAGCACACGTAGCATGACGTGATCCAGGCCAAACTGTATTGTGGAAGTACTCATAGCAGGGGACGGGTTTAAAAACTGCACTGTAGCAAAACAGCCCGCCCTGCATCATGACCGCTCATCAAGGGTCCATGAGAAATACTCAAGCCTCAGGCTCGCGCCGTCATCAGCTCTGAGGTAATGGTCTGGATGAATAAAGGCACGCAAGGATTGGCATTGCTTTCCTGCCACATGATGTTGATAAAGGATTGCGGATGCTGCCCGGACAAATCCAGATCAATCGCCACCAGATCACGGTGTACATATTTGCGCAAGGATTGCGACAAAATGGCGATGCCAATATTGGCCGCCACCATGCTCATGATGCCGGTAATAGTGCTGGCTTCCTGCACAGAGTTGGGGTGAAAACCGGCATGTCGGCACAATGAATAAAAGTAGCGGCGCCAGACCTGCCAGTGTGTCTTGCTGCCCACCACAAACCGCTCATGGGCCAGCTCGACCAAGGGGATGGACTTTTCCCGGGCCAAGGGATGATCGCTTTGCAACAGCACAATCGGGTCATCATGACACACAGGCTTCCACTGCACGCCCAGCTCTTCGGGATCATCCGAGAAGGCAAAGCCAAAACCCAGGTCCAGACTGCCTTGCTGCAAGCCCTGAATTTGCTGCTGCGTGGGCATATATAACAAATCGGTTGTGATGTTTGAATATTGCTGCTTGAAATGTTCCAGCGTTCTGGGCAGCACGTCCTGCACCGCATAGTCATTGTAGGCAATGATCAGATGCCCAATATCGCCAAACTTGGCTTTCTGAGCCAACTCGATGCCGCGCTCCAGATGCACGAACACCTGTTCAATTTCCTGCAGCAGCAAAAAACCAGCCGCCGTGAGCCGGACCTGGCGGGTGCTGCGCTCAAACAGATCCACCTGCAAATCATCTTCCAGCTTTTTGATGATGCGCGTCAGCCCTGGCTGCGTGATATGCAGCAGCTCGGCCGCCTTTTTGAAATGCAACTGTTCGGCCACCGTTTTAAAGGCCCGCAGATGATGCAAATCCAGGCGTGCGGGAATCATGATTTTGCTCATATTTTAGATTGATAACATCGCGGTCAATAATAGTGCGTGAATAGTGAATGGACAAGCGATTGGCAGAGGATTAGCTTATCTAGCACGCACTGGATGGCGCTTTGCAAGCAGGCCAGGACCGGATGCCCAGCCCTACAAAAAGGAGGAACTCATCCTGTTGCAGCCGGTGCTCTGATCGAGCATCCAACCAATACCAATACGAATAAAAGACAGCCACACACGCCAGTAAATAATAAAAAACCAGCTACCCCCACAGGGTTTGATTTCAAAAAACAGATAGTCCCAATACTTGAGGAGACATAAGTATGCAAAGGGCAAACACGGTGGCCGAATCGGAACATACCGAGACCGGTCACATTAAAAAAGTAATGATGGGTTCAGCGGCCGGCACGATCGTTGAATGGTTTGACTTTGCCTTGTTCGGCTATATGGCCGTTTACATTGCACAGAACTTCTTCCCTTCGGAAGACAAGATGGCCGGCTTGCTGGCCACCTTTGCGGTATTCCTGGTGTCCTTTATTGTGCGGCCTCTAGGCGGCATCTATTTCGGCAGACTGGGCGACCGGATTGGCCGCAAGAAAATCCTGGCCCTGACCGTCTTGCTGATGTCCGGCTCGACCGCGGCCATTGGCATGATTCCAACTTATGACAGTATTGGTATCTGGGCACCGGTTTTGCTGATTATCATCCGCTGTATCCAGGGGCTGTCGGCCGGTGGCGAATACACAGGCGCCACCATCTACACGGTTGAGCACAGCCCCATGAACAAGCGTAATTCCTACGCCTGGGCCATGTCTGGCGCCACGTACTTTGCATTTGCACTGGCTGCCGGTATCAGTGCCGGTCTGGCTGCGATTGTGGGTACCGACGCCATGGGTGACTGGGGCTGGAGGATCATCTTCCTGCTGGCCATCCCCATGGGTATTGTGGCCTTCTTCATCCGCGATCATCTGGCCGAATCGCCCGAGTTTCAACAGATGCGTGCAGAGAAGAAAGGGCAGCTCAGCTACAGCGCCTCCCAGGTATTCAAGGCAGAGGGTTCCAATATTGTGAAGCTGGGCGGCTTCATTGTGCTGTACGCCCTGTCTTTCTATATCTTCTCCACCTACATGAACACCTTTTTGCGCACGGTCATTGGCTTGTCCTCGGTCCAGTCCCTGACCGCGAACATGGTGGCCCTGCTGTTTGTCACCGCCCTGACCCCCATTGCCGGCGTGATCTCGGACCGGGTGGGCCGCCGTCGCATGATGCAGTTTGCCGCTGTCTGGCATGCACTGTTCACCATACCGGCCTACATGATCGTCAGCAAAGGAGCGTCCCTGGAAGCGGCCATTTTCGGCATGCTGATCATTGGTATCGGGCAGGTGGCCGCCAGTGTCGTGGCCGTGACCTTGCTCTCGGAGATGTTCCCCACCGACATGCGCTATACCGCCTCCAGCATGTGCTACAACATCACCTTCGCCATTTTTGGCGGTACGGCGCCCTACCTGGCCATCTGGCTGACCACCCAGACTGGCAGCTACCTGGCTCCGGCTTTTTACGTCACGATCGTCGCGGTATTGTGCTTTTTCTGGGTTACGGTTCTGATGCCCGAAACGGCCAACAAGCCGCTACGTCGCTATCACACCGAACCGGCCCATGATGCCAAACCGGCTATCAACATGGGCAAGGCAAGCGCCAGCTAGGCTTTCCCTCTTTCTGCCAGCTTTCCGCTATCAACAGCCCTGCTTTGCAGGGCTGTTTTTTTTACGAAACAATTTGATTTACATTAAAAGCCAGTCTTCTCAAGGTGATTCTATCTATACCTAAAGCCATATTCCCATGCCAGCTTCTATAGAATAGCCTGTTGAAGCGCGCATCAAATATAGACTGAGTCCTTGCCCTAAGCAGACTGAAAAGCGCGTTTGCACTGCCAAGGAATTTGCACCATGACCACTGTCAGCCTGACCAACGTAACTGTAAGCAGCGACCCCGCCTCGCACGTCCAAGGGTGGCTGACGGTGCAGTTCAGCAACGGCTACAGCATTCAGGCCTACTGTCCGGACAGCCAGGACAACTGGGCGCAAGGAGCCCGGACACTGTGCGAACTGGGGAACAGCAATGGTTTGGCCCCCACCCCGGTCGACACGCTTCTGTTGCAGGCAGGCCCGAATGGCAACTATCTGGTCCTGCAGGCGGACTTGCCCAGGCCTTCCATTCCCATGACCTACGCGCGACCCGCTAACGAACACATCTATATGGAACTGGCCGATAAGGAACAAAGTGTGTTCAGCGCCGACTTTCTGGCCATTGCGGCGATTATCGGCGGAGCACTCTACGGTTTGAAGTGCTTATTGGAAAAATACTTACTGCCTAAACTGTAAAAGCGCAGCGTCAAAAAAAACGCTCTGTAAAAACAGAGCGTTCAAAAGAAAAAAGAAAACAGGAAATTACACGGCCAGAACCGAATCCGTACTTAGAAAATGTTGCTGAAACTGCAGCGCCTGCAGCAGCAAATCATCATCCTGATGCGGCTTGCCGATCAACTGCAAGCCCATCGGCATTTTCTGGGCATAACCCAAAGGCAGGGAGACCACGGGCAAGCCCAACAGTTGCCAGGCCCGGCTCATGAATGGCGCCCCGGTGCCATCGGTTTTACAAGGCGCTATCCCTGCTGCCGCAGGTGCCAGGATGAAATCCGCCCCTGCCTGTTCGAACCAGTCCAGCAGCCGCTGTTTGAGTGTATCCGCCCGCCGCAAGGCCGCGATGTAGTCCTTGTAGGGAAAAGCCAGTCCCGTACGAATCAAGGACTGCACATGGGCACTCAAGCTGTCATGGTGCTGTTGTTCATACACCAGATTGCGCGCCACCTCATAAGCCATGATCTGGGCGTGCAATGACGTCAGCTCAACAATGCTGTCCTGCAAGGGAAAATCCACACACTGATGCCCCTGCCCGATCAGATCCTGCTGGCAGGCCTGGAGGGTCTCCAGCATCTTGTCTTGAACCTCGCCCAGTGCCTGGCCGGTAAACATCGCGAACACACTGCTGCTCTGGGTGCCTGGCGCCGCCAGATTCAACGGTTTGTGCAATAGCAGATTACGCAGCAAAAGCGTATCCAGCACATCATTGCTGAGTATCCCCAGCGAATCCAGCGACTGCGCCAAGGGCTGAATATTGCGTAAGGAAAACTCATTGCGGGTGCCTACATAGCCTGTGCAACCGCAATAAGAGGCGGGTCGTATGACCGAGGCCGCCGTCTGTGTGCCAAAGGCGACCGGCACCATGAAATCAGCGACAGCGGCAGCAGAGCCGCTGGACGAACCACCGGGTGTGCGCTCGGCATCATGCGGGTTGTTTGTCTTGCCTGCCTGAAAGTAAGCAAACTCGGTCGTGACCGTCTTGCCCATCAAGATGCCGCCTGCCGCTTTGATTGCGGTAACACAGGAAGCATCCATGTCTGGAATCCGATCCTGGTGAATGGCCGATCCCATGCTGGTGGGAATGCCCGCCGTGTCAATCACGTCCTTGACCGCAAAGGGCAGGCCCATCAAGGGCGAGGCCTTATAAAAATCGCTGCGACTTTCGTATTCGGCCAGATAGTCTTCTTGATCAATCAAATACTGCCAGGCGCCGATCTTGTCATCACGTAGGGCGATACGCTCATAGAACGAGGCCACGATCTCGGGCAGACTGGCCTGACCCGAATGCAGAGCATGCAGCAATTGATGCAAAGGCAGCTTAAACCACTGTCGTTTCATTGTGCCACTCCTTGAGAGCCTGCAATAAAGAGGCATCCACCGTCGCCACCCCGCCGCCAACACGACCACGCTCGCCAGCACCGTCAATCATGCCCAGCAGCACCAACGGTCCGGTATTGCTGGCAATCACTTGCGCAAAATCGGTAATGCCGGGGCGTCCGGCCAGAAAAGGCAAGCAAGTCTTCAAGAACAAACTTTGACGCGTCAGATAATCCGAGGGCAGGAATGCCTGCAGATTTCTGGCACTGAGACTGGCCAGATCCAGACACTGACCACCCAGCCCCACAAAATCCACCACGGCACTGTCACCCAAGGCACCCAGTGCGTTCGCCTGCTCATGGCCGGGCTCTTTATTGCCCGCAATGACAGGAGCATCCGTCACCAACCAGCTCGTGGAGCCGGCCAGCTGCAAACCAAAACGCAAACCATTGCCCCCCACTTTAACAATGGCGTTAGCGCCATCGGCAGGTGTCTGATATGCCAGGATCAGCGCGCTGGCCGCCATCCAGTAATTCAATGCCCAGGCCATCGCGCCATGCAGGAAAGTCTGACTGGCCTCATCATTGATGCCCCAGGAGACAATAATGTCGGCCAGTTGCCGGGAAGCATGCAGGGTCCGCGCATGGCCATCATCACCATTTAGCAAGGACGCCTGAACGATGGGTGCCAGTTCTACCGGCCCCTGGAACTGCGCGGCCAGCCGTGCACCCAAATCCTGATGCAGCCAACGCAGATGCGGCACCATCTCATCAGCAAAAATACCCAGTCGGGTGCACCACTGCATGCCCTCATTGAACACCGAGTATTTTTTGTTCTCGGGCCGATTGCTGTCGCTGACCTCGATCAGGCACATGGACGGTGTCGCAACGCCGGCCAGCGGCACGACCACCCCATAATCCTGAGCGGGGGCCAGTTGCACGCCGCCCGCCTCCAGCAAGGCTTGCGCCTCTTGCTTGCTCGTGGCCCACCCCTCGTACAGTATGCCAATCAGGACCGAGTTTCGTATCGCAGCAGGCAGTTCCTGCGCATCCCGAAACGGTGGCCCGGCATGCAAGACCAGGCGGTCTTGCGAAGGCAAAATGGATTGCAGGGACCGCACCCCCGTCCAGGCTGGCATCACGGCCAGAGCCTGTGTCTCTACATGCTGAGCCATCTCGTCTCCTTATGCCACACGCACCCAGGTCTCGCTGTTCGCCAGACTGGCGGACTGCGCACGCGAGCCGTTAAAGTCACGCTCGATGGTGTTGCCCGGCAAGGCCGTGCCATTGATCAGCACCTTGGCTTGCTGCGCCGGGTGAAACACACACATCATTTCGTGCTTCTGGGTTTGGGTCTGGCTTTGCGGCAGATCCACGCAAATAGCTGGTTGCGTCATTTGATGCCATTGCAACTCCACCGTCAGACCAGCACGGGCGGAGGTCACAGACTCGCTGACCAGTTCCGGGAAACGGTTCACCGTCTGAAAAACGCCGTCATCAAACACCTGCAACCTGTCCAGCGCCACCGCCTTGCGAAACAGGCCGAAATGGCGCACAAAATCCTGCACCAGATAGTGGGCCAAGGGCTGGTTGTCCGTGATCAGCAAACGCGCGTCATTGTCCTGTCCGTCCTCGTAGGGCTTGTCCAGAACCAGAATGGCCTGGCCGCTGCCATAAGCCGAGCTGGCAATGCGAAAATACAGGGACAAGGACGACCAATCCTGCTCAGGGTCGGTCTTTAAATAAATAAAAGGGTTGTCGCCTGTCCAATCCAGCGTACCGGTTTTAATACCCGTCATGCTCAAGTCTCCGTGTTCAAATTATTCATCATGGGTACCTGGGCCCCTCAGGCCAGGTCTTTTTCCACCGCGTATTGCTCACGCAGGTGCTGGAAATCCGTACTTGGCTGCCATCCCAGAATTTCCTTGGCGGCCTGGCTGCTGAAAATAGAAGCACGAGGATTGTTCTGATACCAGCGCGGGTTCTTGATTTCAGGCACAGGACCAATAATCTGCTGATACCAGTCTGTCGTTGCCAGGGGGTGGGAACTATCGTCTGCGCTGATGAAAAACACGCCGTAGCGCAGACCTTGCAGATTCACGGCCGCCTCAAAGGCGCGTGCCAAGTCCGCTGCCCAGATGTAATAAAACAGCCAGTTACGGTCGGGGCTGTCCACAAACTGGATATATTCGTGAATGGTTTCGGGCAACACCACGGCCAGCGGACGCAGGCAGATAATCTCCATATCCGTGGCCTCGCTGAAACTCTTGGCCATCTGCTCCATCATGATTTTGCTGACGCTGTAAGCCTGATAAGGTTTGTTGTCGTGAGCTTCATCCACGGGCAGATACTGGGGCTTCCAGTCCGCCCGCATTTCCGACAGGCCGCAGGCGGAAATGCTGGAACACAGCACCACTTTTTTTACGCCATTTTCCCGACAAGCTTGTAGTACATGCCAAGTGCCTCGTACATTCACATTGATGTACTGCTCCTCGGGCGCTTTCCAGTCAAAATCGATAGCGGCCAAGTGAATAACCGCGTCCGCATCCTTGGTCGCGGCACGAACCGCGTCCAGATCCATCACATCGGTTTGCACAAAGGACACCTGATGCTGGCTGGGCTTTAAGTCCGCCACGACCACATCCATGGTCTGCATCAATTGCTGTACGACGTACGAGCCCACACGGCCCGAACCGCCTGTAACCACCACTTTCTTCATGGTGTTTCTCCTGTTTATTGTTATAGATCCAATACCAATTCAGCCGACACGGCACGCGAAACACAAATCATCATGGTTTCATTGAGCTGGCGTTCCTGCTCAGACAGCACAAAATCACGATGCTCCGGCAGACCGGAAATCACCCCAGTTTCACAAGTCCCGCAAGTTCCGTTCTGGCATGAGCACTTGACCCGTATGCCTTCCCGTTTCAAGGCCGCCAGAATCGTTTCATCCCCGGCTACCGCAATGCGTTTGCCCGATTTTTGCAACGTCACGGTAAAGCTCTTGCCCTGCAGCATGGCTGGATCGGTCTCTACCGAGAAACGCTCCAGCACCAGTTGCCAGCCACTGTCGGCCTGTTCCTGTTGATAGTTTTCCAAGGCCGTCAGCAACGGCTGCGGACCGCAGGAATAGACGACGGTTTGTGCATCCAGCGCTTTCAATGCTCCTTGCAGATCAAACAGGCCGTCCTGATTGGAGGCATGCGTGGTGATGCGCTGGCCGTCCACCTGCTGCAGTTCTTGCAGAAAAATAAAATCTGCTGCGTTTCTGGCCAGATACAACAGATGCCAGTCCAGGCCAGCGGCTGCAGCCGACTGAACCATGGGCACAATAGGCGTGATGCCTATGCCACCGGCAATAAAAAAGCACTTCTTGTTGGCAGCAAAGGGGAAGTGGTTTTTCGGCAGACTGACAGCCAGCGCATCCCCTTCTTGCAACACTTCATGGATGTAGGCCGAGCCCCCTCGCCCCGCGTCCTCTTTCAGAACGGCAATCTGCCATTCACGGGTGTTGGCCTGCTGGCCACACAGGGAATACTGACGGTATAGCGGCTCGCTCTGCGAGACCGCCAGCTCCAACTCAATATGGGCCCCCGGCTCCCAGGCGGGAAACTCGGCCCCGTTTTGCAAACCCAGGGTCAGACCGACGACACGGTCCGAGAGCCTGGTTTTCTTCAGCACGCGTGTTTGCAAAGTTTGCTGCATGATGCGGCTCCTGCTCCCTTAGGCGATCGCTCTGATCGGCAACACCCGGCTTTGTTCGTCCGCACGACGCTCTTCGGCGCGGTACAGATCGATCAGCCAGTTCTGCAAACGCTTGATGACCAGCTCTTCGTTGGTCAAACGGCCACGGGACGCAAAGTTGGACTGCATGCCTTGATGCGAACGACGCCAGGCAAACAGATCCTCGATCATGACGGGGTACAGATCGTCGTGTTCCTGATCGAACTTCTCTTTGTGGTCCTCACGCTCCAGCGTGGCTTGCGGGTACATCCAGGACACACCATAGGTGGACTGCTGGGCACTTTTGGGCAACCACATGAAATACTTGACCTTGTCGGGCATGGCCACCAGCAACAGGTTGGGGGCCACCGTCACGTAGGAAAGCTGGGTACGTTCCTGGTCGGTCAAGCCATCCATGGGCGGCTGCAAAATGGAGCCGGTATGGGTGGGTGCAGCATCTCTATGTGTGGAGATGAGGTTGTAGGACACAATGCCATTGGGCACATCATTAAAGACAGCGGTTTCATCCACCCGGTCCGGATTGGTTTCATACATGCCCCCCCAGGACGAGGCGTGCAAAAAGCTGCAGTGATAGCACTCGTCATTGAAGATCTTCCAGTTCCAGTCGAAGCTCTCCATCTTCAAGGGTTCCGAGGACTTCAGTTCGGCCATGCGGTAGTTGGCCAACTGCTTGCCCAGATTACCCAGACGGGTATGCAAAGCGGGCGCGGTGGCGTCATAGTTGATGAAGATGAAGCCTTCCCAGACGTCGGTGCGGATCTTGGGCAGACAGACACTCTTGGGGTCGAAACTGGCGTCAGTATCCGTCAGGCCGGGAGCCGAAACCAGTTCACCTTCCATGTTGTACACCCAGGCATGCAGGGGGCAACTGATGCGACGTACATTCCCCGCCCCTTCCAGCAACAGCATATTGCGGTGGCGACAGACGTTGGACAGGACATTGATACCGCCTTCACGCGTGCGAATGGCGAACAAGGCATCATTGCCTACATCAAAGGTGAAGAAGTCACCGGCATTGGGGATGTCGGTTGCACGGCCCACACAGAACCACTGCTTCTTCCACACAGCATTCAGTTCAAACTGAAAAAACGCTTCCGAGGTAAAACACTCGGGAGGCAAGGCAAAAACCTCGTCGGTTTCCTGCTGAAAATAGCTGCGGTCAAATTCTTCAATCGCAATCGGCGAGCGCACAGCATGATTCATCTCGATATCTCCTCTGGTTTGCATGAGCACCATGAATGGCTTTTATTTGGTCAGGCCCATGATGCGACAGGGAGTGGCGCTTGAAAATTGAGTAAATTTGACGGAACGATGAGTTTTTTTTGTTGTTGAAACGAAGGAAGGAGAAACGGAAGGCTGCAATCGTTGCGGATTGAGAACGACCAGTCCGGCCTCAACCCCGATTCAAGGTCTGCGGAACGGCCGCTGACAAGTCCGCTCCATGCCTGAGGTGAGCAAAATAGCGCGCAATAAAGGGCTCACAAGCCCGATGCGTTGCAAGAACGGCCTCCCAAGCCTCAAGCATTACCTTAGAGACTAGGGACAAAGGGATAGTGGCAGTGGCAGTGGCAGTGGCAGTGGCAGTGGCAGTGGCAGTGGCAGTGGCAGTGGCAGTGGCAACCCCAGTAAAACTGAGAAAGTCCCATCACTGAACGCCAGCCGGGGAAACGCTCCGACCCTACCGCCTAGCGGATTGCAATGGACGCCACCCAATCCACAAACTCCTGCTCCTGCCGACTATGATTCGCCTCTTTGGGATAAGCCAGGAAATACGCGTATTCATCCAGACAAACATCGAACAGCTGAACCAGTTCCTTTTTCTCGATCAGTGGCTGCAACAGAGCCGGACAACCCAGCATCACCCCTTGACCGTTCAGAACCGCATTCAGGCGTACATTCGTGTCATCGATATGAAAGCTCTTTTTAGCCGTCAGTTCCTGACCAGCCGCCTTGCGTAACCACTGCTCCCAACAGAGTTGATTCTCTTCGTGAATCAGCACATGCTGGTTGAGATCTGCCGAAGACCTAATCTGGCCATGCGCCTGCAAATACGATGGCGCACACACGGGCGTCAAATTACCGGGGATGATGCGCAAAGTCTGTAAGTGCGGCCAGTCCCCCTGCTTGCCCCAGACAATCGCAAAATTGATGTTGTCTCTGAAGAAATCCGGCGCCTGCAAGCTATGCAGTAAATTAATTTCAATATCCGGGTGCTTCAACCAGAAGTCACACAGCTGCCTGGTAAACCACATGCTGGACACAAAGGGGCGCAAGGACAGATTGATGCGGCTTTTGCCGTGTGGCATACGCAATTCGCGCAAGGCCTGATTGATCTCGTAAAAAGGCCGCTGCAAACGATCAAACAGAAACTGCCCTTGATCCGTCAGCTCCAGGGAACGGTTTTTGCGCAAAAACAGTTTGCAGCCCAGATACTCCTCCAGCACTTTGATCTGATGGCTGACCGCTGAGGGGGAGACCAGCAAATCCTCGGCTGCCTTGGTAAAGTTCAGCCTTTGCGCCGATACCGTAAAAGTTCTTAACGCATTCAGTAATGGCACCTGCATGACGGGCGATGTCTCCTGGGGTGGGTCTAGTTCAATTGGAATTATTGATTATCGGGAGCATAAGCCCTGCTGCCCTCAAAAACCAGTCGGGCAGAATGCAAAGCCAGGATCAGACGCAAAAAAAACCGGCCGGAGCCGGTTTTTCAAAATACGCGCCACTTACTCGTCCACGCGGGGACTGCGTCGCACGGGAACCAGAACATTGCGGGCTTTTTCACGCGCGGATTTGGACGAGTCGTACAACTTCCACGCTCCCAGGGCCAGAGCGCCAATCCGCATCCAGCGCCCACCCAAACTGCTCAGCAATGCCGATGCACCGGAGAGCAAAAACGGATAACGACGCGACAAAGACAACGCATTACTAACCACGCCGCCCATGCTCAGACCAGAAGGTTTGACACTGTTCCACAAATTGCCAGGGCTTAAGTCCTGCCCCAGCGAATGGACCTGGGACGATAAAGTCTGGCGCTCCAGGGAGGCGCGCACTCGCAACAATTCAATACGCACAGCCCGCTCCTGGGCAGACATGCTCTCTTGTTTGATGCTCATTTACCGTCTCCTTCGGTATCCCGCAAGCGCTCAATAAATGCAACATCGCGACGCAACTCGGACAAAGTGGCCGAAAAAGGAATCGGACCGGAGGTCAAACGACGGCGTACCGCCATGAACAGACCCACTCCCAAACCCGCATACAGCACGACCAACACGCCCAGAGCCCAGTAGCGATATTCTGTCGGCCAGAAATACAAAGCCAGCAGCAAGCTGAACACCAGCACTGCCAGCGTTGAGAAGAGCAGCGCGCCGAACACCATGCTAAACAGCGTGATCAGGCTCGCCTTTTGCTGGCCAGCTTCCAGAGCGAACAGCTCCAATCGAGTACTGACGGCCCCTATCAAGGTAGAACCAAGCTGACTGATAGTTTGCCTTAGCGCCATGTTTTATTCCTGCTCTGCGACATCCTGCCATTGCACGCAATGTCAGGAGCCTGATTGCGAAGAGGCTGCCGATCCGAACCGGAAGGTTCGGATCGGCAGGGCTACTTTTTCTGCTGCTGAAACCAGTCAGCAGCGCAGAGCACAGACAGATTAACGACGGCTGATCAGCATGCCGAACATCAGGCCCACAATACCGGCCACGCCGATGGCTTGCCAGGGTTTGTCATGCACATAGTTATCGGTGGCCTTGGCCGCACGAACACTATGCTCAACCACCGCTTCCTGGGCATCATGCAGCGAATCGCGGGTCACACGCAATGAACGCAAAGCTCGCTCACGGAGCTCTCCAGCTTTATCGCCCGTCGCTTCGGCTGCTTCACGCATCAGTTGCTCAGCTTCATCCAAGCTCGCTTTCACTTCCTCGATGAATTTGTCTCCGCTGTTTTCCAGACTTTTCTTGGTAGCCATAAATAACTCCTTGCAGTTGAAAGGGACACGCGACAAATACGTATCGCCAAGTGAATGACGCCATCACAGCGCCGCACAAAATTCTTTAACCCGCTCTATTCAGGATAAAGATACTCCGTAAACCTGCAACGGACGCGTCGCAAGCTTACTTCAAGTGGGTCACGTCTACCGTAGACGGTACACCATTCTGAATGCTTTCCTGCTTCATCACCATTTGCACTTCCGGGCAGTACCAATCGGTAACCTGAGAATTAATACCCGGAATAGGCAGGCTGATGCCGCTGAAACTGGCTTGGGTAGGCTCGATCTCTCGCTGGTAGCGAATCGGCCAGCATTCGTAATTGCCCAAGGCCGTCTGCACCGTCTGCTGGGCGCCCACCGTTTTGGCACCAGTATGGACACGCAGCACATTGGACTGGGCTCGTTTGTCCAGATTGATCTGGAAGTCCTGGCGGGGGAAGGTCTGGCCTTCCTGCAAGCCGCCGTGCTCGTAGGAAAACAGCCCCAGCAAACGCAAGTCAAATGAACCGTGGACCGCTTCCAAGCCACCTCGGCCATCGTCACGCTGAAAGCGGGTACGACCATCACGCACTGTCATGACATAGTCAATATTGGGCTTGCTGGCCGGTAAGCCAGCCAGGGCCACACTAGCCTTGCCCTGTACGCGCGCCTGACACTGGTCGCCCCCCTGCTTTTTCACGTCGGAAAAAGCAAGGTCTGCGCCCATGGCCAGAAAACCCGAACCCGTCAATTGAACCTGGCCGCCATCACGCATGAAAGGGACGTCGCACAGACCGGCCTGAGCCGAACCCAGGCCCGATATCACCAACAGCGGAGCAGCCATCCAAGCTTTCAGTTTCATGCACATCCTGAATTCAGTGAAACGTAGGTTTGACTCTTTATTATGCCTATCCCCTCTAGGGGACGAGCAAGGGATTGTAAAAAAGCGCGACAAGTTCCCGGCCTACACCTCGCCGTCCTGCACTTTTTGACGGGTGCCGAAAATACGGTCCCCCGCATCCCCCAGGCCCGGCACAATATAACCATGCTCGTCCAGGTGCTTGTCAATGGACGCGGTATAGATATGTACGTCAGGGTGGTGTTTTTCAAGAGTGGCAATGCCTTCAGGCGCTGCCACCAGCACCAGGGCGCGAATGTTCTTGCAGCCTGCTTTCTTCAGCAGATCGATGGTGGCAACCATGGAACCTCCGGTTGCCAGCATGGGGTCGATAATCAGGGCCAGGCGCTGATCCAGCTCCCCGACCAGACGTTCCAGATAGGCCTGGGCCTCCAGGGTCTCTTCATTTCGGGCGATGCCGATCACGCTGACCTTGGCACCCGGAATCAGGTTCAACACCCCGTCCAGCATGCCAATACCGGCACGCAAGATGGGAACCACCGTCACTTTCTTGCCTGCCAGCTTTTCCACTTCCACATCCCCACACCAGCCTTCAATCGTGGTGGGCTCCAGGGGCAAATCCTTACAAGCCTCGTAGGTCAGCAAGGAGGCGATTTCCTGGGACATTTCGCGGAAATTTTTCGTGCTCAGATCTGCCTTGCGCATCAGGCCCAGTTTATGGCGGATCAAAGGGTGACGTATTTCGTGTATGGGCATGATTGCTTCATCAAATTAGGAACAAACTACAAACAGGGCCGCTGCACAGCAGCCCGCACTATCGTGATCATTAACGCACTGCCAACCACTTCACCACTGCGTCAAAAAAGGGCCGGGCAGAGGCAGAACGTTCGTCATTGACCATCATGACAACAATATACCGCTTTCCGCTGGCTCCCAGCACGTAACCGGCCAGCGCACGGCTGTCGCGCAAGGTGCCTGTTTTCAGGTGGGCGCGCCCCTGCACCTCGTCGTCCCGCAAGCGTGAACGTACCGTGCCATCCACACCGGAGATGGCGAAAGAGGAAATATATTCAGGCATCCAGTTCGAGCGCCAGGCAACTTTCAACATATCAGCCATGCCGCCGGCGGTCACCCGTCCGTTGCGCGACAGGCCCGAGCCATTGTCCACAACCCAGCCGCTGGTGTTGACGCCCTGGCGTCCCAATATGTTCATGACTGCCCGCTCGCCGCTGGCCACGGTGGCCCCGGGACCGCTCATCTCCGCGCCCACGGTCAGCAAGATGGTGCGGGCCATCACATTATTGCTTTGCTTGTTCACCAGACGGATCAGGTCAGACAGGGACTGCGAATCATGCCAGGTAATGGCCTGGGCACGACCCGGCACCCGGCCAGGCTTGATATCACGCGCCAGGGTGCCGCCCAGATCGCGCCACAGACTGCGAAACAGTTTGTCGAAAAACTCAGTTTGAGAGTGCACCAGACGATACACGCTGAATTCGCCACAAGAGGCGGCCGCCTTACCGCTGACGCGTACCACCATGCCCCCGGCTTCGGGTTGAATCTGGGTGCCGATCACCGGTGAGCCCGGGCACGTTGCGGTCGACCACTCCACTTCACCCTGCACGCGCACACCCGGCAGCGGCGGATCAATAATCGCCACCCATTTGCGCGCCTGCGCATCAGGTTGAAATACCAGCCGGGAGGCTCCCAGCCCGACCATCATGGCATCCGGGCTGGCGTTATAGGGTCGATCACCCGCGTTATCAAAATCCCCCGGATTGATCGTCACATTGCCAAAAATGGAACGATCCACAATCACTTCGGTCAGATTCTTCACCCCACGCAAACGGAGTTCACGCAACATGTCCCATAACTGCGGCACGGTCAGAAACGGATCGCCTCCCGCCTTGATATACAAGGGTCCTTTCAAGGTGCCCTGCTCATCAACCTGCAGGCCGTCCTGGGCCATCAAGGTGGTGCGCCAGGTATATTCCGGCCCCAAGGCGGACAAGCCAGCCCAGGTGCTGACCAGCTTCATGACCGAAGCGGGGTTGCGGGGCTCCTGGGGATTGACGCCAATCAGACGCGGGCCATCTGCCTCGTCCACCACAATCGACAAAGACGATTGGGGAAGGCGGCTGGCACTCCAGACCGACGCCAACTCGGGAGGTAGGGCCTGGGCCAGAGCCAGTGAGGCGCCTTGCACCATCAGCAAGGCTACCAGAGCCATATGCTTGCAACGACTCAAAACAGGCTTTGTCTTCAAAACACCCATGCCCTCGTCTCCAACAGATCAATTCAGGAAAAACCCAAGCATACCGAAAGAAAAACACTGCGGATATGGCCGATTCAGCAATCTGACGGCAAAGCGTTAAAATAGTCGGTTACCCCATCAGGCCCGACCTTGCAGTCCGTGGCCCTTTACGACAAACCATGAGCATCGATCCCTCTTTAACCATCGCCCAGTTCGACTACGAGCTCCCCCCCGAGCTGATCGCTCAAAGCCCTCCGGCCCAGCGCCAAGGCAGCCGTCTGCTGCATCTGGACGGGGCCGGCCAATTGCATGACCGCCAGTTCACCGACCTGCCTGGCCTGCTGCGCAAAGGCGATCTGCTGGTCTTTAATGACACGCGAGTCATCAAGGCGCGCCTGCATGGTCAGAAAAGCAGCGGCGGCAAAGTCGAAGTGCTGATCGAGCGCGTGACCGGCCCTGACACCGCCCTGGCGCATATCCGCGCCAGCAAGTCGCCCAAGCCAGGCACCTTGCTGGAACTGGCCGATGGCAAGGTGCTGGCCGACTGCACAGGCCGCGAGGATGCCCTGTTTGCCCTGCGCTTTCATGAGCCCGTGCTGGACATGCTGGAGCAGTACGGGGCCACGCCCCTGCCCCCCTACATCACCCATGCGGCCGATGAGCAGGACGAATCACGCTATCAGACCGTTTATGCCCGACACCCCGGTGCCGTGGCCGCTCCTACGGCAGGCCTGCACTTTACCGACGACATGCTGGCCACCTTGCGTGCGCAAGGCGTGGACCAGGCCTTTGTCACCTTGCATGTAGGGGCCGGCACCTTCCAGCCGGTGCGTGTCGACAATATCAGCGAACACGTCATGCACGCCGAGCGCTACCACGTACCCGCCGCCACCCTGGCCAAGATTGAGGCAACCCGGGCTGCGGGTGGCCGCATCATCGCCGTGGGCACCACCAGCGTGCGCTCACTGGAATCGGCCGCCAGCAAAGAGCCCGGCATGAACCAGCGCTGCGCCGATGGCAGTATTGAAGGCGATACACGCCTGTTCATCACTCCCGGCTTCCAATATCAATGGGTTGATGCACTGATCACCAATTTTCATTTGCCCCAGTCCACCCTGCTGATGCTGGTGTCAGCCCTGGCGGGGATCGAACCCATACAACGTGCCTACCAGCACGCCGTCCAATCCCGGTATCGCTTTTTCAGTTATGGCGATGCTATGTTCATTGAGCCCCCTACCCCATGAGTGGACTGAAGTTTGACCTTTTAAGCACCGACGGCGCCGCTCGCCGTGGCCAGATCACCCTGAACCACGGTGTGGTGCAAACCCCCATTTTCATGCCGGTAGGCACTTATGGCAGCGTCAAGGCCATGATGCCGCACGAATTAAAGGACATCGGCTCCCAGATCATCTTGGGCAATACCTTTCATTTGTGGTTGCGTCCCGGTACGGAAGTGATGGACAAATACAAGGGCCTGCATAACTTCATGCAGTGGGACAAGCCCATCCTGACCGACTCGGGCGGTTTTCAGGTATTCAGTCTGAAAGGCATGCGCAAAATTACCGAGGAAGGGGTGAAATTTGCCTCCCCCATCACCGGCGAACGCCTTTTTTTAACGCCTGAAGTGTCCATGCAGATCCAGTATTCCTTGAACTCCGACATTTCCATGGTGTTTGACGAATGCACGCCCTATCTGATTGACGATCGCCCGGCCACTCACACCGAGGCGGCCAAATCCATGCGTATGTCCCTGCGCTGGGCCCGTCGCTCACGCGAGGAATTCAAGCGTCTGAGCAATCCCAATGCCTTATTTGGGATTGTGCAGGGCGGCATGTATGAAGACCTGCGCGACGAATCATTGGCGGGCCTGACGGAAATCGGCTTTGAGGGCTACGCCATTGGTGGTCTGTCGGTCGGCGAACCCAAAGAAGACATGATGCGCATTCTGGCGCACACCACCCCCAAACTGCCCGCCCATGCGCCGCGCTATCTGATGGGTGTGGGCACGCCTGAGGATCTGGTCGAAGGCGTCAGCCAGGGCGTGGACATGTTCGACTGCGTGATGCCTACCCGCAATGCGCGCAATGGCTGGCTGTTCACGCGTTACGGCGATATCAAGATCCGCAACGCCCGCTATCGGGACGATACCCGCCCGCTGGACCCCAGTTGCAGCTGCCATACCTGCCAGCATTTTTCGCGTGGCTACCTGCATCACCTGCAGCGTTCCAATGAGATTACCGGCTCACGCTTGAATACCTTGCACAACCTGCATTTCTATTTGCAGATCATGCAAGAGATGCGCGATGCCATCGAGCAAAAGCGTTTTGCAGCCTGGCGGGAGCAATTTCACCAGGACCGGGCACGCGGCATCGAATAACAGGCTGTTTGTGATCCGGCAATAAAGTGCCGCTACAATACACCGTTAGTTTTTGACAACCCACACAAAAAAATCCTCAGGAGCCCCACATGTCCGCTGTTGACATTCTGACTCTCATCCCCGCCCAGGCAGCTGCCGGCGGCGAAAACGCCCTGATGGGCATGCTGCCCATCATCTTGATGTTTGTTGTGCTGTACTTCCTGATGATTCGTCCTCAGATGAAACGCCAGAAAGAGCACCGCAACCTGGTGTCCAACCTGGCCAAAGGCGACGAAGTCATCACCTCCGGCGGTCTGCTGGGCAAAGTCAGCAAAGTTCACGACAACTACCTGACCGTTGAAGTGGCCAACCTGACCGACAAACCCGTCGAAGTTCTGGTCCAACGCGTGGCCGTTACGACTGTTCTGCCCAAAGGCACCATCAAGTCGCTGTAATGCCTCCGACCCCGGACCTCGGTCCGGGGTTGCCATTTCTGCACCCGTCGTAGATATCCCATGAATCGTTATCCCCTCTGGAAATATGCCATCGTATTGGTCGCGCTGGCGATCGGCCTGATCTATACCTTGCCCAATCTGTTTGGTGAGTCTCCTGCTGTGCAGGTTTCCAGCGCCAAATCCACGGTCCGGCTTGAAACCAGCCTGATCACGCATGTTGAAGCGCTGCTCAAGCAGAACAATATCCCTACGACGGGCTCGTATTTTGAACAAAACGGACCCAGCGCCACAGCGCGTTTCCGTTTTGCGTCTACTGACGTCCAGCTCAAGGCCAAGGACCTGATCGAGCGCGAGCTGAACAAGGACTCTGCCGCGTCTGCTCCCGACTACACCGTCGCCCTGAACCTGGTGTCTGCCTCGCCCGCCTGGCTGACCGCGCTGGGCGCACACCCCATGCATCTGGGGCTGGACCTGCGTGGCGGCGTACACTTTCTGCTGCAGGTCGATATGCAAGGTGCCCTGACAGCCCGCTACGACTCCATGGTCGCGGACGCCCGCAGTGTGCTGCGTGAAGCCAAGGTACCGGTTGGCACTATTGAGCGTGAAGGCCAGTCCCTGCGCCTGAGCTTTGCTTCGGCTGACGAACGCGACCGCGCCCAGTCTGAGCTTCGTCGTGCCATCCCCGACCTGGCCTTTACCCCTGCGGGCGACAGCGGGCTGACGGCGCGGCTGACCGAGACCGCCACCATTCAAGTCCAGACAAACGCGCTCACACAAAACATCACCACCTTGCACAACCGGATCAACGAGCTGGGCGTGGCTGAACCAGTTATCCAGCAACAAGGTTCCGACCGCATCGTCGTCCAGTTGCCCGGCGTGCAGGATGTGGCCAAGGCCAAGGAAATCCTGGGCCGTACTGCCACGCTGGAATTGCGCATGGTGGAAGACTCCCCCGCTGCCGTTGCTGCCTTGAACTCGGGCACCGTGCCTTTTGGGCTGGAGCGTTATACCGAGCGCGGTGGCGCCCCCTTGCTGCTGCGTCGCCAGGTAATCCTGACAGGCGAAAACCTACAGGATGCCCAGCCCGGCCGCGACTCGCAGACCCAACAGCCCACTGTCAACCTGACGCTGGACAACAAGGGTTCACGGATCTTTCGCGATATTACCCGCAACAACATCAACAAACGCATGGCCATTGTGCTGTTTGAGAATGGCGTGGGTGAAGTGGTCACTGCCCCGGTTATCCGCAGCGAAATCCCCAACGGTCAGGTTCAGATCAGCGGCAGCATGAATGCCCAGGAAGCCGCTGACATTTCCCTGCTGCTGCGTGCCGGTTCACTGGCCGCGCCCATGAGCATCATCGAAGAGCGCACTATTGGCCCCAGCCTGGGTGCCGACAATATTCGCCAGGGCTTTAACGCCACGCTGTACGGCTTTATTGCGATTGCCATCTTCATCATGCTGTATTACCACCTGATCGGCCTGTTCTCGACCATTGGCCTGACCTTCAACGTGCTCTTGCTGCTGGCCGTGCTGTCCATGCTGCAGGCGACCCTGACCTTGCCGGGTATTGCCGCCATTGCCTTGACGCTGGGCATGGCCATTGACGCCAACGTCCTGATCAACGAGCGTATCCGCGAAGAACTGCGCAATGGTGCTTCCCCGCAACAGGCCATTCACCTGGGTTTTGATCGTGCCTGGGCCACGATCTTCGACTCCAACCTGACCAGCCTGATTGTGGGTGTCGCTTTGCTGGCCTTCGGTTCCGGCCCCATCCGCGGTTTTGCGGTTGTACACGTGATCGGTATTCTGACCTCCATGTTCTCTTCGGTGGTTGGGGTTCGTGCCCTGGTCAATCTCTGGTATGGCAACCGTCGTCGCCTGCAAGGGATTTCGATCGGCCAGGTCTGGAAGCCACAGGACAAGAAGTAAAGCGCCAGGGCCGGCGCAAGCCGGCCAGGCCCAACTACAGGCATAAAGCATCATGGAATTTTTTCGTATTCACCGCACTATCCCGTTCATGCGCCATGCACTGGTGCTGAACCTGATCAGTTTTCTGACGTTTATCGCAGCGGTTGTTTTTATTATCGTGCGCGGCTTTCACCTGTCCATCGAATTTACCGGTGGGACAGTCATGGAAGTGCATTATCAACAAACCGTACAGGTCGAAGATGTGCGCCGCTCGGTCCAGTCTCTGGGCTACACCGATTTCCAGGTACAGAACTTCGGCACCTCCCAGGACATCATGATCCGCCTGCCCATCCTGGATGGGCAGGATTCCACCCAGCAAAGCGAACAGGTCATCCAGGCACTGAAGCAGCAACACCCGGACGTAGAACTGCGTCGTGTGGAGTTCGTCGGGCCACAGGTGGGACAGGAGTTGCTGCATAACGGCTTGATGGCACTGGCCTTTGTGGTCGCCGGTATTTTGCTCTATCTGGGTTTCCGCTTTGAATGGAAGCTGGCACTGGCATGTGCCATTGCCAACTTGCACGACGTGGTCATCATCCTCGGCTTTTTCGCTTTCTTTCAATGGGAATTCTCGCTGTCGGTACTGGCCGGTGTGCTGGCGGTGCTGGGTTACTCCGTGAACGAATCCGTTGTGGTGATGGACCGTATCCGTGAAAACTTCCGCAAGCAGCGCAAGATGTCGGTAGCCGAGATTATCGACCTGTCCATTACCCAGAACATCTCGCGTACCATCATCACCCACGGTTCTACCCAGATGATGGTGCTGTCGATTTTCTTCTTCGGTGGCCCCACACTGCACAACTTCTCGCTGGCGCTAACCATCGGCATCTGGTTTGGTATCTACTCCTCCGTGTTCGTGGCTGCCGCTATTTCCATGTGGCTGGGCGTGAAACGTGAGGATCTGGTCAAGCCGATCAAGAAAGACGAAGGCGGCGAGGTTGTAGAAGGCTAAGTTGCTTCTTTAGTCGCTGTTAAAGAAAAGCCCGACATTAAAACAATGTCGGGCTTTTTTGTTTCTAAGGCTGCTAGATTGCAAGCAATAGGGTGGCAGCAACAAGCCTCTTTTTGTTTTCTTGGGGGACCCGAGCCGGTCGGCGGGGCGAGTCAGGCCGTTCGCCACAGGCAGTGCTCTGATGCGGGATGCAAGGGTCGTGCTGTTTGAGGAGCACGTTTGCGGTTTGTCCGGCGGACAAACTGCGCTCCGAGTTCACGACCCGCCCGCAGCAGAGCACTGACAAGGGGACCCGTGCACCGCACGGGCGAATGGCCCGCCAAGCTGACCGGCTCGGGTCCCCCAAGAAAACAAAGGCCTGCCACCCTATATTGATCTAAAGAGAGACCTCGGCACGACAGCTATACAGCGAGCAATACTGCGATGGCAATATGGCAGAACCTTACTGCTGTAGCGGCTCCAGCGCTGTCTAGAGCGAATCTCATTTCCATAAGGCTGATAGAGCTTGTCGCCGCCATTCTCAGCGCACACGCTGCAAGGATCGGGTAAGACACTACAAGCCGACAGTCGAGGGAACGAAATAAGCGCAGTCTACTTAATTAATGCGGGATGGTTTCATCCGGCCGCAGCGTCAATACACGCACACCACTTTCTGTCACAGCCACCGTGTGCTCAAACTGTGCCGACAGCAAGCCATCACAGGTACGTACGGTCCAGCCATCTTTCCCGGTTTGCACCGCATGACCGCCTTGATTGAGCATAGGTTCAATGGTGAACACCATGCCCTCCTTCAATCGCAAGCCTGTGCGCGGCGTACCCCAGTGCAGGACCTCGGGGGCTTCATGCATTTCTCGCCCGATGCCGTGCCCACAGTAATCGCGCACAACGGAGTAGCCGTTCGTGCGTGCGTATTGCGAGATGGCAAATCCCACATCACCCAAAGTCGCGCCCGGACGCACGGCTTGTATGCCTTTCCACATCGCCATATAGCAGGCATCGACCAGTTTTTGCGCAGCAGACGTAACCTGCCCCACCGTGTAGGTTTTGCTGGAATCCGCGATAAAGCCATTCTTCTCCAGGGTGATATCGAAGTTCACGATATCTCCCTCTTTCAACACATCCGCCGTGGACGGCATACCGTGACACACGACTTGATTGGGCGATGAGTTCAGAACATAGGCATAACCGTACTGCCCTTTGCTGGCGGGCCGGGCTTGCAGGTCCTGGACGATGTAGCTCTCGACCAGATCATTGACCTGCATGGTGTTCATGCCAATCAGATCCAACTGATCCAGACGCGTGAACACTTGCGCCAGCAAACGACCCGACTCGGCCATCAAGGCAATTTCGCCTGCCGTCTTGATCATGCGGGCTCCGTTTGTTCCAGGGGCACCGCAGGCTCACCCAAACCGACCGCCCTCATCTCTCGGGCAACGATGTCGTTAAAGCTCAAAGTGGGATTCAATTCGCACAGCAAACCCATACGTATCCAGAAGGCAGCCTGCGCGTTAATGGAGCGACACGAAACGGTGCTCGCCTTGCGCAACTGATCGTGTAACTCATCATCAATATTGACAATACCCATCACCCAACCTCTATATGAAACACATATGAATCATATATTCATAGAAAACCCTTTGCAAGAGGGCCGAGTTGAACGCGTCAGATACGGCCAGTTCACCCCTGTGGCGGCTTCCCATAAACGCACCTCTGAGGGGCGGCCTGCCCGCAACAAGTTGAACAAGAACAGTCCCTTGTTTGTGCCCCCTGTAAGACGGGGCGTTATAATGCTCGATTCTTCATTCTCAATGGCCCGCGGGATATACACCCGTCACGGCTTCTCTTATGACTGACACCACACACCCTAGCCCCGACACGGCGGACGCTGCCGCCAAACCTGCCCGCAAACTCTTCATTCGCACCTTTGGCTGCCAGATGAACGAGTACGACTCCGAAAAAATGGCTGATATCCTGAATCAGGATCGCCCCGTGGAGTTGACCACCAATCCCGAAGAAGCCGACATCATCCTGTTCAATACCTGTTCGGTACGCGAGAAGGCGCAGGAAAAGGTGTTCTCGGACCTGGGCCGGGTCCAGCACTTGAAGGCGCTGAATCCCGATCTGGTCATTGGCGTGGGTGGCTGTGTGGCCAGCCAGGAAGGTGACACGATTATTCGTCGCGCGCCTTACGTGGATGTGGTGTTTGGCCCCCAGACACTCCACCGCCTGCCCGAGCTGATCGTCAAGCGGCGCAACAGCGGCCGCTCGCAGGTGGACATCAGCTTTCCGGAAATCGAAAAATTCGACGCCCTGCCCCCCGCACGCGTGGAAGGCTATTCGGCCTTTGTGTCCATCATGGAAGGCTGCAGCAAGTACTGCAGCTTCTGTGTGGTGCCCTACACCCGCGGCCCCGAAGTCTCCCGTCCCTTTGACGACGTGCTGATGGAAGTGGCTGACCTGGCCGACCAGGGTGTGCGTGAAGTGACGCTGCTGGGCCAGAACGTGAACGCCTACCGTGGCCCTACCGACGTGGCGGGCGAAATTGCCGACTTCGCCATGCTGCTGGAATACGTACACGAGATTCCCGGTATCGAGCGCATTCGCTACACCACCTCTCACCCCAAGGAAATGACCTCGCGCCTGATCGCAGCCCATGGCAATCTGCCCAAGCTCGTGCCCTTCCTGCACCTGCCGGTGCAAGCAGGTAGCGACCGTATTCTGGCTGCCATGAAACGCGGCTACACTGCGCTGGAGTTCAAATCCATCGTGCGCCGCTTGCGCGAAGCCCGACCGGATATCGTCCTTTCCTCGGACTTCATCGTCGGCTTTCCCGGCGAGACAGAAGAGGATTTCCAGAAAACCCTGAAACTGATTCGCGATGTGAATTTCGACCAGTCCTTCTCGTTTGTCTACTCCCGTCGCCCTGGCACGCCTGCCGCCGACCTGGAAGACAACACCAGCAAAGAAGAAAAACTGGACCGTTTGCACCGCCTGCAAGCACTGGTGAACGAACAGGCCCAGGCCATCAGCCAGGCCATGGTCGGCAGCGTGCAGCGCATTCTGGTCGAAGGCACCTCACGCAAAGACGATTCGGAACTGAAAGGCCGTACCGAAAACAACCGCATCATCAACTTCCCGGGTGATCCTCGCCTGATCGGACAAATCGTGGATGTGCATGTCACCCAGGTACTGACCAACACATTGCGCGGAGAAATCGTGACCCATGACCGGGTTGCAGGAGCCTGATCTATGACTAGTCAACGCCGCCGCCTGCCCACTGCTGTGCGTCTGGATGGGGACAACACCCATCTGGCCAATCTGTGTGGCCCCTTGGACGAGAACATCAAGCAGATTGCTATTGCCTACGACGTCACGCTGCGTCGGCGTGGCAGCCATGTTTCGATTGAAGGCGCGCGTGCGGAACAGGCCGCCAAGGCCATTGATTGGTTTCATTCGCGCGCAGTGCATCGGGCGCTCAATATCGACGATATCCAACTGGGTCTGGTCGAGCTGGGCGCCAGCCGCAGCCACGAAAAGGAACCTGCGCCAGAGGCTTTGCCCGAGCTGCCTCCTGTGGGTCAGGACGACATTTCCCTGCGCACGGCCAAACGCGACCTGCGGCCACGTACCCCTGGTCAGCGCGAGTACCTGCGCAACATTCTGAACCACGACATCAACTTTGGCATCGGCCCGGCCGGTACCGGCAAAACCTGGCTGGCCGTGGCCTGCGCCATTGATGCACTGGAGCGCGAATCCGTCCATCGTCTGATTCTGACCCGGCCGGCAGTGGAAGCCGGTGAGCGGCTGGGGTTTTTGCCCGGCGATCTGGCCCAAAAGGTGGACCCGTATCTGCGCCCCCTGTACGACGCCCTGTACGACTTGATGGGCGTGGAAAAAGTGCAGCGCCTGTTTGAGAAGCAGACCATCGAGATCGCACCGCTGGCCTACATGCGCGGCCGCACGCTGAACCATGCTTTTGTGATTCTGGACGAAGCCCAGAACACCACGCCGGAACAGATGAAAATGTTCCTGACCCGTATCGGTTTTGGCAGCAAGGCCGTTATTACTGGTGACCCCACCCAGGTGGACTTGCCCAAAGGCCAGCGCAGTGGTTTGACCCATGCCGTCACGGTGCTGGAAAACGTGCAAGGTATTTCCTGCTCGCGCTTTAGCAGCCGTGATGTGGTGCGCCACCCCCTGGTTGCGCGAATTGTGGACGCATACGAACGAGCCGGTGATGCCTGATCTGTCCTTGAGCGTCCAGTACGCTGTTGAATGTCCCGAACTGAGCCGCTCCCGTATCCGCCGCTGGATGCAGCGCACCCTTGAGATGGCGGTCGAACGCATCCACCCCGAGGATCGCTTTACGGGTCTGTCTGCCACCTTGCGCATTGTGGGAGCCCAGGAAGGCCAAAGCCTGAACCTGAGCTACCGAGATCGCGACTACGCGACCAATGTGCTGACCTTTGAATATGGTCAGGACGAAGACGGCGTGGTCCATGGCGACATTGTGTTGTGTCTGCCCGTTCTGGAACGTGAAGCCCAGGAACAAGACAAACCCTTTTTGCATCATGCTGCTCATCTGGTTGTGCACGGCTGCCTGCATTCGCTGGGTTATGACCACCTCGAAGAAGACGAGGCCCAGGACATGGAAGCACTGGAAACAGCCGTGCTGGCCAGCTTTCGTATTCCTGATCCCTATCAGGAACGCTAGCGCGCGCTGTGCCGGCTTCGTGTGGCCGCCGATGACAAAACCGCATCAATACGCGCCGTGCTTCACGCCTTGCGAATGATGACAGGTCCATACCTTGTCATCGTTTTTCGGTTATGCTTAATTTTTCCTTAACTCGTCCTTCGGACAATGTCAGACTCTGCTACCGACCCTGAGCCCCGCCCTTCCAAGGCCAGCTCAAACAATCCTATCTCTCGCTTAAGTGCTTTTTTCAATCGGCGTCACGAGCCCGAAGACCGAGAAGACCTTAAGTCTGTCCTGGTTGCGGCCCACGCTCGCAAAGTCATCGACGACGAATCGCTCTCCATGATCGCTGGAACGCTGGATATGGCCAACAAGACGGTGGCCGATATCATGGTGCCGCGCTCCAAGATCGATATGCTGGACATCGCCAAGCCCTTGACCGAGATGCTGCCCATCATTATTGAAACGGGCCACAGCCGCTTCCCCATCTATGAGACGGAACGCGACAACATCATCGGTATATTGCTGGCTAAAGACTTGCTGCTGTCCATTGCCAACCCCACACTGGATCTGCGGCCGCTGATCCGCCCTGCCGTGTTCATTCCTGAAACCAAACGCCTGAATGTGCTGCTGCATGAGTTCCGTGGCAGCCGCAATCACCTGGCCGTCGTCATTGACGAACATGGCGGCACCGCCGGGCTGGTCACGATGGAAGACGTGCTGGAACAAATTGTCGGCGACATCGAGGACGAATACGATGAAGACGCCGAACAGACCATTTTCCAGGCAGGCCCTGACAGTTGGCGGGTCATGGCCCTGACCGAAATCCCCGATTTCAACGAAGCGTTCCATACCAATCTGCCCAACGACGACTTTGATACCGTGGGTGGCTGGCTGGCATCCGAACTGGGGCACATCCCTCGCCGGGGCGATGTCGCCCAGCTTGACGGCATCAGCATCACCGTCGTGCGTGCCGATGCGAAACGAGCCCTTTGGCTGCACGTTCAGCGAGCCACACCCGCCGAGCCCCATCTTGAACAATCCTGATTCCAAACCTGTCCCCCAGGCGCTGCGCGTCGCGTTAATGCTGGCTCTGGGGGGCTTGCATGCCCTGTCCTTTTCGATAGGCCCGCTGCCCTCCTGGATTCTGCCGTTTTATCAGATCACCCTGCTAGCCATAGCCTGTTCGCAGATCATGGCAGCGCAGTCGTTACGACAAGCTTTCGGACGCAGCTATTGGTTTGGTCTGGGCAACTTTGCCGTCGGCGTGTATTGGCTCTACATCAGCATGCACCAGTATGGCGGGATGCCATCCTGGCTGGCGGCCCTGGGGGTCTTGCTGCTGGCAGCTGCACTGGCCCTTTTCCCCGCCCTGGCTGCGGCCGTGTGGCAAAAGCTGCGTCCCAAACACAATAGTGATGCCTGGCTACCACGACTGCTATTGTCCGCGGGGTTTGCAAGCTGCTGGGCGCTGAGCGAATGGCTGCGGGGCACGCTACTGACCGGCTTCCCCTGGCTGAACATCGGCTACGCCCATGCGGAAGGCATGTTTACCGGCTGGGCTCCACTTGTCGGCGTCTATGGTCTGGCCTGGCTGTCCGCCTTCAGTGCCGCGGTCATCGCCCAGTTTGCCGCCTCCAAAGACAAAAACCAGAGCCCTTCTAGTGCCATTGGTATTGGCATCGCCATGGTTTTCGGCCTGATCGGCATCAGTTTGCCGCATATCGCCTGGGTTAAACCTCAGGGTGATCCGTTCATCGCCCGGCTGGTGCAAGGCAATGTCGACCAGAGCGCCAAGTTTGGCCCCGCGATGGGCGAGGGCATAGAACGCTATTACGACTTGGCCAATCTGGACGCCAAATCCCCCGAGGACGCGCCGCGTCTGATTGTCCTGCCCGAGACCGTCATCCCGGTTTTGCAGAACCGTCTGGAAACCAGCTTCTGGTTGCGCTGGACAGAACTGGCCCAACGTCATCAAGCCAATCTGGTGCTGGGCGTACCCATGGATCGCGGTACGGTCGATGGCAAACTCAGCTATACCAACAGTGCCTTGCTGATCACCCCCCAAACCCAGCCTCAGGACATCATCAACAGCACTGCTGCCTACTACGACAAACACCATCTCGTGCCCTTTGGCGAATTCATCCCCGCCGGCTTTCGGTGGTTCGTGGACATGATGAATATCCCCTTGGGTGACTTTCACCGGGGCGCCCTGCCACAAGCTCCTTTCCAGCTGCCAGAAGGTCGTGTCGCGGCCAATATCTGCTATGAAGACGTTTTTGGTGAAGAGATCATCCAGGCCGTCCAGGGCCGCCCTGGTCAGCAGGGGGCGAGCGTGCTGCTAAATATCAGCAATCTGGGCTGGTTCGGGAACTCCTGGGCCTTGAGCCAGCATTTGCAGATCTCGCGCATGCGAGCCTTGGAAACAGGACGTCCCATGCTGCGCGCGACCAACACCGGCATGACGGCTGCCATTGATCCGTATGGACGGATTCGCGCCGTGCTGCCGCCCTTGACACCGGGCGTACTGGATGTGGAAGTACAGGGCACCACTGGCCTGACACCCTACGTAAAATACGGCAACCTGCCCTTTCTGATCTGGGCCAGCCTCTTGCTGATTATGTTTGCCTGGCGCGCTCGCCGCTCATCCTGAGCACCGGGGGTGCGGCACGCCGACATGTCCAGCGACCGCGTCGCCTGAACAGACCTTCTTACTGCAACGCCTGGGGACCCACGGGATACAGACCCGCGGCAAATCCCCCTGCATGGTCCCGATTCCAGGTCTTGCACCAATCCACAAACTCGTCTGCCGGGATCGGCGTCGAGCACAAATAGCCCTGCATGTAATCGCAGCCGGCGTGGTTGAGCAAGTCCAGCTGCTCGTGGCTGGTCACTCCTTCTGCCACGACGCGCAAACCCAGTTTTTGCGCCATGACGATCATGGCCTGGGTCAGGACCAGATCCTCGCTGCTCAGCGCCAAATTACGGATATAACACTGATCAATCTTGAGCACATTGATGGAAAAGCGCTTCAAATGGGACAGAGAGGAATAGCCTGTGCCGAAATCATCCAGCGCCACACTCATGCCATATTCACGCAAGGAGCGCAGCTGCTGCAAGGCCTGCCCCTGATCATCGAGCAACAGACGCTCCGTAATTTCCACCACCAGCGCATCGCCCGGAATGCCCTGGGTTTGCAGATACTCCACCCATTCCCGCGCACAAGAACCATTGAGCTTGAACTGCGCGGGTGACACGTTCAGGCTGACCCGGAAACTGGGGTCCAACTCGTGGCGCAGCCTGACCGCCGCCTGGGCAGCCGTCTCGAATACCCATTCTCCGATCAAGACAATCAGCCCGGAGTCTTCGGAAAAAGGAATGAACTCCGAAGGCGGCACCAGACCGAGCTGAGGATGCTCCCAACGAATCAAGGCTTCAGCGCGGGTGACCTGTCCCGTACGCATATCCACAATAGGCTGGTAATAGAGCTGAAACTGCTTTTCGCTCAAGGCCTTTTGCAGATCCTGGGAGAAACGAAGGCGAGCCTCCACCGCTTCGCTCATGGCAGGTAAAAAACGGCAGTATTGGTTGCGACCACACGCTTTGGCCGCATACATGGCCATGTCCGCATTTTTCAAAAGCTGACCGGCATCGTCCCCATCCTCGGGGAACAAGGTGATACCCACGCTGGCAGAGACAGACACTGAGTTCTTGCCCAGCTGGAAAGGCTCCTCAATCGTGTCCAGCAAACAGCGACAGGTACGTTCCACAATCGATGCATCACTGATATCGGACAAAATGACAGTGAACTCGTCGCCACCAATTCGCGCTACCGTATCTGTCACCCGCACACAGCGTTGCAGGCGTTGGGCCACTTCCTGCAAGAGCACGTCTCCTTTCTCATGCCCCAGGGAATCGTTCACATCCTTGAAGAAGTCCAGGTCCATAAAGATCAGGGCGAAGGGCAAACCAGTACGGCGGGATTGCTCGCGAGCCTGTTGCAAACGATCCTGGAACATCTGCCGGTTGGGCAAGCCTGTCAAATGATCGTAATGCGCCTGCCGCCACATCTGGGCCTCACGCTTTTTATGGCTGGTGATGTCCGTAAACAGGCCGATGTGACGATACACCGTGCCGTCGGGGTTCCACGCAGTACTGATCGTCAGACGCTCGGCAAAATCCTCCCCGTTCTTGCGACGGTTCCAGATGTCCCCCTGCCAACGCCCCGTTTCTGAAATCTCGCGCCACATCTTGCGATAGAACTCGCGATCTTGACGACCGGAATTCAGGAGCGACAAGCTGCGTCCGCGAACTTCATCGAGCTCATAGCCCGTGATGCGGCTAAAGGCCGGATTGGCATCGACCACGTGGCCAAAGCGGTCGGTAACCACAATGGCTTCGCAGGTGTTCTCATAGACTACCGCCGCCAAGCGGCCCGTCACCTCATTACGCACCCGCGTGGTGATGTCCTGCACCACCGCCACCATGGCCGTACGGCCATTCAGCCGAATGGGGATGGCACAGATCTCTACATCAATGGATTTGCCATCATGGCGCAATGCCCGTGTTTCATAACGCAAACTGCTGCCGCCTGAACGCGAATCGGGCACCGTATGAGTCAGGGACGGAAATCGTGGAGACAGGAAAATCTGATCCACCGTGAACTCCTGACGCAATTGCGCGCGACTATATCCCAATGTTTCCGCCAACTTTTTATTAACAAAATCAAAGCGGCCGTCGCGGCTCACGTAAATACCCAATAAAGGGTTGTGACTTACGCTGCGGCATATGGCGTTGAGCTGCGATAAATTGCGCTGCTGAATGGAGAGCTGGGCATCCCGCTGTTGAATCTGCAACCCGCAGTCATTCAGAATCTGCGACAAATAGCGCGTTTCATCCGTACCGGAACTGATGCTTTTTGTGCGGTAATGCCCCTGGGTAAAGGCCTTTCCCTGGGCGAGCAGTTGCCTCAAGGGCGTGGCCACCCAGGCGCGCAACATAAAGTAAGAGAGAAACAGCGCCAACGCATCGAGCGCCAGCATGAAAAACACCGTCCAGCGGTGCTGGGAGCGAGTACGTTCACGCAGAACGTCAAAAGCGTCCAGCAATTGCTGCGTGTTATGCCGGAACAGGGAATCTTCGGCATTCAGACTGGCAGCGGGTAAAAGCACCTGCTCCGAGCTGACCGGAAAATCCAGGCGCATCAGCCGCCGCTGCCACTCATTGCTCAACTGCGAGACCAGTCCCAGCAAGGGTTTGTCCAGCGGCACGAGAACCACACCATCGACCATGCCTCCCTCGCGAAGCAACTGCACGACAGACTGAAACTGCTGGTCGAGCTGACGCAAACGGGCCGGGGTGGAGCTGGATGGCGCGGCCAGCGCCACGGAATAACTGATATCCGACAGTTGTCGCAAAAGGCCACTGCTGGCCTGCAAGCGGATATCTGCCTGATTCTGCTTGTAAATGACCGTAACCGTCGCGGAAATCAATAACAGCCAAACCAGCAGCACCCAAATCAGCAAAGCACGCAAACTGATTCGTCTTTGTGCATCCACTGGAACAGGCAGAGGTGATGATATGCACTGCTTTGCTGACATAGCGCCATTAAATAGAAAATGCAGGCTCAGAGATCGGCCTACAAAACGTAATGATTGCAGGTGAAATGTTACTCATCGAAGCATAACATCATTAGATTACCGAGCAGCGCAAATTTCTTATAGAGCCTTCATTTATGCGCCTAAGAGGGGATTCCCCCCCCGCGCAAGGGACAAAAAAACGACGTGAAGTCGAGAAACGATTTACGTCTATTGACTCATATATGAAATGTTATGACACAAAGAAGATACAAAACACCGCTTGAAATAAAAAGATACGGATGGGAGCAAGTCGCACTCGCCCCGGTTTCCCGTGCCTGCCTCTTGTGTCCATCTCGCCCCTTCCTACCCGCGTTCGTCTTGCCTTAGCCCCCTGTCTTGAAGTTTTTTTGCTTTATTTTTCTTTTTTCTCTCAAAAGACTTGCACAAAGACAAAAACATCTTCATAATCTCAATTCTTCGTTGGTGGTCAACAAAAAAGAACACCGAAATGGGGGTATAGCTCAGCTGGGAGAGCGCTTGCATGGCATGCAAGAGGTCAGCGGTTCGATCCCGCTTACCTCCACCAAAAAACGAAGATTAGCTGTAAGTCCTGTCCCCTTCGTCTAGAGGCCTAGGACACCACCCTTTCACGGTGGGTACAGGGGTTCGAATCCCCTAGGGGACGCCAAAGCTTTTGCTTGGCACCGCTGCGGAGCGGTAGTTCAGTTGGTTAGAATACCGGCCTGTCACGCCGGGGGTCGCGGGTTCGAGCCCCGTCCGCTCCGCCAAAAGATTTTATGAATCAGTCCCGGACTGGTTCTAGCAGTTTGAAGTGGCAAGCCTCGTCAAGCCTGACACTTATTTCGATACTTTAGTTTTTTGGCACAGTCAAAAAATGAAGTAAAGAAAAATTGGGGGTATAGCTCAGCTGGGAGAGCGCTTGCATGGCATGCAAGAGGTCAGCGGTTCGATCCCGCTTACCTCCACCAAAACGACGGTTTAGTTGTAAGTCCTGTCCCCTTCGTCTAGAGGCCTAGGACACCACCCTTTCACGGTGGGTACAGGGGTTCGAATCCCCTAGGGGACGCCAAAGCTTTTGCTTGGCACCGCTGCGGAGCGGTAGTTCAGTTGGTTAGAATACCGGCCTGTCACGCCGGGGGTCGCGGGTTCGAGCCCCGTCCGCTCCGCCAAAAATTCCAAAAAGCCTGATAGATTTCGATCTGTCAGGCTTTTTTCTTTACTGCTGCAAAACCCATGGCAGGCTTTTATAAAGGCCTGCCTTTCCAGGCACGCCGCAACCCAGCGCCCCGAGTCAAACCATGGTCGCGCTCCGCTCCTCCAAGGCCACCCCGTCCATCGGGCTCTCCTACCGGTACCATGCCCCCCCCCCTGATAGTCCCAGCCCCCTTTCCAGGAAATGAGGCGTGGCCCAGGGCTCACGCCAGTTGCAAGCGAGCTGCCTGCGCAGGCCTGTGGCTTGCTAGTGCTCTTGCATTGCTCCCTATTCAAATCAGCAATTGTCTTGCTCCCGCTCTCCGGGGAAGTTAATGTATTGCATTATCGTTACTTCAATATTCAAGAGTCATGCCTGTCAGCACCCTGGGCCAGCGTGGCCCGACCGAACACCATCGCCGCGAACAGATCATCGAGCAGGCCAACAGGCATTTCCGGCTCTATGGTTATCGCAAAACCTCGGTCGCGAGTCTGGCCAAATCAATCGGCGTCTCCAGCGCTTACCTGTATCGCTTCTTCGACTCCAAGCAGGCTATCGGCCAGGCCATTTGCCACTCGGTGCTGCATGGCATGCATCAGCAGCTGCAGCAGATTGTCGACAGTGACCTCCCTCCCATCGAGCGGCTGCGCCACTTTATCGAAACCGCCTGCCAGCTAAGCCTGGAGCTGTTCCTGCAAGAAGGGCGCATGCAGGAAGTCGTGATCGAGGCCCTGCAAAACAACTGGCCCACTGTCGATCAGCACAGGCAGGATCTGCTGGCACAAATCACGGCACTGGTACGCGCAGGCCGGGAAAGCGGAGACTTCGAGCGGCGTACCCCGCTGGACGAAGTGGTTCAGGGCATTTTGTTTGCACTCACAGCCTGTCTGCATCCCGTGCTGCTGGAGATACATCCGGCCGAAAAAACGCGTCAGGGTTTGCTGGTGGTAACTCCCCTGATTTTGCGCAGCCTGATGCCCTGACCTACCTCCCGAGTTACAGTTCAACCAACTATTTACTTACCCGGAGTCCTGCATGGCTCTCTTTCGCTCTCTTAGTCCTGTATTGAGTTTGTCCACCGCCCTGGTTCTCATGGGGTGCAGCCAGCAGACCCAGGAGGCTGACCCGCGCACCCAGGCGCCCTTGGTGATTCAAAGCATGGTTCAAGCCAAGGCGGATCAGCAACGGCGCTTTCTGGGACTGGTCAGCGCACGAATCGAAAGCCCACTGGCCTTCCGGGTGGGCGGCAAAATTGACACACGCCATGTCCAAAACGGTGAACATGTGAAAAAGGGGCAGCTCCTCATGACGCTGGACCCCAAGGACCTGCAGTTGGATCACCGCGCCCGTCTGGCCGCCGTACAAGCTGCCCAGGCTCAGGCCGAACAGGCCGAATCGGATTACAAGCGCCTGTCTTTGCTGGTCGACCAGGGGGGCGTCTCTCGTCAGGCCCACGAACAAAGCAGACAGGCGTTGCGCAGCGCTCAGGCCAATCTCAAGTCCGCCCAGGCACAGGCCGAAATCGCACGGAATGCCGATCAGTACAGCGCCCTAAAGGCAGATGCGGATGGCATTATCACTGCGCAGATGGGTGACGTTGGCCAGGTTGTCAGTCCCGGTCAGGCCGTGCTGCGTCTGGCTCTGGACGGCCCGCGAGAGGTGATCGTCAGCCTGCCTGAACAATGGGATATTCCGCTGGGCACCCGCGCCACGATCGAGCTGACCGACTCCCAGCAAAGCCTGCCCGCCCGATTGCGCGAACTGGCCCAGTCCTCGGACCCGGCCACGCGCAGCTATCAGGCCCGCTTCTCCTTTGACGATGAAAACATCAGCGCCCGCCTGGGTTCCAGCGCCATCGTGCACCTGACACCCCCGGAGGCGGATGCCTTGAACCAGGTTCCCCTCACCGCGCTTTACGATCCAGGCAAAGGCCCGGGCGTGTGGGTCATCGACGCTCAGAACACCGTGCATTGGCAGGCAGTGACTATCGCCAAGCTGGCCCAGGAACACGCCTACCTTTCCGATGGGCCCGATGCGGGCACCCCTATCGTGGCGCTGGGCGCCAATCTCTTGCACGAAGGCCAGGAAGTGCGTCCTGAAACACGCGAGGCCAAGCCATGACAGGCCGCTTCAATCTTTCCGCGCTGGCCGTGCGCGAACGGGCCATCACTCTATTTCTGATCATCGCCCTGGCGGCGTCCGGCATCTACTCCTTCGTCAAGCTGGGTCGGGCAGAAGACCCGGCGTTTACCGTCAAAGTTCTTACCGTTACCACCCTGTGGCCCGGTGCCACGGCCCAGGAAATGCAGGATCTGGTGGCCGAGCCCCTGGAAAAACGCATGCAGGAGCTGCGCTGGTTTGACAAAGTGGAGACTGTCACCCGTCCCGGCACTGCCCTGATGGTGGTGACCTTGAAGGACACCATGCCCCCGGCCGATGTCCAGAGCGAGTTCTACCAGTTACGTAAAAAGCTCCAGGATCAGGCGCCCAGTCTGCCCCAGGGCGTACAGGGCCCTTTCGTCAATGACGAGTATTCGGATGTGTCGTTCAGCCTGTTCGCGCTGCAGGCCCCTGGTTTGCCGCCCCGCCTGCTGACCCGGGAAGCGGAGAAGGTACGCAGCCAGTTGCTGCAAGTGCCCGGCGTCAAGAAGGTCAACATCCTGGGGGAGCAAAGCGAACGTATTTTCATCGATCTGGACGAGACCAAGCTGCACAATTTGCAACTCAATCCCCAACAGATCCTGCAGGCCCTGTCGCAGCGCAGCGCCATGACCCCCAGTGGCGCCATCAGTACCGACGGGCCACGGATTCATCTGCGCCTCAGTGCGGGACTGGATAATGTTCAGGCGATCAGCGACACCTATATTTATGTTCAGGGTCACGCGCTGCGTCTGGGCGATATTGCCACCATCAGCCGGGGCTACGAGGACCCGCCCAGCTTCGAGATTCATCATAATGCGCAGTTTGCCATGCTGCTGGATGTGGTCATGCAAGAAGGCTATAACGGCCTGTACCTGGGCAAAGATCTGGAGAAAGCGCGCGAAGAGATTGCTGCCGCCCTGCCTTTGGGATTCTCGCTGGAGACCGTGACCAACCAATCGGTGAATATTGCCTCGGCGGTGGGCGAGTTCATGTTCAAGTTCTTCGCCGCGCTCAGTGTGGTGCTGCTGGTGTGCCTGATCAGCATGGGCTGGCGGGTGGGGATCGTCGTGGCCGCTGCCGTCCCCCTGACACTGGCCATGGTGTTTGTCATCATGATGATGACAGGCAAGGTCTTTGACCGAGTCACACTGGGCGCGCTGATTATCTCGCTGGGCCTGCTGGTGGACGATGCCATTATTGCCATCGAGATCATGATCGTGAAGATGGAAGAAGGCATGGACCGCCTGAAGGCCGCCGCCTACGCCTGGAATCATACGGCAGCCCCGATGCTCTCTGGCACGCTGGTGACCATTATTGGCTTTCTGCCCGTCGGGTTTGCCCGCTCCTCTGCCGGAGAGTATGCAGGCAACATCTTCTGGATTCTGGCAGCCGCCCTGTTGACTTCCTGGGTGGTCGCCGTGGCGTTCACGCCTTATATGGGCGTGAAGCTCTTGCCCGCCATTGCGGCCCGCCCAGGGGGCCATCAAGCCATTTACGACACGCCCAACTATATGCGCCTGCGGCGCATGATCGCCTGGTCCGTACACCATAAGTTTCTGGTGGCCGGTATTGTGGTGGGGGCCTTCATACTGGCGGTGGTGGGCATGGGTTTCGTCAAACAGCAGTTTTTCCCCACGTCCGATCGGCCTGAACTGCTGGTGGAGGTGCAGTTGCCCGAAGGCAGCAGCATCCAGTCCACTCAGGCCGTCACCCGCAAAGTGGAAAGCTGGCTGCGCGAGCAGCCTGAAACACGACTGGTCACCAGCTATGCCGGACAGGGTGCGCCACGCTTTTTTCTGTCCTACAACCCGGAACTGCCGGACCCTTCGTTTGCCCGTCTGGTCGTCCTGACGGCGGATCATCACGACCGCGATGCCTTGCTGCAGCGCTTTCGTCAGGTGGTGGCCGATGGTCTGACTCCCGAGGCACGGGTTCGCGCCACCCAACTGGTATTTGGCCCCTCCACCAAGTATCCGGTCGAGTTTCTGGTTCGGGGCCCCGAACTGGACAGGTTGCGCGACATTTCGGAACAGGCCATGGCCATCATGCGAGCCGACCCGGACATGCGTCAGGTCAACGTGGACTGGGGCGCACGCGTGCCCGTGTTGAAGCTGGATATAGACCCGCAACGCCTGCAAGCCCTGGGCTTGAACCGCCAGCGTCTGGCCGAGCAAATTCAGCTGCAACTCGATGGTACGACAGTGGCGGAATACCGTGAGGACCTGCGCAATGTCCTGGTCATCGCCCGCAGCTCGGCGATCAACCGGCATGACCCCACCCGACTGTCTGGCCTGACCGTCACCAACGACCAAGGCAAGAACCTGCCACTGGAACAGATTGGGAAATTGGAGATGATCCAGGAGGAGCCCAAGTTGGCTCGCCGCAATCGTTTACCCACCATGACCGTGCGCGGTGACATTGCTCCACACGTTCAGCCGGCAGAAGTGGCCAACCGAGTCATGGAGGCATTTGCTCCCCTGCAAGCCTCTCTGCCACCGGGCTATCTGATCGAGATGAGCGGGATTACCGCCGAGGCCAAGAAATCCAACGACGCTCTGTTGCCGGTCTTTCCGGTCATGATTGCGCTGATGCTCCTGGTCATCGTGATCCAGGTGCGTTCGCTCTCGAACATGATCATGGTATTTCTGACTGCCCCCTTGGGACTGATTGGCAGCGTGCCGGCCCTGCTGATCTTTCAGCAGCCCTTTGGCTTCACCGCCATTTTGGGGCTGATTGGTCTGGCCGGCATCCTGATGCGTAACACGCTCATCCTGATCGAGCAGATCAAGACCAATCGCGCCGAAGGGGCCTCCCCCTATGATGCGGTGATTGAAGCTACCGTCCAGCGCGCCCGCCCGGTTATCTTGACGGCGCTGGCCGCCGTGCTGGCGTTTATCCCGCTATCGTTTTCCGTGTTCTGGGGATCCATGGCATTGACGCTGATCGGCGGCACAGCCATCGGCACCATCCTGACCCTTTTATTCTTGCCCAGCCTGTATGCCATCTGGAATCGCATCCAGGACCCACGGGTCGCATCCCTTGCTTGAAGGCTGAAACTGTGTAAATAATGGATGCATGGTCTGAAACAAGCTCCCCGCACCCGGCAGATTTTTTCTCTGCCGGCTGCCTCCCATTAAAAATGGGCGCCTTTTGCCGGGGGTGGGCTTTAGCACAGAAACCATGCATCCCACTGCCTGTTTTGTGGGTCCAGAGAACAGAACGACGCAAGATAGCTTATGTCTACACAGAAAGACCTGCCCGCCGCCCTGTCTCACGCATTCGAGAAGGCGATCTACCGTGTACATAGCCCGCAGGGCGATATAGATGTGCGTATCGGCCAGTTCAACAGAACCTTAAATCAGTTACTGCAACAGGAAACCAGCCGTGGGGCGGCGATTTTGACCGCCTGCAATCCAGGCGCACAAATTTGCAGCCGTGCTTTTAACGACGCAGTCCAGGAAAGTTTGCTGCGTAGTTTGCAGAAACTGGACTTGCGCTGGTGGCCTGCAGTCAACCTGGACCCCAATGGTAAATGGCCAGATGAACCCAGCCTGCTGGTACTCGATATCAGCCTGCAACAAGCACGCTGGCAAGCGCGCCTGTTCAAGCAATTGGCTTTTGTCTACATCCCGCTCGATGGCAAGCCGGCCTTGCATGATGTGCAACAACGCCTGCCTGCGTCGAATCAGGCCCAGTTAAACAGCACCACCTCCCTCTAGACGCTGACGAAAACCGGGGGCAATGGCCGCCGCTTTGAGTTTTCCCCCGGGCAGAACCTTCGCCCACGCGCGCCACTCATGACCGCTGGCAACCTGTACCCCGTCCATATTGAAGACCTGGTATTCCATCTTGAAACGTCCCTCCTGCCATTGGACGACCCGCACCCCAATACGAATTTCCTGGTCATAAGTCACCGGCGCACGGAAATTGGCGCCCACATCCACCAGTGGTGTCACCGCGTCGTACTCACTTTGCAAAATACGCTGACTCAACCCCACTTGCCGCAGCCAGGCCTGATACGTGCTGTCAAACCAATAAAAATAATTGGGATAAAAAACAATCCCGGCCTCATCGCAGTCACCCCACTCCACGGTGATGCGGCGCTCGAACACATGCATGTTGATCCTTTGACAAATTTGCCCCTTAGTTTAGCGCGGATAAAAACCTCGAACCCTGGGCAATCAGCCTGTCAATCAGCCATTGAAACATTTTGCAAATATTTGGATGGAAACAATTTGCATCAACATAAATGATGAAAATTAGAAGAAATTAAGCGAATTTTCATTCAATTAACATGAAAACAAGCCAGTCAGCCCGACAATGGCGTGCTATCGACAGGGCGGCAAAGTCGTCTTTCAGTGAGGCAGAACCTAGCATAGCCGCGTCACTGAATAAGGTAGCCTGCCATGTCTGTAAATACCCCCGCCCTCTGGACGATCCGTCGCATCATGGAGCTGTACGAGTTGCCTTTTATGGACCTTGTATTCCAGGCACAGACTGTCCATAGACAACACCACCCTGCCAATCAGATCCAGCTCTCCAGCCTTCTGTCCATCAAGACAGGCGCCTGTCCCGAGGACTGTTCCTATTGTCCACAGTCGTCCAAGTACCAGACCGAGCTGGAACCCGAACCCCTGATGCCTCTGGAGAAGGTGCTGGAAGCCGCGCGTGCGGCCCAGGCACAAGGAGCGCAACGCTTTTGCATGGGCGCTGCCTGGCGCTCCCCCACCGAAAAACAGCTGGATCAAGTCATTGATATGGTCAGCGCTGTCAAAGCAATGGGACTGGAAACCTGTGTCACCCTGGGCATGCTCAAAGAAGGCCAGGCCGAACGCCTTAAAGAGGCCGGACTGGACTACTACAACCACAATCTGGACACCTCGCCGGAATTCTACGGACAGATCATCAGCACACGCACCTACCAAGACCGGCTGGACACCTTGGAACGTGTCCGCGCAGCCGGATTGAACAGTTGTTGCGGCGGAATCATTGGCATGGGCGAGAGCCGGCGCGAGCGTGCCGGTCTGCTTGCTCAACTGGCCAATATGCGCCCCTACCCCGAGTCCGTGCCGATCAATCAACTGGTTAAAGTGCCCGGAACGCCTCTGGATCAGGTCGAGGACCTGGACCCTTTCGAGTTTGTGCGCACCATCGCCATTGCCCGCATCCTGATGCCCACCAGCGCCGTACGCCTGTCTGCCGGCCGCGAAACCATGGACGACAGCACCCAGGCACTGTGCTTTATGGCCGGAGCCAACTCGATTTTCTACGGCGAGCAATTGTTGACGACTGGCAATCCGCAGTTTGTGGCCGATCAGGACCTGTTTGCCCGACTGCAACTGGAAGCTGCCAAAACCACCTTGTCCGAACCACCTCTGTCCCTGGAACAGACCCGACCACGCGCCATGCTCGAGGCTCTCTGACATGCTGACCCTGTTCGCCAGTATTCTGTGTAGTGTTGCCGTTTCCATTTTGCTGAAGATCGCTCGCCAGCGGCAGATCGATGTGGCTCAGGCCATCATGGTCAACTACGGCGTAGCAGTCACCTTAAGCCTGGTACTGTTGCAACCCCATCCGAGCAGCCTGCTCAATCCTGCTACCCCGTGGTGGATTCTGATTGCGCTGGGCGTCCTGCTGCCCAGTGTCTTTCTGTTCATGGCGGCCGCCGTCCGACAGGCTGGCATCGTACTCAGTGACGCCGCCCAGCGACTGTCGCTGTTTCTACCCTTGTTGGCTGCTTTTCTTCTGTTTGGCGAACACATGGGCGGCCAGAAACTGCTGGGTATTGCCCTGGCCCTGACTGCCCTGCTGTGTTTGCTGATACGCCCCCGCTCATCCAGCAGTCAGGAGCCGGGATCCGGGCACCCTGCCCTGATGCTGCTGGCGGTATGGTTAGGGTATGGCGTGATCGACATTCTGTTCAAGCAGCTCTCCAAAGCGGGCGCTGCCTTCTCCAGCAGCCTGGTTGTGTCCTTTTCCCTGGCGGGTGTGCTGATGTTGTGCTGGCTGTTGATCAAGCGCTGCCAATGGCACAAAGGTAGCCTGCTGGCCGGACTGGTACTGGGTTCACTGAATTTTGGGAATATTTTCTTTTATATTCGGGCCCATCAGCTCTTTCCCGAAAACCCGACTCTGGTGTTTTCTGCCATGAACATCGGCGTGATTGCGCTGGGAGCCCTCATTGGAGCCGGTTTCTTCAAAGAAAAGCTTAGTGCGCTCAATATCGTGGGTGTTGTCTTGGCCATAGGAGCCATCGTCGCGCTGATTCCCCGTTAAACAGCCCCCTGCCGGGCCAAGCCCATCGGGGCCCGGCAAACCGCACTATAAGAAAAGCCATATGATTGACATTTAAAGCGACGGGGCACGACTGCTTTTCATCTCCTGTAGATTAGAAAAAACAAATTCTACCGACGCTCACGTCGGAGACTACCCAGGAGACATCATCATGACCGGATTAACACGCCGCCAATTACTACTGGCCACCTGCGCTGCAGCGGGCACATTGGCCACGCCTTGGCTCAGCCGCCGCGTTCTGGCTGCCAGCAAACCGGTGGTCGCTGCCCTGTTCTGCGGCCACATCGATGACAACGGCTTCATGCAGGCGGGCTACCAAGGCTTTAAAAAAGCCATGGATCAGCTCGCTCTTAGCGGCCATTACAAAGACCAGGTTGCCAATGAAACCCAGGCGCAGATAGCCGCCTTGCGTGAACTGGCCACTCACTACAAACCTGACTTGCTGATCGCTCACGGAGGTCAGAATACCGACGCCGCACTGGCTGTCGCCAAGGAGTTCCCTGATATCCGCCTGGTGATCACCCAAGGAGCGGTTACCGCCAGCAATCTGAGCAGTTACGACGTTCGTCAGGAAGAGTCCGCCTGGCTGGCCGGTGCCTATGCAGCCCTGATGACGAAAACCGGCGTGGTGGCACACCAGTCCGGGATACGGGTGCCACCGGGCTTACGCGCCCGTGCGTCCTATGCGGCTGGCGTCAAGCACGCCAATCCGGAGGTGAAGCTGCTGACAAATTTCTCCGGCAATCAGGATGATATTGAGCTGGCCGCCCGCGTCACCCAGGCTCAGGCCAAAGCCGGAGCAGACATCATCTACACCATGCTGAACAAAGGACGTAGCGGCACAACGCAGGCCTGCCGTGAACTGGGCATCAAGCAAATCGGCAATGTGATTGACTGGGTGGCTCGCGAACCCGATGTGTTTATAGGTTCGGCCTGGGCGGATGTAGGCATTGGCGTTTTTCAAGCATGCAAGGACCTGAGCGAAAACAAGTTCGAGTCAGGCAAGATCTTTAAGGTGGGCTTGCAACAGCCTGATGCGGTACGGCTGATCATGGCTCCCGATACCCCGGATGTCGTGCGCCAGCGTATTTCAGCGCTGCAGCAGGACATTCTAAGCGGCAAGATTGAGGTTGAGGCCGAATTTAACGGGCCTGAATTCCAGATTTAAGATTCAGGCAGGCCTACAAAAACCCAGGCGTGGCCTGGGTTTTTTCATGAATGAATCATGCTTGAAAAGGCTACAACACCATGTCCGATTCTGGCGAGGGCTCAGGAACCCGGATCTGACGATGTACGCTTGCTCTCTGCGTCTTCGGCGTGTCCCGGGCTTCCCGTATCGATCTGCTTCCCAGAGCCATCCAAGTCTGCGGCGCTGCCCACGACGGGATCAACCCCCTTGTCTTTCTCTGTATGTGTCGCCCCTGCAGATTCATCCCCCTCCTTGCGCTCCATGGCCGTGCTTTCCATCGTTGCGGGCACCCGCTCTTGAACGGGCGGCAGATCCTCGAACACCGGGTCGTGCGACACGTCAGAGCTGATATCCACGCGTGGGTCCAGCGCCACGGCGGCTGCCGAGCTTTGCAAACTGTCGGGCATGGGCACAAAAGTGGTGGGAGCATCCTGGCTCAAGTGATCACCCAGTACCTTTTGCGGACGAACCAGCAAGACCAGCGACAAGCCACAGACCGCCACAAAGATGTAATACAGATTGCTGCCGATATAGGTCATCAGGCCACCGGCCAGCAGCGGCCCCACACAGGCCCCCAGCCCATACACCATATAAAGAATGGCACTAAGACCTACGCGCCGCTCCGGATCGACGTTGTCATTGGCAAACGCCGCCCCCAAGGGATACAGGGTGAATTGCAGCACCCCGAACATGGCCGAGAAGATCAGCAAAAACCAAAACGGCACCTCGAACCAGCCCCATAATGGAATGGCCAGGGCCAGCAAACAAATGGCATTGATGCGAATCAGCTTGACGCGGCTCATGCGATCCGCCAGCCAACCTACCGGCCATTGCGCCAGAACGCCCGCGGCCACCGACACCGCCACAAACAAGGCAGCCTGCTCACTACTTAAATGCACGCGCACAGCGTACACCGGTGCCAGACCATAAAAAGCACCCGTCAGCATACCGGCAACCAGCAACACCATCATGGACAGGGGCACTCGATCAACGTAATAGCGTGCATTGATCGGCGCTGGTACCTGCAAAGGCGGGTGACTGCGGCGGGTAATGGCCACGGGCACCAGACTGAAGGCCGAACAAATGGCCACAAATACCAAGGGCTCGTAATTCAAATGGGGAAACAGCGTCAGGGACAACTGTCCCAACACCGTACCCAGGCTGGAAAACACCATGTAGATGGCAAAAATCGTACCGCGCTGGCTGTTGTCACTTTGCTCATTCAGCCAGCTTTCAATCCCCATAAACTGCACCACCATGGCCGCGCCCGCCAAAAAGCGCAGCAACAACCAGACGTACATGGAGTCGATCAGAATCTGAAGCAGCACACAAATGGTGACAATAGCCGCGCTGGCCGCATAGGCCCGAATATGGCCTACCCCCATGATGAGGCGATGTCCCATACGGGCGCCAAAAACCAGACCCAGGTAATACACGGCAATCAGGCCGCCGATCCACACCTCTGACACCGAGATGGCCGTCAGGCGCACCCCCATGAAGGTATTGAACAGGCCCGAGCTGAGCAAGAGCATCAGGGTCGCAAAATACAGGGACGAGAACGCACCCACCGATGTCAGCATCCACACATCCTAAAAAAACTGCAGAACCGCCCAGGCCATCGCGATCGTTCAGGTGTCGGCACCGATATCGCGACAGAAGCACGGTAAAAAAAAAGCGCCAGCTTGCAGCCAGCGCTTTGTAAGCCTTCTCTCCCACGCCACGCCGGACTGGCGCGGGATCAGATACTTAAGACTGTACCTGTTTGAGCAGGGTGTCTGCATCCGTTGTGTGCAGGCCACCGTCGTTGTCAATGTTCAGCTGCGTGACAACGCCGTCGTCCAGCAAAGCAGAAAAACGCTTGGAACGAACGCCCAGACCTTTGGCGGTCAGGTCAAATTCCAGACCCAGTTTCTTGGTCCAGACCGCGCTGCCATCGGCCAGCAAACGAACTTTGCCATTGACGTTCAGGGACTTGCCCCAGGCGCCCATCACGAAAGGATCGTTTACCGCCACGCACCAGATCTCATCAACGCCAGCCGCCTTGAACGCCTCTGCCTTGGCGATAAAGCCAGGCAGGTGCTGCTCGGAGCAGGTGGGAGTGAACGCGCCTGGAACGGCAAACACGGCAATTTTCTTGCCTTTAACCAGATCAGCCACCTGAAAGTTATTGGGGCCCATAGGGCAGCTTTCCGTGGCGGTTTCAATGTACTCGCTAAGGGTCGCGTCTGGAACGCGCTCACCGACTGAAATGGACATAAGGTCTCCGTATGAATAAATACCGCCAGCATGGCGGCCCGAACAACCTATGATACTAATAGACTGGCCGCGCCAATAGGCAAATAATACTTATCAGTACGTTTCACTTGCCTACATGCCGGGGGAAACCCATTCAACAGAGCCCAGTCATGCAATAAGCGCAAGACGCCAGCAGCAGCCGACGATCGATTCTGACATCAGGCTGTTTCAACACACACCAAAGCAGCCGCTGCACAAAAACAATCTGCCCGCCCACAAAAAAGGCCGGGCTTGTCGCCCGGCCTTCAGGGTGATTCACGTTTTACACAGACGACATAACGCCGTGCTGCCCCATTATGGGCTCACCCCGCCCTGACCGCGGATAGCAATCAGGACTCCTACAGCCATCCCATCATGCGGGGCAGCCAAAGCGTAATTTCCGGAATGAAGGTAATCATCAGCAGGAAGGCCAAACCGGTCAGCAACCAGGGCACCGTGGACTTGGTCACTTCGGTCAGCCCCAGCTTCGATATGCTGGAGGCCACATACAGATTCAAACCGACCGGCGGTGTCGCCAGCCCGATCTCCATATTCACCACCAGCATGATGCCAAAGTGAACCGGGTCCATGCCCAGCTTCATGGCAACCGGAAACAGGATGGGAGCCATGATCAAGATCAGACCCGAGGGCTCCATCACCATGCCGATCACCAGCAGCAAGACGTTCACAAACAGCAGGAACGCGATCAGGCCCATGCCCTGCGACACAATCCATTCGGCAATCGCCTGTGGAATCTGCTCGGAGGTCAGGATGAAGGCAAACATGACCGCATTGGTGATGATGTACAGCAGCATGGCGCTCATGGCTGCCGATTCCAGCACAATGCGTTTTACCTCACGCAGCTTCACATCCTTATAGACCCAGACGGCAATCACAAAGGCGTACACGGCACTGATGGCGGCCGCTTCGGTGGGGGTAAAGACACCGGAATAGATACCGCCCATCACAATGACGATCAGCATCAGGCCCCAGATGGAGTCCAGGAAGGCACGCCAGCGCTCTTTGTAGGAGGCACGCGGCATACGGGGGTAGTCCAGTTTCCAGGCACGGAACATGGTCGTTGCCCCCAGAAGGAATGCCAGGATCAAACCTGGAACCACGCCGGCAATAAACAGCTGACCGATCGAAGCTGTGCCCACTTTGGCGCCGTCCGGACCTTCCACCATCATGCCACTGGTGGCCACGGCGTACATCACCATCACAATCGACGGTGGCAGCAAAATGCCCAGACCGCCCGACGTTGCCACAATCCCGGTACCAAACTGCGCCGGATAGCCTTGTTTGACCATGGCCGGAATCATGATGGAACCAATGGCCGCCACCGTCGCCGGCGACGAACCGCTGATGGATGCAAACAAGGCGCAGGCCAGCACGGCCGCCAGACCCATGCCACCGGGCATGTGCCCCACCAGGGAGGCGGCAAAACGAATCATGCGCTGGGCGACCCCGCCATGAGTCAGGAAACTGCCCGCCAGAATAAAGAACGGGATCGCCATGATCTCGAACTTTTCAATCCCGGTGAACAGCTTGAGCGCAATACTGTCCATCGGAACTTCGGTCATGGTGAACAGAAAGCCCATCACCGTCAGGCCCAGGGCAATCGATACGGGCATGCCTGTCAGCAGCAGGACAGCCAGCATGGCAAAAATAATCAGGGCGGTCATGCGCGCGCTCCTTCAGATTCAGACAGACCGCGCTCTGTTTCAGCCACCAGATCCGCCACCGGCTCGTGATTGGGCAAATGCCCCGTCTGAATAAAGTTCATCAAGGCCTGCAGAAAGCGAAAGCACATCAGCAACGAGCCTGCCGGCACAGCCAGATACACAATCCACACGGGCACTTCCAGATCAGCCGACACCTGGGCCGTCTGGGCAATGCCATAGACAAAGCTGCCACCGATCCAGGCCACAATCGCGGTGAACAAAGCGCCCGACAACAGAGAAATCACCACCAGCAGATGACGCCAGCGCGGTCCCACCGCGTTCACCAACACGTCCACCCCCACGTGGATGCCAATGCGCACGCCATAAGCAGCGCCGAACTTGGCCATCCAGACGAACAGGTAAATGCACAGCTCCTGTGCCCAGAGCAGGTTGATGCCGGCCACGCTTCGATAGGTAGAACGAGCCATGGCCATGACGGACTCATAGCCCTGAGCCCGCGACCAGGCCACCAGGTCCGCCAACAGACTGACCGAGTAGCGCTGGCAGACCGCTACAAAAATAATCACTACGGCGGCCACCATCAGAAATGAAATGAACATTTCCTCAAAGCGGTCCAGAAATCGTAAAAACATGGGTAGCTCCAGACTACAGTTGGCCCGCCCGGAACCGGGCTGGCGCAAACAGAGAGCGGGAAGAAAGGAAGAACAGGTCTGAATCAGACCTGTATAAGACAATCAGATGACGCTGCTCTTATTCGGTGGCTTTATAGAAAGCGTCAATCACGTCCTGACCGATACGCGAAGCCATTTCCTTATGAACAGGGCGCAGTTGCTTGACCCATTGTTCGCGCTCCGCATCACTGAGCTGGTAGAACTGAGTCTTGCCGGACTCTTCCATGGCTTTCATGGAGTCGTTGTTCTCTTGCTCGGCAATGTCGTTGGCATACACCGTGGCCTCGCTCATGGCTTTTTCCATGCCTTGACGAATATCGTCAGGCAGGCCTTCCCAGAACTTCTTGTTCACGATCACGGCGTAACCCAGGTAGCCGTGGTTAGACACGGTGGCATGCTTTTGCACTTCGTGCATTTTCTGGGTGTACATGTTCGAAGGCGGATTCTCGGTGCCATCCACAACACCCGTTTGCAAGGCCTGGTAGACCTCGGAGAACGCCATCACCTGGGGGACGGCATCCAGTGCCTTGAACTGGGCTTCCAGCACCTTGGAGGACTGGATGCGCATTTTCAGGCCCAGAAAGTCATCCACGCTTTTCAGCGGGCTGTTGGCGCTCATGACCTTAAACCCGTTGTCCCAGTAAGCCAGGCCCTTGATGCCCTTGGGCTCCAGTTTGTCCAGCAGCATGCGGCCCACGGGCCCTTCGGTGACTTTGCGCAGATCGTTGCGGTCATTGAAGATGAATGGCAGGTCAAACACCTCAAATTCGCGCACACCCAAAGGACCAAACTTGGCCAGCGACGGTGCCAGCATGTGTACCGCGCCCAATTGCAGGGCTTCGAGCTCTTCCTTGTCTTTGTACAGTTGCGAGTTTGGGTAAACCTCGACAACCACCTTGCCCTCGGTGTACTTTTCGGCCAGTTCTTTAAAGCGCACGGCCCCCTTGCCCTTGGGCGTATCGGGCGATACGACGTGGCTGAACTTGATGATCAGGGGGTTGGCCATGGCGGGCGCGGACAGAAACACGGACGCCAGCACGCTGGCCACAAGGGTCTTTTTCATGGTTGCCTCCGGTCGGTGGGGAGCCGACACGTGTTATTGATTGATTTGCGTGAAAGCGTGTAGCTTAAAAAAGCGGTCCCGAATTATCTATTGTGGAAATCCGAAACCTTTTGCCATGATGCGTCTTGCTCGCCCGTCCGGATTCATACGCCAGGCTGCCTCGCGTACCCTGACCCCTCACCCGCTCAGCAGCTATGTGCCGATTCTGGCCATCCTGATTATTGTGCTGCTGATGGGCGTATTTGCCTGGGCGGTCAACAAGGAGCGCACGGATGAGCAATCCAATGAACTGATCCGCAATGCCTTGTGGGTGGAACAATCCCTGTCCTTTCAACTGCGCTCGCACGAAAACAATTTAAGCCGCATTGCCAGCGAAATTGAAATGCACTCCCCACCCATCACCACCCAGACGGCTTTAACGCAATTGCAGCATTTCAAGACGATTCATCCTGACCTGCTGAAAGTGGCCATCCAGGACCGCTTTGGCACGACCTTGCTGGTACGTCCACCCGGCGCCGACACCCGTATTGCGGCCCACGTCAGCACACCCAGAACCTCGACCTGGCTGCCAGCCTATTACTCCAGCGAGCACCAGGAAAGCGTGCTGGATCTGGTGGTTCCCATTTACGAGGACAATGCGATTGTCGGCACCTTGCGGGCCACTTTCTCCCTGGCGACCATCCTGATGGAAAACGTGCCCTGGTGGATTGCCGAGCAGTACCATGTTTCCCTGATTGACCAGGGCGACCAGACGCTGGCCACGCGCTCCAAAGGCGAGCCCGGCCCAAGCGAGCTGCGCTATGCCATGTCGGTGGACCCTCCCTTGCATGGGGTGCGTTTGCTGATGATCCCATACCCGCAGCAAAACATTCCCACGTTCACACTGCTGATGACCGTCATCGCCGGCCTGGCCTTGCTGGCTGTGGTGAACCTGGCCATGCAGCACCACTACGCCCGCAAGCGCCGTGATGCGGAACTGGCATTGATGCAAGAGCAGGCCTTTCGCAGCGCCATTGAAAACTCCATGGTCACTGGCATGCGCGCCCGCGATCTGGACGGCAAGGTGCTGTACGTGAACCCCGCGTTTTGCGAGCTGGTCGGCCGCCGCAGTGAGGACATTATTGGCCTGGCCCCGCCCATGCCCTGGTGGGTGCCGGAGATGATGGATGAAACCCTGGAGCGCCGGGACCGCCTCAAGTCCACCCGCGCCGTGCAGGTTTTTGACACCCAGTTTCAACGACCCGACGGCTCTCGCGTCGATGTGCAGGTTTTTGAGTCCCCCCTGATTGATGCCCAGGAACAGCATGTAGGCTGGATCAGCTCCATCATTGACATCAGTTCGCGCAAGCAGGCCGAAGCCCTGGCCAGTTCACAGTCTGAACAACTGCACCACACAGCCAAGCTCATCACCATGGGCGAGATGGCCTCTACGCTGGCCCATGAACTGAATCAGCCCCTATCGGCCATTGCCAGCTATGCGGCTGGCTCCCTGAACCTACTGGGTGCAGAGCCGCTGGACCCCAGGCAGCTGCGACGCGGGCTGGAGAGTCTGGCTGACCAGACGCGTCGCGCCGGGCAGATCATTCACCGTATCCATGATTTCGTGCGCAAGCGAGATCCGCAGCTCAGTCCCCTGAATCTGCCCGATGCCCTGCAGGGTGCCCTGGCCATGGCCAAAGCGGGCCTGCGCCATCACCAGATCCAGTTGATTGTGCCCTCCCACCCCGAGCGGCTACCCGTCATGGGCGACAAGGTTCTGCTGGAGCAGTTGATCTTCAACCTGCTGCGCAATGCGGCCGAAGCCATGTCAGGCCTGGAGCCGGAACGGCGCATTCTGGAAGTGACCATGCAAGCCAGCAATGGCGTGGTGCTGGTGATGGTGGCCGACCAAGGGCCCGGTGTGGCAGCGACGATCATGGCCGAGGTCTTCCAGGCTTTCACCACGACCAAAGCCCAGGGCCTGGGCATAGGCTTGAATATTTGCCGCTCCATTGTGGAGCTGCACCATGGCAAACTCTGGTTTGAAAACGGGGTTCCCCACGGTGCCACCTTCCTGTTTTCCTTACCCCTGATCGAACTATGACTAAGCGCGCTCCCCTGGTCCATATCGTGGACGACGACCCAGCCATCCGCGATGCCTTGTCCTGGCTGTTTTCCACTCGGCAGGTCCATACCGAACAGTGGGAGAGCGGCGAGGCTTTTTTAGCTGCCCTGGGTCCTGACACCCACGGCTGCATTTTGCTTGATATCCGCATGGAGGGCCTGTCCGGGCTGGAGGTATTCGAGCAGTTGCGCGACCGCCAGTCCTGCCTGCCTGTCATCTTTCTGACAGGTCATGGCGACCTGCCGCTGGCCGTATCAGCCTTGAAACAAGGCGCGGCCGACTTTATTGAAAAGCCCTTTAATGACAACGATCTGGTGGATCGGGTTCTGGATGTGTTGCGCAGTTACGAAGCCAGTCAGCAAGAGCGGGACGATGAGCAGGCGCTGGAAGAGCGGCTCGATACCCTTTCCCAGCGCGAGCGCGAAGTGCTGGCGCTGGCCCTGGAAGGACGTCTGAACAAACAGATTGCCCAGGAGTTGAGCATCACCATGCGCACCGTGGAGGTCCACCGCGCACGAGCTCTGGAAAAAATGCAGTCGCGCACCCTGATCGAACTGGCGCGTCTGCTCGATCCAGCACGCTTGCGCGAAGACCGCCCCCCTCCAGGGCCTTAGGCGGGGCCCGCGCTGCGGATGTATATAATGCAACCATAAACAATTAGAACCGCGCACTAGGCCCGGTCTCCGGAGCGATCATGAGCACCACTACCGAAAATACTGATTTGCACCTTTCCCATCTGGATGAGGATGGAAAGGTTCAGATGGTCGATGTCAGCCATAAATCGGCCACCGCCCGCTCGGCCACTGCCCGCGCCGTGGTTCGCCTGAGCCCGGCCGCCTACCAGTTGCTGTCGGCCCAGCACAATGCCAAAGGCGAGGTGCTGAACACCGCACGCGTGGCGGGGGTTCTGGCCGCCAAGCGCTGCGCTGAACTGATCCCCATGTGTCACAGTCTGCCCCTGGATTTTGTCGGCATTGAGTTTGAAAGCGATGCCGCAGCGGGCACCATTGCCGTACTGGCCACCTGCCGGACCCGCTACACCACGGGCGTCGAAATGGAAGCCATGACCGCCTGCTCGATTGCGGCGCTGACGATTTACGATATGTGCAAAGCGGCTGACAAAGGCATTGTGATTGAGCAGACCCGTTTGCTGGAAAAAACCGGCGGCAAAAGCGGGACCTGGACGGCCTCGGTATAGGGCCTGTTGACCCTAAGCCCTTTCACGGAGATAGCATGACAAGCCCTTTGACCCCGACCAACAGACCTGAGAGCTCCACATTACGTGTCCTGTACTTTGCCCAGGTAGCCGAACGCACCGGCCAGCGTCAGGAAACCTGGGACTGGCCGCAGGAAGGCACCGTCCAGCAATGGACCGATGCCCTGCTGGAGCGCCACCCAAATTTGAGCGACATGGCCGGCCGACTGCATGTAGCGGTTAACCAGTTTCACGCCAAACCCACCGACCCTGTGCGCCCCGGCGATGAAGTGGCCGTCTTTGAGCCCGTCACCGGAGGTTAAAATGGTACGTATCCAGACCGAAGACTTTGATGTGGCGGCCCTGAATGCCGAGCTGCGTGCCACGGCAGGCGGCAAGGCCGGTGCCATGGTGACATTTACGGGTTATGTACGCGATCAGGCCGATGGCACCGCCACCGAATCCCTGTTCCTGGAACACTATCCTGGCATGTGCGAGCGCGAAATCGAAACCGTGTGCGAGCAGGCGCGCCAGCGCTGGCCCATTCTGGATACGCTGGTCGTGCACCGCGTAGGCGAACTGCATCTGAACGAACAGATTGTCTATGTTGGGGTCACCAGCGCCCACCGCGGCGATGCCTTTCGTGCCTGCGAGTTCATCATGGATGTGCTCAAAACCCGTGCGCCCTTCTGGAAGCGCGAAACCCTGGCCGACGGCCAGCGTTTCTGGGTGCAGCAGCGCGACAGCGACGCCCGAAAAACCGATTCCTGGAACACTACTGCGGACACCAGCAAGCATGTCTAAAGCTCAGACCGACCGACCTGCCGCACGTTTGAACGTTGCGGTTCTGACCATCTCAGAGCGCCGTGGCCCCGACGAGGACACATCGGGCGATTACCTGGCAAGCAGCCTGAGCGAAAGCGGTCACCATTGTGTGCAGCGCGCCATCAGCAAAGACAATATTTATGCCATTCGCGCCATCTTGAGCCAATGGATTGCAGACCCCGACATCCATGTCATCCTTTGCAATGGCGGTACCGGCTTCAGCCATAAAAAATCCACCATTGCGGCGGTAACACCGTTACTGGATCAAGTCATTACCGGCTTTGGCGAGCAGTTCCGGTATTTGTCGTATCAGGATATTGGCTCCTCGGCCTTGCAGTCCGATGCCTTGGCGGGAACGGCCAACCGCACGCTGATATTTTGCCTTCCCGGTTCGGGCGGCGCCTGCGCACTGGCCTGGGAGAATATCCTGAAAGAACAGTTGGACAGCCGTCATCGTCCCTGCAATTTTGCCTCCCAGTATCTGGAACCGCATTCCCCTTAAAGCCTGAAAGCACCGGGGCCATCCGCACCCCCAAACGGTTCTTTGGGGCCTGCCCCTCCCCTGCTTCAGCCACGACCTTGTTTTATCGACTGTATCCAATCCTATGATCGAATTTGACGTAGCTCAGCAGCGCCTGGCCCAAGCGGGACAAGCCCCCACCCAAACCGAGCACTGCGAACTGGCCCACGCCCTGGGACGTATTCTGGCTCAGGACATCACCGCCCAACTGGACATGCCGCCCGCCGACAACAGTGCCATGGACGGCTATGCGCTGCGCCTGAGCGACATTGTCGAGGGCAAGGAACTGCCCATTCAGCAACGCTGCTATGCCGGGGATATTCCCGAACCCTTGCAAGCAGGTATGGCGATCCGCATCTTTACCGGCAGCATGTTGCCAGCCGGCGCCGATACCGTCGTCATTCAGGAAAACTGCCAGGAAGATGAGCACGGGGTGCGCATTCTGGAAATGCCCGTGGCTGGCGTGAACATCCGTCGCCGGGGCGAGGACATGCGCATGGGTGACGTGTTGATCACCACAGGTACCAAACTGACTGCGGCCCATATTGCGCAATTGGCGGCGCAAGGCCACGCTCAGCTACCGGTCTATCCACAACTGACTGTCGGCATTTTGACCACAGGCGACGAGCTGACTCCTGCCGGACAGCCCTTGCAAGCCGGCCAGATCTACAACTCCAACGCCCCCATGCTGCGTGCGCAACTGCAGGCGCTGGGCGTGGAGTCAGTGCACGCCGTCCATGCCAAAGACACGCTGGACGCTATTCAGGACGCCTTGAAAGACTTGCTGCAACGCTGCGACCTGGTTCTGACAGTCGGCGGTGTATCCGTCGGCGAGAAAGACTTTGTCAAACCTGCCATCGAAGGCATGGGCGGACAGCTGGATCTGTGGAAAGTGCGCATGAAGCCTGGCAAACCCCTGGCGCTGGCCTACATCGACAACAAGCCGCTGGTCTGCCTGCCCGGCAACCCGGTCTCTTCCTACGCTGTGTTTTCCTTGATGGTCTCTCCGCTGATTCGCCGCCTGCAAGGCCGCAAAGACGCACTGCCCGCCACACGCTTCGGCATTTTGCAAGGCGAGCGCCAATTCAAGGGTGACCGCGAAGAGTTTATCCGGGTACAGGTGGACAACGACGAGCTGGGCCGCCTGCTGGTGCGTCCATTCGGCAACCAGGGCTCTGGCGTGATCAGTTCTCTGCCCTGGGCCCAGGCACTGGCCCGCATCCCCGCAGACACCACCGTAGTGCCGGGTGATGCCGTTCGGCTCTATGAATACAGCCAGTGGCAGGCCTAGCTTCAGGGGCTCATTCCGCTTTTGGCTTGGCCCTACAAAACCGCCCTGCTCGGGGCGGTTTTTTTATGCCGTGTGTTGACGCAATTCTCGGATGTCGCCGCGACAGACACTCTGCCCTTAACGCGTTCACGTCAGGACACGCGGATACGTGAACGACCCTATCGCCCCCTCTTTTCTGCATGTATGCGTTCAGGGGAAACAGAGGAGCCCCAACAGGCCTACCAGCTTTGCGCCTGATCCAGATCCTGTGGCGTATTGATATTGAAAAAGGCATGTTCGGGGGCATCGCGCAAATCCACCGCTATCGCGCCTATGCTCTGCAGAAAATTCATGACACGACGCTCACCACTGAGCAAATACGCTTTCAGCACCGCAGCCTGATCGGCACGCAGCAACAAGCAAAGGGGGTGGCTGCGTTCGGCCTGCACATAAGCGGCAACGGCACCCTGTTCTTCTACGGCCCTGCTCAGGCGTTTACCCAGATCGCTGGGAACAAAAGGCAAATCGACCGGACAGGACAAGACCCAGGGTGTGGTGACCTGATCGAGCACACTGGCCAGACCGGCCAGGGGGCCCAGATAGCCCTCCAGCTCAAGCGCATCGGGGACCACGCGGCCCCAATGCACATACTGCTCAGGATTGCGATTGGCACTGATCAATACAGGGCCGACCTGCGGGCGCAGGCGACGAACCACATGCTGAACCAGCGGCTGGCCCTGCAAGAGCAACAAGCCTTTATCAATCTGGCCCGACAAATCAAATCGCCGGGCCCGCCCGCCTGCCAGCACGATACCGCTCATGTCCTGTGTGCTTATCATCCGCCGATGTAACTCATTTCTATACGGTCACGACTCGTGGTTTGCTCGCCACGAATCTCGGAATATCGGTCCTGCCGTCCGGTCCAGACGCCGTGCATATAGGCGGCTAACTGCTCGTCAGACGCGCCCGAGCGCAATTGCGCCCGCACATCATACCCCTGAGACGCAAACAGGCACAGAAACAGACGCCCTTCCGGGGAAAGACGCATGCGCGAACAGTCGCCACAGAAAGGTTGGGTCACGCTGGTAATCACCCCCACCTCTCCAGAGCCATCCTTAAAACGCCAGCGACTGGCGACTTCCCCACGATACTGTGCCGCAACGGGCTCCAGCGCAAAGCGGGACTGGATACGTGCCACTATCTCCGCTCCGCTGACCACCTCCTGAAGGTTCCAGCCGTTGCTGGTGCCCACATCCATGTACTCAATAAAGCGCAGGATCTGGCCCGAACCCTTGAAGTGTTCCACCATGGGCAGAATCTGATCGTCATTCAGACCTTTGCGCACCACCATATTGACCTTGACCGGGCTCAAGCCTACCGCCTGCGCCTTGGCAATGCCTTCCAACACCGTGGAGACGGAAACGCCACTGTCACTTAACTGCGTGAAACGGGCGTCATCGAGCGCATCCAGGCTGACAGTGACACGATTCAAGCCCGCCTCTTTCAAGGACTGGGCTTTGCGACCCAATAAAGTGCCATTGGTTGTCAACGTCAGTTCCACCGGCTCACCCTGCGGGGTGCGCAGCTTGGCCAGCATCGCGATCAGCACTTCGATGTTTCGTCGCAACAGCGGTTCGCCTCCTGTCAGCCGCAGCTTGCGCACGCCCAACGACACAGCCTGTCGTGCCACCCGCTCGATCTCTTCAAAACTGAGAAGGGAAGAATGGGGCAGGAACTCGTAATCCGTACCAAATACCTCCCGCGGCATACAGTAGGTACAGCGGAAGTTGCATTTGTCCGTCAGGGAAATGCGCAAATCACGCAAGGGACGCTGACGTTTGTCCCGGGGCTGCCCCTCGACCGGCGCAAACCGCACGGTAGGGCGACGGGACGCGTCGACACGGCCCGTTTGCGGCGTCTGCTCAGGGCGGGCTAGCACCGCCTGTGCAAGCTCCGATCCAGAGGGCGGCGTATCGCCTCGCCCAGGAAAAGCGATCTCCGAATCCGAAGAACTCGCCTCTTGATATGGCCTGGCCTGAGCGCTGTCTACAGACAGAGGCTCACGTTTTGGCCCATGCTCATCGCTCATGGTGTTCTCTTTTTCAAGGACAGGGTTCGTCCCCGTCTCATGGTGTGTGTTTTCATCATGCAAAGGGCTTAACGCCAAAGCAAATCGGCAGCCCGCCCAAATGCCTGTTCCAGCGTCATGATCTGACCTAGCCCCCGTGGGTCGTAACCCACCAGATCTTCCATAAATTGACTATACGCGCAACCGCCAATCACGTTCATCAATTGCTGCATAGGAGCCTTATCCAGCAACTCCTGCTCGAGCGCAATGAAGTAACGTTCCTGCGCCAGGGGTATGAACTCCAGCCCACAACGGCTGGCCGCCGTTTCCACGCCCAGGCCGGTATCGGCCATGCCACTGGCCACATGCGCTGCCACCGCCATATGCGTCAATTCTGTTGTTTCAAAGCCCAGCACCGCATTCGTGTTTACCCCTAACTGACCCAGCAGCAAGGTAGCCAGAAAGCGGGTGCTGGAACCCATCTGCCGGTTTACAAAGCGCACATCGGGCCGCAGCAAATCCGCCATGCCCGTGATGTTCTTGGGGTTGCCCTTTTCCACAAACAGGCCTGTGCGTCGGGTAGACAGAAAAATCAGTCGGTGACGCGCCGGTGACAGCCACTGTCCGTACCGGCGCAAAGCCGCCGCCTCAAACTCACCCACTGGCACCTGAAAGCCGGCCAGATCGCAATCCCCGCGCTCCAATGAGGCCAAGGCCTCGATCGCGGTGCGGTAACGCAGCTCCAGAGGCAAACCCTCGCGTTCGTTGGCAAAGCGCATCAAGCCTTCAATCGCAAATCCATGGCTGGCCTGAAACCGCAGACGGTCCAAGGGTTGAGCGTACAAACGACCCAGTTCCTCTTCCAGCTCGGAAGCCATGCTCTCCAGGGTTGGCGTCAGGCGCGCATCCAGACGCCGGTTCGCCCACAGCAAACGCTGGGCGAACTCGGTCAACTTGGTGCCTTTGCGGCGGGACGTCTCCAGCAGGGCCGCATCAAACTGTTTTTCAGCATTGCGCAACAAGCCCCAGGCATGTCTATAGGAAAACCGGCATTCCTTGCTGGCTCCGGCCAGATGCCCCAATCGTTCGATGGCACCTAACAGACGCAGCACGTCTCCCATGGGAAGCTCAACGCCGTCTGCATTTTCCAGAATCCATTCAGAGCGCAGCCGGGCTTTGAATTTTTGTTTGGTCATGTGTTTTTTAAGACCGGTCGTGTTTTCGTATTTATGTTCTGTGCTGCATGTACCAAACATTATATATGCGAATAATTGCTTATTGAAGTTACGTACTTAAGTGGTTAGATTACGGGGGAAAACACAATCAAATAATATGCACGGCTGTGCATAAAAATATGGAGGCGCAGGCTCCCGTTCCGGGCACCGCGCACACAGGACATGCAAACTACCCCCCATGCGCAGGAACAGGCCCGGTCCGGCCTGACACCTGAAGAGCTTGCCTTGCAGGCCGTGCAGGAGCACGCCGGTCAAAAAGGTAACTTGTTGCCTATATTGCACACGATTCAGGACCGGCTAGCCTGTATTCCCGATTCCGTGGTGCCGGTGCTGGCCGAGCAGCTCGCCCTGTCACGGGCAGAAATTCATGGCGTGATCTCCTTTTACGCCCATTTCCGCAGCCAGCCCCACGCAACTCACACCCTGGAAATCTGCAGGGCCGAAGCTTGCCAGGCGCGGGGTGGACTGGAACTGAGCGCTCATGCCCGCCGCCGTCTGAACTGTGACTTTCATGAAAACAGCGAGGACGGTCAGTACACGCTGGAGCCTGTTTACTGTCTGGGCCTGTGCGCCCAGTCTCCTGCCGTCATGCTGGACGGTGTTCCCCACGCACGCGTTACGCCCGAAAAGCTGGACGCGCTGCTAAGCCGCCCGGAGTCCCAATCATGAGCACCATTACCGTTTATATTCCGCGCGATACCGCGGCGGTTGCCATGGGTGCGCATCAGCTCGCCCGGCAACTGGCGGCCCAGGCCAAGGAACGCGGTCTGGATGTGCAAATTGTGCGCAATGGTTCGCGCGGTTTGCTGTGGCTGGAGCCCATGGTGGAAGTGCAAACGGCAGAAGGCCGTGTGGCTTACGGCCCTGTCCAGACCGAGGATCTGCCTGGCCTGTTTGACGCTGGTTTCCTGCAAGGCGGTGCACATACCTTGTGTCACGGTCTGACGGACGCCATCCCCTACCTGAAGAAACAGGAACGCCTGACGTTTGCCCGCGTGGGCATTATTGATCCGGTCAGCGTGGCCGATTATCAGGCCTGTGGTGGCTTTGAAGGTTTGAGCAAAGCGCTGGCCATGGAGCCGGCCGCCATTGTGAAAGAAGTCACTGACTCCGGCCTTCGTGGTCGGGGCGGTGCGGCTTTCCCGACCGGCATCAAATGGAACACGGTACTGAACACCCCGGCACAGCAGAAATACATTGTCTGTAATGCCGACGAAGGCGACTCGGGCACGTTCTCCGATCGCATGCTGATGGAAGGCGATCCGCTTTGCCTGGTAGAAGGCATGACGATTGCTGGTCTGGCCGTCGGTGCGACCTATGGCTACATCTATGTGCGTTCCGAATACCCGCTGGCGGTGCAAGCATTGAACGAAGCCATTGAGGCAGCGCGTGCAGCAGGCTGGCTGGGCAAGAACATACAGGGCAGCGGGCGCGAGTTCGATCTGGAAGTGCGCAAAGCGGCAGGAGCCTATATTTGTGGCGAAGAAACCGCCCTGCTCGACAGCCTGGAAGGCAAGCGCGGCATGGTGCGAGTCAAACCACCCTTGCCGGCAATCAAAGGCTTGTTTGGTCAACCCACCGTCATCAACAACGTGGTGTCCCTGGCCTCTGTGCCCATCATTTTGGCCAAGGGCGGTGCCTATTACCAGAACTACGGCATGGGCCGCTCGCGCGGCACCCTGGCGTTCCAGTTGACGGGTAATCTGAAAAACGGCGGCCTCGTGGAAAAAGCCTTCGGCGTCACGCTACGTGAACTCTTGTACGACTACGGTGGCGGCAGCGCCAGCGGTCGTCCCTTGCGTGCGGTCCAGGTCGGCGGCCCATTGGGTGCTTATCTGCCTGAGCATCAGTGGGATGTCCCTCTGGACTACGAAGCCTACATGAAGATCAATGCCATGGTCGGTCACGGTGGTCTGGTGGCCTTTGACGATACGGTGGATATGGCCCACATGGCGCAATACGCCATGGAGTTCTGCGCCATCGAATCCTGTGGCAAATGCACTCCCTGTCGGATCGGCTCCACGCGTGGCGTGGAAACCATCCAGAAGATCCGTCGCCGCGAAGACATGGACAACCATGTCGAGCTGCTACGCGATCTGTGCGACACCATGTTCTCCGGGTCCTTGTGCGCCTTGGGCGGCATGACCCCTTACCCCGTCCTGTCCGCGCTGGAACACTTCCCCCAGGATTTTGGACTGGCCCCGCAAACCGAGCAGGACCTGGCCAAGGTCTAAGACGGAGATCACCATGAAAGAAACAGTCGCCGTACGCGAACGTGACCTGGGCACCCCAGCCTCGACCCAGACCGAGATGGTCAAGCTGACCATTGATGGCCAATTGATTGAAGTGCCCGTGGGCACTTCCGTGATGCATGCCGCCGCCTTGGCTGGCATCAACATTCCCAAACTGTGCGCCACCGATTCACTGGAAGCCTTTGGCTCCTGTCGCCTGTGTCTGGTGGATATCGAAGGCCGCCGCGGCCACCCTGCCTCCTGCACGACGCTAGTGGAAGAAGGCATGGTCGTGCAGACCGAAAACGACACCTTGCACAAGCTGCGCCGCAACGTGATGGAGCTGTACATCTCCGATCACCCGCTGGACTGCCTGACCTGTCCTGCCAACGGCAATTGCGAGCTGCAGGACATGGCCGGCGTCGTGGGCCTGCGCAGCGTGCGCTACGGCTTTGACGGCGCCAACCATCTGGACGACACCACCGACAACTCCAATCCTTACTTTGCCTATGACTCCAGCAAATGCATTGTCTGCAATCGCTGCGTACGTGCCTGTGAGGAAGTACAGGGCACTTTCGCGCTGACCGTAGACAAGCGCGGCTTTGAGTCGCGCATCACTGCCGGCCAGAATGATGATTTTCTGGGCAGTGACTGCGTCTCCTGCGGTGCCTGCGTCCAGGCCTGCCCCACGTCTTCGCTGATGGAGAAATCTGTCATCGACCTGGGTCAGCCCGAACACGCCGTCATCACTACCTGCGCCTACTGTGGCGTAGGTTGTGGCTTCAAGGCCGAAATGAAGGGCGACAAGGTCATTCGCATGACGCCCTGGAAAGACGGCAAGGCCAATCGTGGCCACGCCTGCGTGAAAGGTCGTTTCGCCTGGGGTTACGCCACGCACCAGGATCGAATCCTGAACCCCATGATTCGCAAGAAGATCACCGACCCCTGGCAGGAAGTGTCCTGGGAGGAGGCTCTCAACTACGCCGCCTCCGAGTTCCGTCGCATTCAGGATCAGCACGGTCGTGACGCCGTGGGCGGTATCACCTCCTCGCGCTGCACCAACGAAGAGACCTATCTGGTGCAAAAGCTGGTTCGCGCCGCCTTTGGTACCAACAACGTGGACACCTGCGCCCGCGTCTGTCACTCTCCGACCGGTTATGGTCTGAAAATGACACTGGGTGAATCGGCGGGTACCCAAACCTTTGACTCGGTCATGCACACCGATGTGGTGATTGTGATCGGCGCCAACCCCAGCGCGGCACACCCCGTCTTTGCGTCGCGCCTGAAACGACGCTTGCGCCAGGGCGCACGCCTGATCGTGATTGACCCGCGCCAGACCGAGCTGGTCAGCTCGCCGCACATCCAGGCCGATTACCACCTGCCGCTGCGCCCCGGCACCAACACCGCCATTCTGACCGCCATGGCTCACGTCATCGTTACCGAGAATCTGGTCAACGAATCCTACGTGGCCGAACGCTGTGATACGGCCGCTTTTGAGGAGTGGCGCCAATTTGTCAGCCAGCCCCAGAACTCGCCAGAAGCCATGGCCGAGATCTGCGGCGTGTCCGCGGACGACATCCGTGGTGCAGCCCGTCTGTACGCCACCGGCGGCAACGGCTCGATTTACTACGGTCTGGGCGTGACCGAGCACAGCCAGGGCTCCACCACGGTGATGGCCATTGCCAACCTGGCCATGGCCACCGGCAACGTGGGGCGCGAAGGCGTGGGCGTCAATCCGCTGCGTGGTCAGAACAACGTGCAAGGCTCCTGCGATATGGGCTCGTTCCCGCATGAGTTCCCCGGCTACCGTCATGTCTCCGACACAAGCGTACGCCAGCAATTTGAACAGGCCTGGGGCGTGCCCCTGCAGTCCGAACCTGGGCTGCGCATTCCCAATATGTTTGAGGCCGCCTTAAGTGGCAGTTTCAAGGGGCTGTACTGCCAGGGCGAGGACATTGTTCAATCAGACCCCAATACCCAGCACGTGGCCGCCGCCATGGCCGCCATGGAGTGTGTGGTGGTGCAGGATCTGTTCCTGAACGAAACCGCCAAATACGCGCACGTTTTCCTGCCTGGCTCGTCTTTCCTGGAAAAAGACGGCACCTTCACCAACGCTGAGCGCCGCATCTCGCGCGTGCGCAAGGTCATGGAGCCCAAAGCCGGCATGGCCGACTGGGAAGTCACCTGCGCCTTGGCCCGAGCTCTGGGCTACCCCATGAGCTACGATCACCCCAGCCAGATCATGGACGAGATCGCCCGCCTGACCCCCACCTTTACCGGCGTGTCCTACCAGCGCATTCAGGAACTGGGCGGCAGCGTGCAGTGGCCTTGCAACGAACAGGCCCCGGATGGCACCCCCACCATGCACATTGACCAATTCGTGCGAGGCAAGGGGCGCTTCATGTTGACCCAGTACGTCCCGACTGAAGAACGCAGCAGCCGCAAGTTCCCCTTGCTGCTGACCACCGGTCGCATCTTGTCGCAGTACAACGTGGGCGCTCAGACCCGCCGTACCGAGAACGTCGCCTGGCATGCCGAAGATTTGCTGGAAATTCACCCGGCAGATGCCGAGGACCGAGGCATTCGCAGTGGTGACAAAGTCTCGGTCAAGAGCCGGGCGGGCGAGACGGTCTTGCGTGCAACGGTCACCGAACGGGTGCAGCCAGGGGTGGTCTATACTACGTTCCACTTTCCCGAGTCGGGCGCCAATGTGGTCACCACCAACAATTCGGACTGGGCCACCAACTGCCCCGAGTACAAAGTGACGGCTGTGCAGATTCAACGCGTCACGTCCGACTCGGCGTGGCAAAACCGCTGGAACCGCTTCAACGAGATTCAGCAGCGCCTCCTGCAAGGCGAGACTGTCCCCGCCGCGGACCTGCCAGACCCGGAGGATCACCCCTGCTCGCCGGAGCATGCCCCGGCGGTCGCGAAAGTATGATGCGTACTAACCGACCTTAAGGAGTTGCCACGTGAGCCAGGCAGATTTTCGTGATGCCAGTGCCCCTGCCACCGTATGGCGGCAGGCGCGTACCCCGGCGCAAGCCAACACCGGAAACCTGCCCCAGGAGGACCAGGACATGCTGGCCCGCGAACAAGCCGTTGCCCTTGAATTCAATGGCATCAGCCATAGTGCCTTGCTATGCAGTCCCAGCGATCTGGAAGATCTGGCCTACGGATTTTCCATGACCGAGGGCATCATCCGCGATGCAGACGATATACGCAGCGTGGATGTGCTGGAAGGCGAACGTGGCAGCTTGTTGCAGATCGAGATTGCCAGTGCGTGTCAGCATCAGTTAAAGGCACGCCGCCGTCAGCTGGCAGGCCGTACAGGCTGTGGTCTGTGCGGCCTGGAAAGCCTGGACGAGGTACGCCGGGCGCTGCCCCGTCTGCAAGCTCCCCATCACCGGCCCGATGCCAACGCCATCTTCCGGGCTCTGGATGCCTTGCGCTCCAGCCAGCCCTTGCATGGCCTGACCGGGGCCACTCACGCCGCTGCCTGGTGCAATCTGCAAGGCGATATCCTGGCCGTTCGCGAAGATGTTGGCCGTCACAACTCGCTGGACAAGCTGCTGGGACACCTGCTGCGCAACGATATTGATCCCCGCTCTGGCATGGTGCTGATCTCCAGCCGTGCCAGCTTCGAGATGGTCCAGAAAGCCGCTGCCATGGGCATCAGTTTCGTGGTGGCCGTTTCCGCCCCCACCACCTATGCTGTACAGATTGCCGATGAACTGGGCGTCATGCTGGCCGCCTTTGCCCGTGACCGCAGCTTCACGCTGTACAGCCATCCCCACTACCTGAATTCTGCCGAGTCTGCCTCGGCCACCTCACCATGAATATTGTCCCTTTGATTCCCATGGCCAACCAGATCGGCCAGTTCTTTGAAACCCTGAGCAATCGGGAGCAGGGTCTACGCGAAATTGCCGACCATATACAGAAATTCTGGGACCCGCGCATGCGTCGCTCCCTGCTGGATTTTGTAGAGCAGCACCCGAATGGCAAAAGTGAAGATGGCGAGCTGACCGCCATCGTGCTGCAAGCTGTCCTCACGCACAGGCAGCAGCTAGAGCCGCGCCAGCAATAAACCGGCTCTGCGCAAACCTGCGGCCACTGTGCCTACAGCCAGCCCCCAGGCTGGCTTTTTTGATGCCATACCTCTTCAGTAAACGCGCGGATCAGACCTGGCCACGGCAGGCTGTGAAGATAAAAAAAACCCGCCTGGGCGGGTTTTTTTAGGGACCTGAAAACGATCAGTCGTGTTCTTTGACGCGATACACCAGTACGGTGTTTTTGGCCATGTTCAACACCTTGATGGTGACACTGCCCAGCAACAGGCGGGACAGACCACTGCGGCCGTGGCTGCCGATAAAAATCAGATCACACCCTTCCTGCTCGGCGACCTGCACAATACCGTCGGCCACGTTAAAGTTGGACACGGATTTACCGGTCGCCTTTACACCCGCGGTTTCGGCACGATCCAAAATCTGCTGCAGGTATTTTTGTGACTGTTCTTTGGCGGTTTTGTCGTAGTCCTCGTCGGTGATGGCGTAAGCCGCGGCCATACCATCAAAACCCACCGTGGCGGCAAACGGCTGCGTCACGTGCAAAGCCAGAATTTCGGCTCCCATTTGGCGGGCAAAGGTCACGCCCTTGTTGGCTGCCTGAGAGGAGAGCTCGGAACCGTCAGTTGGAATCAGAATTTTCTTGAACATGGCATAACCCCTTTGAATGGAGACAGATAGCTTAGCGCTGCTTACAGACGCAGGACAAGCGGATAAACACCTGAACCTTGAGCCAGGTCAGGTTTCGTTCAATGCGCGAAACAATACGGCACAACGTGTGCCGGTGCGGCAATAGGCCAGGGTCGGGGCTGGCAAGGCTTCCAATAATTGGCCAAAACGGGCAACATCAGCAGGGGTAATGGCACTACCGACCACCGGCTGATACTCTACCTGCAAGCCTGCTGCCTGAGCGGCCTTCATCACATCAGCTGACAAAGGCTGATCGGGGCCGCCCTCCAGGTCAGGCCGGTTGATAATAACGCTTTTGAAGCCCGCATCGGCTACCGCTTGCATGTCCTCTCCCGACAACTGAGGGGCGACGGCCAATTGCTCGGTCAAAAACTGGTGTGGAAAGGACATAGACACTCCTGAAGTCGGGATAAACTAAATCAGTTCAAAGGAAAAATAGTATGTTCCCCCCCGAGAGTACGCAAGCCCCTTTCGCCTCGTCCCTGCCTAAAGGCAGCCAGGCCAGCACCTTGCTGATCCGCCCCGCCAGTCTGGAAGACATGGCGGCGGTGCAAGCCATCTATGCCTATCATGTGCTGCACAGTACGGCGACCTTCGAACAAAGCCCGCCTGACGAACAGGAAATGCGTCGCCGTTTTGCCCAGGTGCAGGAGCTGGGCCTACCCTGGCTGGTCGCACAACTGGATGGGCAAATCGTCGGTTATGCCTATGCCACCAGCTACCGATCCCGCCCTGCGTACCGCTTCACGGTAGAGAACGCCATCTATCTGGCTCAGGGGCAGATTGGCAAAGGCCTGGGCAAGGCGCTATTGGAACAAGTGGTGATGGAGTGCGAAAAAGGTCCCTGGCGACAAATGGTGGCTATTATCGCCGGCCATGACAGTCGGGGCTCCATCGCATTGCACCGTTCACTGGGCTTTGCCCATGTCGGCACCCAACCGGCGGTGGGCTATAAATTCCAGCAATGGATTGATGTGGTCATCATGCAGCGCAGCCTGGGAGAAGGCAGCCACAGCCTGCCTGCCACCCAAGTCTAGCAACCCGGTTCAGGCGATTCTCAGACTGTACTGATCCAGCCATTGTTGCAGCTGCGGGCTGGCGAGCACCTCATACTCCGCCAGCCGCTGTGCGCCCACCGGGTCATCAGGCACGCTGCGTAGCGCGGGGTGGCACATCATGCTGTCTCCATGCTGCATGACAGCCAGCCAGGCCCTGACCAGTTCACCGTAGCGCTGCCTGCCTCCCTGGAAATCGTACACACCGGTAAAGCCGGTATTCAAGGTGATCCCCCGGGCCCGGGCCAAGCGTGACAACTGGCTGGAACCGAGGGCCGCAATAATCCGTGCCTTGAATCGGTCCTTGAACGCAAAGCCGCTTGCCAGTCGATCAGCGCCGGTATAGCGCAGCCAGGGCAAGCGGGCGGCATAGCGACGCTCCACTTCGGCCAACAAGGCCTCACGAATCATGGGTAGCTGATGCACATGTTGGTGCCCATCAATGTAGTCAGGCCCCTGTCCCATCACCTGCTCAAACTTATCCAGCTGGCGGGCCACGCTGTCCTTGATCTTCTGGCTGTCCAGACGATTCAGCAGGCTGCGAATAATGACCTGCTTGAGCGGCATCGCATAAACACCCGCTTGTCCGGCAAACTCGGTAAAATTCAGATGCAAGCCTTTTTGCAAGGTACTCTGACGCAGCGCTGGAGCATTTTGTATAAAGCTGTTCCCATCGACCAGGCAGGAGGTTCCTGTCAGGCGCCGGGCCTGGGCCAAGCTCAAGATGGCCTCGTCTACAGCCTGGGCCATGCCGAAATCATCCGCGCATATACTGATCTGCCTGTCTTTGGCCACCGCTCGCTCCGCTTTCGCTTTATGTCTCGTCAAATCATTCTGTTCATTCTGGTCGGCACCCTGGCCGCCTTCACGCACTGGGGGATTGTAATCGCCCTGGTGCAAACGCTGAGCCTGTCGCCCTTGCTGGCCAATCTTTTTGGCTGGCTGACTGCCTTTCTGGTGTCATTTGGTGGCCATTACTGGCTGACCTTCCGGTCCCAGAATGCCCGTTTCCTGCCCGCGCTATCCCGTTTTTTTCTGGTGTCGGCTGCTGGCTTCGCCGTGAACGAAGCCAGCTACGCTTTCTTGCTGAATCACTCCGGCCTGCGTTACGACCTGCTGCTGGGCTTGATTCTTATTGGCCTGGCGGTGCTGACGTTTCTGGCTGGGCGACTGTGGGCGTTTCGCCGCACATAAGCTCGTACTCATCGCTATCAAAGCGCCACAAGGCGATGCGCTGGTCATCATACAGGCGCTGGGCATGGTTGAGCACCTGGCTTTGGCGCACCGCGTCAGGCGCACCGATCAGCCACACTACGGCTGCCCGGTCCCGGCACAACTGCTGGCGCAGGGTTGGCCGGTCTATCAATATCTGCGCCCCGCGATGAGGCTCGAAACGTGCCGCTTCCACTAGCTCCTTACGCCAGCTATCCGTATGCATGATCTCCGGATCATCCCAACGGCCCATCACACTGACGTTCGACATGCCCGGTACATAAAACCCCAGATCGTAGCGGTAGTCATTGAGATAAACGATACGATCTCCCTTGTGGTACTGGGCGGCAAGAACGCGGCCCAAGGCCTGACTATTGACCTGTGGACGTAGCACCATGGTCAATACCGCGACCAGACAGACCGTGAGGCAAACCGCCACACTCCCGACAGCAAAACGCGCTACTTTCGCTTCCCCCTCCCGCTGGCTTTGGCGGATCAGACCATCGGCCAGAAAAAAAGCCCAGGGCCCCATGGCGGGCAGCACATAGCCCAGCAGCTTGGACGTGGGTATGGAGAAAAAAATCAGGACCGTCAGCAAAGCCGACAACATCAGCCCCCGTACCGCCCCCAAGCCATCCGGCGTGTGGTCGGCGCCTCGGCCCCGCCGGAACAAAAAGGGCGTCCACCCTAAGGTGGCCACCGGCATCAAGGCGAAGTAGAACCAGAAGGGTTGCGGATTGTTAAAACCCGTTTCCAGAAAGCGCTGGAAATGCTGGTAGACGATGTAATAGTCGAAAAATCCCGGATAGCGGGCTTGCATGACCCACATCCAGGGCGTGGCCACCAATGCCAGCAGGCCCAGGCCGGTCCAGGAAAACAGCCGCAGCAAGACGCGCCACTGACCACGCCCCAGCAACCAGAACACCAGCACGCCACCGGGAATCAGAATCCCGATCAGGCCTTTGGCCAGAAAGGCCAGACCCGCCATGACATACAGCCCCATCAATGCCAGCCGATAGGCGCGTCCCTGCTCCATTTGCAAGGCGGCATGTGCACCAAGCAGCACACAGCTGCTGATCAAGGCCGCCACTGTCATATCCAGATTGGCGTAGTGGGAGGCGCCGAACAGCAAAGGACTGCTGGTCAGGATCAAAGCCGTCCAGGCGGCATGTTGCCGACTGGCATGACGCTTCAAAAAGGCATGCATTCCGGCAATCAGCAGCGCGGCCATCAGGGCCGGGACCAGACGGGCGCCGACAAAATTGACGCCCAGCACTTTCAGACTCAAGGCGGTGAGCCAGTAATGCAGCGGTGGCTTATGAAAAAAAGGCAAACCATCCAGACGCGGCACCAGATAGTCACCGGACTCCAGCATGGACAGGGCAACACCCACATAGCGTCCTTCGTCCGGAATCAGCAAGGGGTAGACTCCCAGCGTCAGAGCGAACCACAGCAGTGCGAGCAGTCCCACCCAGGCGCTGGGCAGCGTACCCAGGCGCTCTACGCCACGGCGCAGCCAGCAGGCCATCCCATCAGACTGCCCATGTGGGACCGTTGCGCCAGAAGGGGAAAATGAATTATCGATACTCATCGTTCACGGTCAAACCAAGAGAGTGAGGCAGCCACTGTCGTGGCTGTCGACATGAATCAGAATATCGTTGTAGCGTTCAATTACATTTGACGGCATTTTGCCCATTAAACGGCAAAAATCACCTTCAATCCCCTGATGGAGCCTGACGCTGGGAGGCGTTCGGCTCCTGGCTTTGCGACGGCACGGGAACGGAGGACAAGCCCTGCCCCCGACGGCGATGAACCAGATATAAGGGCCGGTTTTTGACCTCGGCAAAGATGCTGGCGACATATTCGCCCACCACACCCAGCGACAGCATGTTCACGCCGGCAAAAAACAGCACCACCGTAATCAAGCTGGCCCAGCCCCGCACCGCATCGCCATAGAGCAAATGCTTAAAGATAATGAACAAGCCATAACTGAATGACAGCATGGCCAGTATCGCACCTAGCAAACTTAGCAAGCGCAGCGGCCAGGTGGTGAAGGCCGTCAGACCGTCCACGGCAAAGCGCAACAACTTTGCAGGACGAAAGCGGCTAACACCATGCAGACGCTCCGCAGGCGAGTAATAAATAGGTTCGGAAGGAAAGCCCACCCAGGCAAACAAGCCTTTCATGAAACGGCTGCGCTCGGGCAAGGCCAACAAGGCATCGACCACACAACGATCCATGAGGCGAAAATCCCCCGCGTCGCGTGGCACCCGCAAGCCATTGGACGTACGCATGAGCTTGTAGAACAAGCTGGTGCCAGCCCGCTTCATCCAGGTCTCATCATCGCGGGTTTCGCGCACGGCATAGACCATTTCCAGACCCGTCGACCAACGCTCCAACATGGCTTCAATCAAGGCGGGGGGATGCTGCAAATCCGCATCCATACACACCACGACCTGCCCGCGACTGGCCTCCAGACCTGCCGTCAACGCCGCTTCTTTGCCAAAGTTGCGGGATAACTGCAGATACACCAGTTGAGGATAGGTTTGCCGCAACTGCTCAACCACCAACGGGGTTGCGTCCGTGCTGCCATCATCGACGAAAATGATTTCAAAATCCGGGACCAGTTCGCGCAACTTCGCCACCAGAACCGGCAGCAAAGCGGGCAGGTTTTCTGCTTCATTCAAACCAGGGATGACGCAAGAAAGCGTTTGGGCCTGTCTTTTTGTAATCATTATTCCTAGCGCACCATGTTGTAACAAAATAGGATTCAGCCAACAAAAAGTAATCGTAGCTTGCCAGCCCGCCTAGTGCAATTTACCTTCCGTGATACTTGTGTTTTATAAAGAACGCTGTTCAAAACCTGATCCACCTTTGCCCTGCCGGCTTGACCGGCCAAGCGTTCAGAACGCTACATCTACACTTCTGAAACTGCAGTTGAGTGTAGGGACACAGGCGTTGAATCTGCGTGAAATCAAGCACAGCAATGTGTGTAAACCAGATGTTTCCTTTCCGGCTTGACCCCGGCGAGCGCTGCCAATAAGATAGATAAAATATATATCTTTAAATTCAAAATATTATGGCTCTCAATCCTTTATGTACCCGCCAGGAAATTCATGATCTGGTCTGGGATTTCTATGACCGTATCCGGATGGACGATGTTCTTGGCCCGATTTTTTCAGAACGCATCAAGGATTGGGATACGCATCTGGGCGTCATGGAGGAGTTCTGGTCCTCCTTGCTGCTCAAGACAGACGGCTTCAATGGCAACCCGATGGCCAAGCACTTGTCGCTCCAGCACATTCAAGCCAGTCACTTTGAACAATGGTTGCGTCTGTTCAAAGAAACCTGCCAGGAGCGTGAAAACCGGGCCATGGCCGAGCTGGCACTGGAATATGCCCAGCGCATCGCCCGCAGCTTCTGGTTTGGCTACCAGTTCCAGCACAACCCCACCCAAGTAGCCACAGAGTTGCAACTGCCCTGATCATGCGTCTGACCAATCTTACCGATTATGCCCTGCGTCAATTGATGTATCTGGGCCAGAATGAAGACAGGCTCTGCACCATCGCGGAAATTGCCCAGTACCACCAGATTTCCCAGGCCCACCTGATGAAAGTAACCCATCTGCTTGCCAAAGGCGGCTGGATTCAGACGCAGCGAGGAAAAAATGGTGGGATGCGCTTGGCACGCCCTGCCGATGACATCAATCTGGGCGAGCTGGTCCGTTACACCGAAACAGATCTTGCCGTGGTGGAATGCCTGGGCAGCGGCACCCATTGCATTCTGAGTGGGCGCTGCAATCTCAGCAGCATTCTCAAGCAGGCCCTGGTCCAGTTCCTGAGCTATCTGGACAATTACACCCTGCGTGACATTATTGTTCCGGGCAGCAGCCCCGAACAGACCATCGCCTGGCCAACCCGGTCCCTACACTCCGCCTGAGCGGGCACACAGGAGAGCGCTAGTCAGCAGGTGGCAGCGCAGCAGGTGGCAGCGCAGCAGGTGGCAGCGCAGCAGGTGGCAAATGGCCCCGGATTCCTTGGAATCCGGGGCCATTTGCACGATCTAAGGGCTCGTCTTACGCCGGGAAAATCAAATCGCTACGAACCGTGCCGGGATGCGCGCGGATTGCATCGAGCACCTCCTGATCAGGCACACGATCCAGGTCTGTCATGGCATAGCCCAACTCGCCCTGCGTTTGCAGTTGCTGACGAGTGATGTTAATGCCGTGCTGAGCCAGAATATTGTTCAGGCTGCCCATCGCCCCCGGCACGTTGCGATGGACATGCAGCAAACGAACCGCCCCCTGGATGTCGTAGTACGACACCTCCGGAAAATTCACGGCCCCCTTGGTCGCACCACTGCGCAGATAACTGACCAGCTTTTCCGCCACTTCACGGCCGATATTCTCTTGCGACTCCTGCGTGCTACCGCCGATATGCGGTGTCAAAATAACATTGGGCATACCGATCAACGGGCTCTTCAAGGGCTCGTCCACGCTTTTCGGCTCGACTGGAAAAACGTCCAGCGCCGCCCCTGCCAGATGGCCACTGACCAGCGCCTGATGCAAGGCATCAATGTCCACGACCGTACCGCGCGAGGCGTTGATCAGAATGGAACCCGGCTTCATGGCCGCGATGGTCTCGGCATTCATGATGTTCTGCGTTCCCTGGCCACCGGGAACGTGCAAGGTCACTACATCAGATTCAGCCAGCATCTGTTTCAAGCTGCCGTAAACACGCGCATTGCTCAGAGGAAGCTTGGATTCGACATCATGATAGAGCACGCGCATACCCAAGGCCTCTGCCAAGGTGCCGACTTGAGAGCCGATATTGCCGTAACCAATCACACCCAGCGTCTTGCCGCGAATCTCGAAGGCACCATCGGCGCTTTTGTCCCAAAAGCCCTGATGCACACGCAGGTTTTTCTCGGGGATACGACGCAGCAACAAGATGGCCTCACCCAGCACCAGCTCGGCAACCGAGCGCGTATTGGAGAACGGCGCATTAAAGACCGGGACACCGCGGTTTTGAGCCTGCTCCAGGTCCACCTGGTTGGTCCCGATACAAAAGCAGCCCAGCACTTTGAGCTGGTCTGCCTGTTCCAGCACCCGGCGGTCAAACTGACTGCGGGAACGGATGCCCACAACTTCTGCGCCTTTGACAGCCTCCAGCAGCTCTTGACCCGACAAGGCTCCCTTGTAGGTCTGAATGTCGGTCAAGCCCGCCGCCTCAAAAACTTCACGGGCGCTAGGATGAATGTTCTCAAACAGGACAATGCGACTCATGATGGTTCCAGTCATTTAAATAGTATCTAAATGGTACTATTTTTTTGACCTGACTGAGTGAGCATCAACAATAGCAACAGGGGATTGCTGGACGGAGGGCAGAACCGGACCCTCAATCCGCGCCCAACAGCAAAAACCCAGGCTTGGAAAACTGCTTCCAAGTCCTGGGTTAGTCGTACAGGCGGCGCCGGATCACTAGCGGCCGCCGCGGAACAGCTCCCTATCAGGAACCGAATGGCACCGGACGGGGTGTGTTATCACGCGATGGGGGCAAAATAGGCAACGTGATTTCAGGCTGCTTGCCCGTCAGCGTTTTCAGGAACGCCACGATCTGGGCATTTTCTTCCGCAGTGAAACTGCGTCCCAGCTGCAGCCGGCCCATGGTGTCGACCGCTTCGGTCAGAGTATTGACCGCGCCGTCATGGAAGTAGGGGTAGGTCAACTCCACGTTACGCAACGTGGGCACCTTGAAATTGAAACGGTCGGCATCCTTGCCCGTTACAGCTGCACGACCTTCTGCAGGGTTCGTGGTCTGGTAGGGTTCGACCAGGCCCATTTTCTGGAAAGAGGTGCCGCCCAGGTTGGGACCATTGTGACAAGCCACGCAGCCACTGCCTTTGAACAGTTGATAACCGGCCAGTTCCTGATCTGTAATGGCTTTTTTGTCACCCTTTAACCACAAGTCAAAGCGGGAGTCCGGGGTCACCAGGGTTTCTTCAAACGCCGCAATCGCCGAGGTGACTTCATCAATACCGAAATCGTCCTTGCCAAATACCTGCTTGAACTCGGCCTTGTACTCGGGGATCGAGCTCAGAAACTCCATGGCCAGTTCATGTGTAAATGCCATTTCCTTCGGGTTGGCAATGGGGCCGCCGGCCTGCTCTTTCAGATCGCTGGCTCGACCATCCCAGAACTGGGCCAGGTTCAGGCTGGAGTTAAGGACGGTCGGTGAGTTGATCGGGCCTTCCTGCCAGCGATCCCCAATAGAGGTGCGGATATTGTCCGTGCCCCCCATGCTCAGGTTGTGGCAGGAATTACAGGAGATAAAACCCGAGCGTGACAAACGGGGCTCAAACCACAGCTTTTTACCCAGCTCCACCCGTGCAGGGTCCGTGACAACGGCGGCAGGGATGGGCTGTACAGGTTCATTTTCCTGGGCCTGCGCGGCAGTGCCCAGCAACAAACCGGCAGCCAGAGCAGAGAGAGTGAACAGGCGTAATTTCATAACAACTTCCTTATGGGATGACAGAGCTTCCTGCCAGTAAGGAGTCCGGGTAGGACGCATAACCCTGCTGGCCTTATGGACATCGTAAGGAATGCCATTTCATTACACATTGATACATCGCAAGGAAAGAATCTTTCTTCAGATCGTTAGGGAACTTTCGGTGAAAAGTCCCCCTGCCTGACAAGCCGCTCCTAAGAAACTCCGAAGTCTGAGACAAAAAAAACCGCCTGTGCACGACCAGGCGGTTTGAGGACAATTATTGCAAATTGTGTTTTTTACACGCCCAGATAGCGTGTCCACAACGTGCGGTCCGCTCCCAGTGCCTCAGAATTTCCCTGCCAGACCAATTTGCCCCGTTCCAGAATAATGTGGTGATCCGACAAGGCCATCAGGCGCTCGACATATTTGTCGATCAGCAAGATGGTCTGCCCTTCTTCACGCAACACGGCCAGACAGTTCCAGATTTCCTCACGTACCTTGGGCGCCAGACCTTCGGATGCTTCATCCAGAATCAGCAGCTTGGGGTTGGTGACCAAGGCACGGCCAATGGCCAGCATTTGTTGCTCACCACCCGAGAGCTGATTGCCCATATTGGACGCACGCTCCCGCAGACGCGGGAAAAAATCATAGACACGTTCAGGCGTCCAGGTTTTGTGCGCCTTGGGGTTGCGATTGCAGGCAAAGGCCGTCAGGTGCTCGGCCACCGTCAGGTTGGGAAAGCATTGACGCCCTTCAGGCACAATGGCGATACCGGCCCGGGCGATACGGTCCGGATTCCAGCCTGCAATGGACTGGCCGTCGAACTTCACATCGCCGCCGCGCACGGGCAACTGGCCCAGAATGGTTTTCAGCAAGGTGGTCTTGCCCATGCCATTGCGACCCAGCACTGTCACTACCTGACCGCTGCGAATGGACAGATCCACCCCAAACAGCACCTGACTGGCGCCATAGCCACTTTGTAATTGAGTCGTTTCAAGCATGGCTTTCCACCTTGGTTGGAGCTGGCGTGTCATCGTCGCCCAGATAAGCTTGGCGCACCGCCTCGTTGTCGCGGATCTCGGCCGCAGTACCAGTCGCAATAATGTGGCCAGCCACCAGCACGGAGATCCGGTCAGCCAGGCGGAACACCGCCTCCATATCGTGCTCGACCAGCAACATGGTGGCCTTGCCGCGCATGGTCTCGATCAGCTCGGTCAAACGCAGCGTTTCGTCCGGCCCCATGCCTGCCATAGGCTCATCGAGCAACAGGACTTGCGGCCGACTGGCCAAGGCCAGGGCGAACTCCACCTTGCGCTGCTCGCCATGCGGCAAAACACCGGCCTGGGTATGCAGCAGCGAGGCATCAATGGCGCATTCGGCAGCCAGGGCACGGGCTTGTTCATACAGCTCGGTTTCCGTCTGCCGCGCACGCCAGAAGCGGAAACTGCTGCCACTACAGGCCTGCAGGGCCAGTACCAAGTTATCCAGTACCGTGTAGTTCTTGAAGATATTCGTGATCTGGAAGGACCGTGCCAGCCCAGCGGCAACGCGCTGGTGACCGGACAGGGCCGTCACATCGCGCCCTCCCAGCAAGAGTTGCCCCGAGTCCGGGCTCAGGGTACCCGACAACAAGTGAATCAGGGTCGATTTACCGGCCCCATTCGGGCCGATCAGACCATGGATTTCACCGGGAACCAGATCCAGGGAAACATCATTGGTAGCCTGCAAAGCACCAAAGCGCTTCATCAGACCACGGGCTTGCAAAGCGGCTGTGCCGCTGCCCGCCTTGGCGGCGGCTATCGTGTTCGTCATGCTTGCTCCTTGGCGGCCGTTGCCGGATCAGCAGCCGAACGGACACGTACCAGTCCGGCCAGTCCTTTGGGTGCGAAAAACACCACCAGCAGCAACAAAATACCCAGCGGCATATGCCAGTACTCCGTCCAGTTGCGCAGGATTTCTTCCAGCACCAACATCACGAACGCCCCCAGCGCACCGCCATACAACAGTCCAATCCCCCCGACCAGCACCATGATGATCAGGTCGGCCGACTGGGTCCAGTTCATCAGGCTGGGCGAGACAAACAGGTTGTGGTTCGCCAGCAAGGCGCCGGCCAGGCCCATGATGGCGCCACTCAGGGTATACGCCGTCAAACGGATGCGATAGACCGGGTAACCCAGGGTCGTCATGCGACTTTCGTTTTCACGGGTGCCCATCAAGGCCTGTCCGAAACGGGCATTGACCAGACGGTTGAACAGGAACAGAACCACAAGCAGGATAGCCAGAACCAGGTAGTAAAAGCTCAGGTCATTGCTCAGATCGATTCCGGGCAGCGACGAGGGGCTATACATATTCAGGCCGTCCTCACCCCCGTACTGGCGCAAGGAGATGAACATATAAAAGATCATCTGGGCAAAGGCCAGGGTAATCATGATGAAGTACACACCACGGGTACGCAGCGACACCGCCCCCGTCAGGAACGCAAGCAGACCGGAGATCAGCATGGCAGCAGGCCAGGCGACCAGGCCGCTTTGCACACCTTCTGTGGCCAGAATACCGACGGTGTAGGCCCCTGCCCCAAAAAAGGCGGCATGACCCAGCGCCACCATCCCGCCATAGCCCAGCACCAAATTCAAGGCACTGGCCGCAAGGGCATAGATAAAAATGCGGCGAACAAACGAAATGTAGAACTCAAGCCCATACATCGGTGCAATCAAGGGAAAGGCCAGCAAAGCCAGCAGCACCAGGGCCGACAAAATACGCGAAGTAGACATACATTAACCTCGCGCCGGGAACAGGCCCGAAGGACGGAAAACAAGAACCACCGCCATCAGAACGTAAATCGAAATGGCAGCAATCGTAGGCCCGACGCTGGAAGCGACGTCAGCCGGGAAGATATTACGCAGCAACATGGGCAGGAACGCACGGCCAGCAGTATCGACCATCCCCACCAGCAGAGCGCCCACAAAAGCGCCGCGAATCGAGCCGATCCCACCGATCACGATACAGACCAGAACCAGGATCAGAATATCCTCGCCCATACCGATCTGAACCGCGGTAATCGGGCCGAGCAGCGCACCGGCCAGCGCAGCCAAGGCGGCGCCCAGCGTGAACACGCCCAGGAACAAAATAGGCACCCGCACACCCATCAGGGTGGCCATCTGCCGGTTGGAGGCGCCTGCCCGCACCAGCACACCGGCTCGTGTTTTGGTCACGAAGGCATACAAGGCCAGCGCCATCACCAGACCAACCGCAATAATCATCAGACGGAAGGCGGGATAGAGGAAATCAGGCAAGAGTTCTACCGGCCCGGACAACAAGGCGGGCATATTCAACATTACGGGGGTTGGCCCCCAAATCATTTTGACCACATCGTTGGCGATCAAAATAACGGCGTAGGTTCCCAGTACCTGAGCCAGGTGGTCACGAGTGACCAGCTTGCGCAGAATGAGAATTTCCAGGGCAATACCGACCAGGGCTGTCACTGCCACCGCCACCACAATGGCGGCGGTGAAAGACCCTGTACGCTGCATGGTTTCCGCGGCCACATAGGCTCCCGCCATATAGAGGGAGCCGTGGGCCAGGTTCATGATATCCATAATGCCAAAGACCAATGTCAGGCCCGCGGCAATCAGAAACAACATCAAACCAAACTGCAAACCATTCAGCAATTGCTCGCTAATCAGAATGAGCGACATGCTTTTACCACCTGTGAATCTTAATTAAGTTTGCAATCTTTGGCGTAGACGTCCTGGTAGGAGTCAAACACCTTGCTGACCATACGGTTGACCAGACGTCCATCCTGGTCCTTGACCACTTCACGCAGGTAATAAGCCTGGATAGGGAAGTTGTTGTTGCCGTAGGTAAAGGGGCCACGCACCGAGTTGTAGTCGGCCGCTTTCAATGCCTTAAGCACCGCCTCACGGTCCGAGACTTTGCCGTCCACTTGCTTGACTGCGGCATCGATCGCCAGAATCACGTCATAGGCCTGCGCGGCATACACCGAGGGGTAACGGCCGTCGTAGGCTTTGCGAAACTCCTCCACAAAGGTCTTGTTGGCCGGAACGTCCAGATCAGGCGACCACTGCGCAGTATTGAGCATGCCCAAAATCGGCTCGCCCACGGCTGGGATAATGTCCTCGTCACCCGAGAAAGCCGGGCCCAGCAAGACCACATCTTTGTTCAGGCCAGCCGCCACAAACTGTTTGATGAAGTTGATGCCCATGGCGCCGGGCAGAAAGAAAAACACAGCCTGAGGCTTGGCGGCACGAATCTGGGCCAGCTCTGCCGAGTAGTCGATCTGACCGAGCTTGGTGTAGAGCTCATCGCTGACCGGTTTGCCATACCCACGTTTGAAACCGTTCAGATGATCCTTGCCGGCTGGATAGTCAGGAGCAATGATGAACATCTTCTCGTAGTTGCGGTCTGCCGCCACTTTGCCGGCCGCCTCGTCAAACGCATCGTTCTGATAGGACACCCCAAAGAAATAAGGATTGCAGCCTGCGCCGGCCAGTTGGCTGGGGCCTGGATTGCTGGTCAGGTAAGGCACCTTGGCCGAGAACAGAGCAGGAGCGACAGCCAGCGCCACGTTGGAGCCGACAGGCCCGGTAAAGAAGTCGATCTTGTCACGCTGCACGAAACGATTGACCAACTGGCGGGCCTGGTCGGGATTACCGGCCATATCCTGCTGGATGAACTCGGCCGGAAAGCCGCCCAGCTTGCCGTCCAGTTGCTTGATGGCCAGATTGAAACCGTCACGAACCTCGCCCCCCACGGCAGCAAACGGACCCGAGGTGTCCATTGCCATCCCCACCTTGATGGTTTCGGCCTGAGCCAAAGAACCGCCAAAAGCCGCAGCCAAGGCCACGGTCAATGCAATACCTTTCATGTTATCTCCTTGCGCCACCGCGCTTATAGGCTGTCTTTATCTAAGATGCACAGCAGATCGAACCACAAATGCAACCATGCCAACCGTTCATTTATAAATAGTTTAGTTATGAAACAATTTTGCTGGCAAGCTGTGGTTTTTACCTACACCTCCTCGAAATCCTGCTCATGCGACAGGAAACACGAACCTGTGCCAATCGCAGGGACGGATAAGCACTATAACGACTGCGGACACCGTCGTTTATGCACGTTTTCCTTGATTTTGTTAACAGTATCGCCGCTGGTCGGCTGCTAAACTGGGCGCTCGCCTCATTCTTGGAGATCCCATGCGTATTTCCCATTCCCTGTGCCGCCTGGTCCTGGGCAGCGCCCTGCTCCTTCCCTTTCTGAGCCATGCACAGTCCCCGGAATCCGTTTATCTGGCAGATCTGGCCAAGTCCAATCCGCACGTAGCCCAGCAATACCAAAAGCTGATGCAGGACGTGGCCAACAATGCCAGTTGGGTCAAGGACTTCGGCACCGCCTCACCAGGCCAAACCGTTTCTCTGGATGGACGCGACTATCAAGTCTTTTCCGGCTGCAAACCACATGACTGCCCCCGTGCCAGCTATGTCGTTCTGATGGATACGGAAAAGCAGACCCTGACCCAGGGTGCGTTCGTGGAGAACAAGGAAGCAGGCTTAGGTTTGGACAGCAGCCAAATTCAATGGCTGGGCAATCCGGAACTTGACCAGATCCGTCTGATGGCACCGGCCCTGTTTTAGGAAACAGGGCTTGACCTTGCCCCTGTGGCAAGCCTTAAGCTCGCTTCATTGTTTTTATCCAAGGAGTCAGCCATGTCCACCTTTTCTGTTCCCGACATGACCTGCGGCCACTGTGTACGCAGCATCACTGAGGCCATTCAGGCCGTTGCGCCTCAAGCCACGGTCAGCACGGACCTGGAAAAACATCAGGTCACCGTGCAGGGTCTGGATAGCGCACAAGCCCTGAAAGTGATTGAAGAAGCGGGTTACACGCCCAGCCCGGTGTAAACACACAGCGCCGGGCGCACAGCCCACGCATTCACACCACAAAGGCCGGTATCAACCGGCCTTTGTGCTCTGCCTGGAGCAAGAACACCTGTTGGCAAGGTTGGCATCACAACAGCCACCTTGGCCGAGGTACCCGCCGTTGACCGCAAGAATCGGAGTGCTGGCGATGAAAGACCCGCGTATTCTGGCGTCGTCATCAACATTGACAGGGCTTTTGCCATGAAGACGGACCTTGCTTACGAAACCGACGAGCAGCGCTGGGCGGCCGTACAAGCGCGGGATGCCGCCGCCGACGGCCATTTTGTCTATGCCGTGCGCACAACGGGCGTGTACTGTCCCCCAAGTGCCGGCAGTCGGCTGCCCAAACGTGAAAACGTTGAATTCTTCGATTCTGCCCAAGCGGCTGAGGCGGCCGGCTACCGTTGCAGCCGTCATCCCAGTAAAGACCAGAGCAGCGCTGCCGCCGAGCGGGCGGCCCTTGTCGCACGCGCCTGCCGTCTTATCGAGGCCTCGGACACCCCACCGTCACTGGAAGAGCTGGCCGCGCAAGTTGGCAAAAGCCCCTTTCACTTTCATCGACTCTTCAAGGCAGAAACCGGTCTGACGCCCAAAGCCTACAGCTCGGCCGCCCGGGCACGCCGACTGCGCAAAGAACTGAGCAGCCCAAACACCTCCATTACCGATGCGATCTACGACAGTGGATTCAATTCCAACAGCCGGTTTTACGAGGCCTCCGGTCAATTGCTGGGCATGCGCGCGCGCGACTACCGGGCTGGCGGCGCCGGGGCCGTCATCCGCTTTGCTGTGGGCCAATGCTCGCTGGGTGCCATCCTGGTCGCTCAGAGCCAGCGCGGCATCTGCGCTATCTTGCTGGGTGAGGACCCCGAGCAATTGCTGCGCGACCTGCAAGACCAGTTTCCCAAAGCCGAACTGATTGGCTGCGACGCTAAGTTCGAGCAATTGATCGCCCGGGTGGTGGGTTTTGTCGAGAACCCATCGATCGGTTTGCACTTGCCCCTGGATGTGCAAGGCACCGCCTTTCAGCAACGTGTCTGGCGTGCGCTGTGCGAGATCCCATCCGGCGCTACGGCCAGTTATACCGAGATTGCTGATCGCATCGGCTCACCCAAGGCAGTACGCGCGGTGGCCCAGGCCTGCGCCTCCAACCACCTTGCGGTCGCGATTCCCTGCCACCGCGTCGTACGACGCAACGGCGATCTGGCAGGCTATCGCTGGGGCGTGGAACGCAAACGCGAGCTGCTGCGCCGCGAGGCACAAGACTGAGGACGGGCCAACTGCCCGGCAACTGCGGCTCCCTCGCTCAGGACAGATACCCGCGCTTGCAATACCTGCCAAACAACACGACGCCACGGCCACCAGGCCTGTCATGCGAACCGTCTCCTTCACGCCTTGAGCCTGCCGAATTCGAGAACAAGAAACGGAGTTCCGCGCGAGCTCAGGATCATTACGATGTGAGCTCTCAATGAACCCAGTGGGAGGTTTCACAAATGGCTTTACTGGATGGCAAAGTGGCAATTGTCACGGGGGCATCGTCGGGTATCGGACGCGCCACGGCACTGATGTTTGCGGCCCACGGGGCGGCAATGGTTCTGACGGCAAGACGTGGTGCCTTGCTTGAGGAAATTGCCAGCACCATCCGGCACGATGGCGGAGAGGTCGAGCTGGTGGTCGGCGACATTACTCAGGCCCAAACCCATGAGCGGCTGGTTGCAGTCGCCCTGAACCGATTCGGCGGTTTGGACATCGCCGTCAATAACGCCGGCATCATCGGCCCCCTCAAACCTCTGGTAGCGATAAGCCCTGAGGAATGGCAACACACACTCCAGACCAATCTGACCGCAGCCTTTCTAGGGGCCCGCAGCCAGATTCCGGCCATGCTCACGCGTGGCAGCGGTTCACTGATTTTCACCTCCAGCTTTGTCGGCACCAGCGCGGGCCTTCCTGGCATGGCGGCCTACGGGGCTTCAAAAGCCGCACTCATGGGATTGGTAAAAGGCATTACGGCTGACTATGCGGCTCAAGGCATACGGGCGAATGCCCTCTTGCCTGGCGGCACCGATACAGACATAGCCGGAGACCCCAGCACCAAGGAATGGGCAGCGGGGCTGCATGCCCTGAAGCGCATCGCCCAAGCAGACGAAATTGCGTCCGCTGCGCTCTTTCTGGCCAGCCCCTTGTCCAGTTTTGTTGCCGGATCAGCCCTGTTCGCGGATGGCGGCAATGCCGCCGTAAAGTGACGCCGCACTGCGTCCTGAGCACAGAGGAGTCCCTGCACGGACTCCCGGCGGACAAAGGCTTAGCCCAGTTGTCCTAACACCGGGAATGTTTTGAGCACCCAGATCGCAAAACGGGCCAGTTCACCGCTTGCCATGGCCCAGCCCATCACAATCAACACCAGACCCGCACCCCAACGCACATAGCGTCCAATCGTGCGAATTTGCGTCATGCGCTGCAAAAAGGGCGTCAAAAAGCACGCGGCCAGAATGAAGGGAACACCCAGGCCCAACGCATATACAGACAGCAGAATACTGGCTTTGCCTGCGCTGGCGGTACTGGCCCCCATCATCAGAATGCCAGCCAAAATCGGGCCGATGCAGGGAGTCCAGCCAAATCCAAATGCCAGCCCCATCAGCGTTGCGCCACCGGGGCCCGCCGCTTTACCGGACTCAAAACGGTAGTACCGTTGCAGACTCATGGGCATGCGCAGCACACCCATCACACTCAAACCGGCTAAGGCCACCATCACGCCTGCCGCCACATTCAACTCATAACGGTAGGCCATCAAGATCTGACCCAGGTAAGACAGGCTGGCCCCCAAGGCAATGAACACCAGCGAAAAGCCGGCAACAAAGCACACGCTGCGGCCCAGTAACTGGCTGCGCTTGACCTGGGTATACACCTGGCCGTCCCCGGCCAGATAGGACAGGTAGCCGGGAACCAAAGGCAAGACACAGGGGGACAAAAACGAAGCCATGCCCGCCAGAAACGCCGTTATCAGGGCAATCAGGCCCAAATCCAGAGACGCTATTTCCATATCAGGGAGCCGCGGCAGGTTCCGGTTCCGAGTTCGCTGGCATACGCATACGCTCACGCGCCAGTTGCAAGCCCTGATTCACGACCTTGGCGGTTTCCGAATCGGGCGGGAACTGCGCCAGCAAACGCTGCCAGTAATCGATGGCGGCCGGATACTGCTCCTTGTGCAAAGCCGCAGCCCCCGCCAGCATCAGGCCCAAGGGCTCTTCCGGATACAGATCCAGGGAACGTTTGACCAAACGGCCGGGCAACCCATCCAGGGTGTCGATTCCAGCCAGCAACATGGACTCGGCATATTCAGCCAGTGCCGTCGGGTCTCCGTCCACCACCGGCATGGCTTTGGCATAGGCCTCTGCCGCTTGCTGATGACGACCGTAGTAACGGTGCGAGCGGGCCATCATCAACCAAGCCCCCGGGTCATCCGGGTTTTCTTTCAGACGCTGTTCCAGACGGGCCACCATGGCCTCAATATCCACGGGCTGTGCGTTAGCCTGTTGCTGCACGGCGGCAGGGTCCAGCATCACCGGGTTACCCAGATAAAAGTACAGGGCGATGGCAGCAATCGGGATGCTGATCATCAGGGTCCAGGCCAGCCTGGGGGCGCCAGTGTGCTGAACAGTCTCCGTTTTAAGCCCTTCGCTCTCTTCCAGTACGCGCTGACGCAAATCCATCTGCGCCTGCTCGAAATCTTGAGCGGACAAGACACCGGCCTGCTTGTCCCGCTCAATTTCTTTCAACTGCTCGCGCAAAATCGCCAGGTTCGCCTGCTTGTGTTCAACCACACGCTGCAAGGCTGGCTTGCGTTTGACGCTCAGCATCAGATAGGCCGCACACAGCAGTACCAGCAGCGCGGCTACGCTATAAAAAACAATAGTCACGATTGTTCATCCCGAGAAGAACCCTGCAAAAGGGCATCGGCTTGACGGCGTTGCTCATCCGTCAGGGTCGTTTCATCACCCGCACGGCGTCGACGGCGCAGGGTAAAGGCATAAACCAGAAAGCCAGTCAGTAACAACAGGGCTGGTCCCAGCCAGAGCAGTGCCGTGGTGGACTTGAAGGGCGGGCGATACAAGATGAAGTCGCCGTAGCGGTCCACCATATACGAGCGGATTTGATCCGGGCTGCGGCCCTGCCCCAACTGCTCCATGATCTGATGGCGCAAGTCCACAGCCAGCTCGGCACGCGAAGCCGCAATAGACTCGTTCTGGCACACCAGACAACGCAGCTCAGCAGCAATTTCCAACATCACTGACTCCTGAACTCCCTGCGCGTCAGACTGCGCCTGAGCGGTCGGTACCAGCAGCCACATACTGGCAAGGAAAGCGGCCATCCATACACGCATCATCATGGCTCTTGCTCCAAACGACGGATTAAGGGCAACAAGGTCTCCTCCATGGATTCACGCGAGACAGGGCCGATATGCTTGAAGCGCACAATGCCCTGCTTGTCGATGACAAAGGTCTCCGGTACGCCATACACGCCAAAATCAATGCCTACGCGGCCATCCCTGTCCATAACGGACACTTCGTAAGAATTGCCGTTGCGCAGCAGCCACTCGCGGCTTTCCTCAGGCACGTCCTTGTAGTTCAACCCCACCACCGGCACCTTGTGCTCAGTGGACAGCTCTTTGATAAAGGGGTGTTCGGTCAGACAGGGATAGCACCAGGACGCCCACACATTCAGCAGCCAGACACGCCCCTTCATCTGCTCGCCCGAAAAGCTGACTTCGGGATTGTGCAACTGAGGCAAACTGAAAGAGGGTGCAGGTTTGTCCAGTAACGGTGAAGGCACTTCGCTCGGCTTTAACGTCAGACCGATGCCCAGAAAAACCAGCAACAGGACAAAGCCAATCAGAGGAACAGTAAAACGATTCATGCCTGTACCTGCGTATTCATGGCTTTGCTCTGCACAGCGGCACGGGTTTGCCTGGCGCGATAGCGTCGATCACTTATTGCCAGTCCACCGCCCAGGGCCATCAGCAAACAGCCTAGCCAGATAAAGTCCACCAGGGGCTTGTAGTACAGACGCACACTCCAGCCACCCTGCTCAAAGTTATCGCCCAGCGCCACGTAAATATGGCGCAAGCCATTGGCGTTGATCGCCGATTCCGTCATGGGCAAAGCCGAGGACAGATAGGTACGCTTTTCCGGGTACAAGGTCGACACTACTTTGCCGTCCTGCAGCAGCTCCACCGTGCCACGCTCGGCCGAGTAGTTCGGGCCGGGCACAATACGCACGCCCTGAAAGCGCGCGTCATACGCGCCCACCTGCGCCGTCTGGCCAGGCTGCAACAAGACATCGGTTTCTGTCTCGTAGTGGCTGACCATGGTCACCCCCAGCACAAAGACGGCCACGCCGATATGAGCCAGATGCTGGCCCAGCCAGCTGCGCGGCTGAGAGAACACGCCTGAACGCGTGGCGCGCACACGCTTGACCACATCAAACAAGCTGCCCAGCACAATCCACATGGCCAGGCCGGCGCCCAAAGCGGCGGTACCCTGCCACTGGCCGTACAGCAAAGGAATGGCTGCGCCCAGCACCACGCTGAACACAATCACCAAGGCCAACTGGCGCACGATGTCCATCAAGTTGGCCCGCTTCCAGTTAGCCAGCACACCAAACACAATCAGGACCAGCGCCGGGATCATCAAAGGCACAAACACCTTGTTGAAATAAGGTGGCCCCACGGAAATTTTGCCCAGACCCAGCGTATCCATAATCAGGGGGTACAAAGTCCCCAACAGAACCGTGCCCGTCACGACGACCAGCAGGACGTTGTTGACCAGCAGCAAGGATTCACGCGATACCACGGCAAACTGCCCACCTGCGCCAACACGCGGCGCCCGCCAGGCAAACAGGATCAGGGAGCTGCCAACGATGACGGCGAACAGGCTCAAAATGAACACACCGCGAGCCGGGTCAGTTGCAAACGCATGTACGGATGTCAACACACCGGAGCGCACCAGAAAGGCGCCCAGAATCGACAGCGAGAAGGTGCTGATTGCCAGCAGAACCGTCCAGTTCTTGAAGCTGCCGCGTTTTTCCGTGACCGCCAAAGAGTGAATCAAGGCGGTACCCGCCAACCACGGCACAAAGGAGGAGTTCTCCACCGGGTCCCAGAACCACCAGCCGCCCCAACCCAGCTCGTAATAGGCCCACCAGCTGCCTACAGCGATACCCAGGGTCAGAAACAGCCAGGCAGCTGTCGTCCAGGGACGCGACCAGCGCGCCCAGCTGGCATCCAGACGCCCGGCCAACAAAGCGGCAATTGCAAAGGCAAAGGCCACCGAAAAACCCACATACCCCATGTACAGCAAGGGCGGGTGAACAATCAGGCCAATATCCTGCAAGAGCGTGTTCAGATCCAGACCTTCTGCCGGAACCGGGAACATGCGCTCGAAGGGGTTGGAGCTGATCAGCACAAACAGCAAGAAACCGGCCGTGATCAGACCCAGCACACCCAGTACACGAGCCAGCATGGCCTCAGGCAAGGAGCGCGAATAAATGCTGACGGCAAAGGCCCAGCCCGTTTGCATGAACATCCACAGCAGCAGCGAGCCTTCATGCCCGCCCCACACCGCAGCAATGCGATAGAACAAAGGCAGCTTGGTGCTGGAATTCTGCGCCACATAAGCCACGGAGAAATCAAAACTGGCAAAGGACCAGGCCAGACACAGCAAGCTGAAGGCCACCAGACCAAACTGCCAGCGGGCCGCTGGACGGGCAAAGGCCATCCAGGCCAGATTGCCGCGCCAGGCCCCATACAAGGACACAATGCCTTGGGCCAGTGCCAGCACAAACGCAAGAATCAGGGCAAAGTGCCCAAGTTCCGGGATCATGGCTGAGCTCCTTGTTTCGCACGCTCGGCCTGCTCCATGGCGTGCATGGCCTCCGGCGGCATGTAGTTCTCATCGTGCTTGGCCAGCACTTCTTCCGCCACAAAATGTCCCTGTTCGTTCAAGCGACCTTGGGCCACGACGCCTTTCCCTTCTTGAAACAGGTCGGGCAAAATCCCGGTGTAGCTGACGGGCACCTGGGCCGCACCATCGGTGACCACAAAGTTCACGGCCATGCCTTGATCTCCACCGCGACGGATACTGTCCATCTGCACAATGCCACCGACTCGGAAGGTGCGGTTCTCGGGGCTTTGTCCCTGGCTGACCTCGGTAGGGGTAAAGAAGAACACCAGACTACTTTGAAAGGCATTCAGGATCAGGGCCGTCGCAGCGCCCAGTACCACCAGAGCCCCCAAAATCAGTACCAGACGATTCTGTCGCTTAGTCATGACCTTGCTCTCCCAGAGCACGCTCGTCACGCACGCGCTGCCAGGCGCGTGCCCGCCCTGCCCGTGCAACCAGCACCTCGCCCAGGATCAGCACGGCACAGGCCAGCACCGAACCCCAGACATACACGGCATAGCCGCCCATAGCGAAAAAATCGCTCACACTCGACCAATGCATCCTCAGCCCTCCGGCAAGTTGCGAACCCAGGCGGTATGCGCCTCACGTTCAAGAATCAAGTTGCGCACCCGGTACAGTGCAATGGCAATGCAGTAACACCACATGGCCAGACTCATCAGCAGCATGCCCGTCAACATGACGGTCGCCATGGACGGCGAACTGGTCAGCGATACCGATGCTCCCTGGTGCAAGGTGTTCCACCACTGCACCGAGAAATAGATAACGGGCACATTCACCACCCCGACCAAGGCCAGGATGGAGGCGGCCTTGTCCGCGCGGCGCGGATCGTCAATCGCTCCGCGCAAGCCCATAAACCCCATGTACAGAAACAGCAGCAACAATTCGGACGTCAGACGGGCATCCCAGACCCACCAGGCGCCCCACATGGGCTTGCCCCACAAGGCGCCCGTAACCAGCGACAGCACCGTACAGATCGCACCGGTCGGAGCCAGCGCGGCAGCCATCATGGCGGCCGTACGACTATTGAAAACCAGGCAGATCAGGGACCAGAAGCCCATGGCCAGATAAATCAGCATGGACATCCATGACACGGGCACATGCAGAAAAATAATGCGATAGCCCTCGCCTTGCTGAAAATCGGTGGGAGCCAGGAAAAAGCCCACATACGCCCCCGCCACAAACAGCAGCAGCGCCAGAAACGCAGCCCAAGGCACCATGCGTCCGGCCAGGGCATAAAAGTTTTGAGGGGCGGCGTAGCGATACAAAAAATTCATGACATTTACTCAAGAGCAAGGCGCAACGCCGCTGCCGTAGCAAGGGGCGCAAAGAACAAAGCCAACAGTAAAAAAGCGACCAGAACGGACAGGTGCGCTTGCGCTCCCAACCCGGCCTGAACCGCTTGCACGGCCCCCGCGCCAAAGACCAGCACGGGAACATAAAAAGGCAAAATCAACAAAGCCAACAACACCCCTGCTGAACGCAGGCCCAGCACCAAGGCCGCGCCAATCGCTCCCAGCAAAGTCAGGACAGGCAGGCCCAGCGCCAGCGACAGCATCAACACCCCCAGACTGGCTGGGGGCAAGCTAAATTGCAGGCCTAAAATGGGGGCCAGCAGCAGCAAGGGCACGCCCGTCAGCAAGGTATGCGCCAGAACCTTGCCCAACACCCACCAGCCCAGAGGCAAATGAGAAAACAGAACCTGCTCCAGGGCGCCATCCTGCTCGTCCTGCTCAAACAGCCGACTGAGCGACAACAAGGTAGCCAGCAAGGCTGAAACCCACAGCACGCCCGGAGCCATCTTGGAGAGCAAGGCGGCGTCGGCACCGACTCCCAATGGAAAAAGGCTGCACACCACCAGAAAGAACACCAGGGGGATCAGGACGTCACCGGGGCGACGCACCGCCAGACGCCATTCACGTTTCAGAAGGGCCAGGAAAAGACTCAACATGCCGACCCCAGATCCAGGTGCTGCACGTCCAGCTTCCAGGGCAAGGCCTGATGACTGGTCAGAATGACGGCCCCCTGCCTTTGCAGATGCTGCGCAATCAGCTCGCCCAGGAAATGCTGGCCGGCGCTATCCAGTGCGGTGAGCTGTTCATCCAGAATCCACAAAGGGCGATTGCTCAGGGACAAACGCACCAGAAATACGCGCCGCCGCTGCCCGGCAGACAACTGCCGCAGCGGCACGCGGCGGTACGCCAGCAAACCGCCTGCCCGCAAAGCCTGATCGTAGTCCTGGCGCTCCCATGCAACCCGATCCTGCAGCAAGAGGCTGTCCAGGTTTTCCTGCACGGACAAATTGGCATTCAGCCCGGGGGCATGCCCGCCATACATCAAGTTGCGGCGATAATCACTGTCATTACGCTGTACAGGGCGCTCATGCCAAAGCAGTTGCCCCGCATCAGCCTGGGCGATGTTGGCCAGAATACGCAGCAAGCTGGTTTTGCCGCTGCCATTGGGGCCACTGACCAGACAACATTGGCCGGCTTCAAGCTTGACACTCAGGTCAGAGAACACACGACGCTGCCCTCGTCGGCAGGACAGCGAAACCGCTTCAAGCACAGCACCCCCTTATCATGAAAGCCAACAGCGCGAAGCCGCCCGAGCAAAAAGGCGGCTTTACTGGCCCGCCAAGTCATCGCGAGCCTCCTTCAAGACAGGGGATGCCAGACTTAGTTCCGCAATAACCCCTCGAAATGCAGGCTTTTTGATCTAGGCCAAATCCGACACTAGGCCTCGGTCTTGTTACTATGGTGCCTTAGCACTTCTTTGAGTGATGCCCATGACAAGCCCTATCACCCTCACCCCTCAGTCTCTCAGCCCAGAGGTTTTCGCCCCCTACGGCTGGATGTTAGGTAAAGGTTTGACCACTGCCCCAGCCACAGCCGCATTTAGCAATGCCGCCACTGACTTCTGGCACGAACACGCCTTTGACACAGGTCCAAGTGGTCAGACCGAAGTGCTGTGGGTGAATTACCGCATTCAGGACCCCTCGATTACGACACTGGAAAATCACCTGCTGACCCAGCAGGCTCTGATTCCGCTGACCGGGGAGGTGATTCATATCGTGGCCCAAAGTACACCCGAGGGCGGCCCGGACCTGAAGACCCTCAAAGCGTTCCGGATCATTCCAGGGCAAGGCGTGTGCATGCGGCCCGGCTGCTGGCACAGCAGCCGAGTCGCCGGCAAGGAAGTGACCTGTCTGATGCTGACACGCCTGTCTACCACCGTCGATCTGGTGGCGCATTTAAGCCAGGGTCAACCCGCGCGCGAAAGCGAGCTTCGCCCCTTGGAGCAGAGCGTGCGTGTGATTCTGTAAAGGGTCTGCCTGGTCGCCTGGCGACCAGCGCACAATGCCCGATCAGAATGTCGAGGCCGCACCGTATTTCAGCGCCAACTCAATAAAGGCACGCATTGCTGCCGACTGATAAGCGCCCTTGCGCTGCATCAGGATCGCGCGTCGTTGCGGCGGTGCCGGGTCCAGGCTGACGGCCACCAGATACTCGCTATTGCCAGCAATGGCAGCCGGCAGCAAGGTCGCCAAACCCGTACGCCTTACTACTTCAATCACCGCATTGAGCGAGTTGGACTCCATTGATACATTCAAGTCCAGATCGTACTCACGGCAATAGCGTTCAATCTGCCCGCGTGTAGCAAACTCAGGAGTCAGTAAAACGAGGGATTCCCGCATCAAGGTTTCTCGATCAATGCTGCGCCGCTCGGCCAGGGGGTGAGTGCGGCTCATCACCAAGGCCAGTGTCTCAACCAGCAGGGCCTGAAACTCAACCGCCGCCGAAGTGGGCTTCTCAAAAGCAATACCGATATCGAGCTCGTCCTCAACCAACTGCGTTTCCACACGCTCCTGCAGCATTTCCTGTACCACCAACCGCACATTAGGATAACGACGGTGAAAGGCCTCTACCAAGGGGCCAATCAGATACGAGGTAAATGTGGGCGCGACCGCCACCCGCAAGGAGCCGCGGCTCAGATCACTGACATCGTGCAAGGCACGACGCCCCTCTTCCAGATCCTGCAAAGCCTGCCGGGCATAACGCAGATAGACTTCGCCAGCATCCGTCAAACGAACCAGACGCCCCGTACGGTCAAAGAGTTGCGCCCCCAGATGCTCTTCAAGCTGACGCACCTGCTGAGACAAAGCCGGTTGCGAGACATGCAGGGCGCGCGCAGCGCGGGTGAAGCTCTGATACTGGGCAACCGCGAGAAAGTAATTAAGATGGCGCAAAAGCATAGGGGGCCTTTCTATAAGTAAACCCAATAAAAAGCATCAGAATTCGGTATTTTACCTTATGACCCGGACGCGTTAACCTTCTATCCACGCCGAACTACAAGGACAAGGATGAAAGACATTATCGACGGTTTCCTGAAATTCCAGCGGGAAGCCTATCCCAAGCGCGCCAAGCTTTTCAAAAATCTGGCTACACAACAAAACCCCCGCGCCTTGTTTATTTCTTGCTCCGATAGCCGCCTGGTCCCCGAGCTGGTCACACAGCGTGAGCCGGGCGATCTGTTCGTGATTCGCAACGCGGGCAATATCGTTCCCTCTTACGGACCGGAACCGGGAGGGGTCACCGCCTCGGTGGAATACGCGGTATCCGCTCTGCGCGTGTCGGATGTGGTGATCTGCGGACATTCGGACTGCGGCGCCATGACTGCCATCGCGTCCTGCCAATGTCTGGATCATATGCCTGCCGTCGAGCACTGGTTACGCTACGCAGACTCGGCTCGCCTGGTCAACGAGGCGCGTACTCACGCCAACGAACAAGAGCGCATCGCCTCCATGGTGCGCGAGAATGTGGTGGCTCAGCTGGCCAATATCCAGACCCACCCTTCCGTGCGGCTGGCCATGTCAGAAGGTCGCCTGACCCTGCACGGCTGGGTTTACGACATTGAGTCCGGCACGATTGATGCCTATGACGGTGGCAGCATGAAATTCGTGTCGCTGGCAGACAACCCAGACGTTGCTGCCGCCCCGGTAAGACGCGTGTAAACGTATCGGGGACTGATTCACGCCTGGCCGTTGCCAGGCGTTTTTTTTCGTCTTTGAACCTGCTTGTAACGGTCCTTTAGCCCACCAGCACGCGCCGCGCCAGCGTCCCACAGAAATAAACGCTCCCTCGCTAAGATGGACGGTAATCCGATAATGCGTCATCCTTCTGTTCCATCCGAGCTGCCATGGCAGGGTGAACACCGCAACACACACAATTCAAAGCGGTACCGCCCAGGCCGATGAAAGGCTCTTTACAGAATGAGCAGGCCCATGAAGAAAACTTGTCTTGCTCTGGCTCTGATGGCCCTGCACGCCGCCACCCAAGCCCAAGCCGGTTCCGACAAAGAGACCGCCGCTCACGCCCGCGCAACTGCCGCCCTCTTGCCAGGAAACGTCTACAACCACGCGCTGGCTGGGCCAATAAGCGATCCGGCGACCGAGACTATTTCCCTGAATGTGTCAGCACTTTTGCAGGAGATCGCTGCCGACCCGCAGGCTTATGGCGTGACTCCGGTAGCCACAGGCGAAGAGCATCACAAGCTCCTTGCCGAATATGCACAGTCTGTCGTCAGCGCCCCTAGCCAGGTTGCCATGCTGGCCTCCTCGGCCAACACGGCCGGCCAAATGCAAATGCAGCATATTGACCGTCGTCTGCAAACGCTTAGCGCCTCCCAGGATTCAGAACTGGCCGTCTGGTTGCAGGGAGAAGACATAACCGGCAGTCGCAACAGCGCGAATGCGCGCCCGGAGGGTATTCAGACCGCCTGGAAACTGGGCGTGGACCAACCGCTGGATGCGTGGACACTGGGTGCCTATCTGTCTTACGAGAACCTGGATGGCGACACGGACGAGGAAGGAACATATAGTCAAAAGCGCCAATCGGCAGGTCTGTACGGACGCTGGCAATCCGAGAAATTTTGGGTGAATGCTCAGTTGTTCTACAGCGATCTGGATAACAAGACCCGCCGCCATCTGTATTTGGGCACGGCGGCGCGAGAGCATCAGGCCAAAGCGGGGGGCGAGCAGTATGGCGGCAAGATCAGCACGGGCTACGACTGGCAGACAGGTAGTGTGACTCACGGGCCGCTCTTGAGCCTGAGCATGCAACAATCCCGGATCAAGCCTTTATCCGAAGATGATCCGAATCTGTCCACCACCATGAGTTTTGATGCACAGTCCCAACGTTCTGTGCAAAGCAGTGTGGGCTACCAAATCAATGTCGCCATCAGCCCTCAGTGGTCCTTGTACACCTCCGCAGAGTGGCTGCACGAATTCAGAAAACCGGCGGAACTGCTAGGCGCACGTTTGCAGGACGGCCCCTACAGTAAACGCCACCTTTACCTGCCCACGGATCAGGAAGAGGCGCGTGATGCAGGACTGCTGGAATGGGGGGTAACGGGTCAGCTCAGCCATCACTGGACACTGGGTGCAGGCATCAGCGTTCAGCTGGCTCCAGGCACCCGTCCACAAACAGCCATGTACTTGAATACGGCGTATCTTTTCTAGGCTGGTCTGTCTTGCCGCTCCTTGCCGCGTTCTGCCTCGCGCCTGAGCCAGAGCCCAATTGCTCAGGGCACCGTCACTCTATTCAGAAACGGCTCCAGACGACTCGCGCGGCAAGCTCACTAAAACCACACCTCGCACAACAGTGGCAGCCCGACACCTGAGGCAAGAGTCGTGTCCGGGCACAACGGAAGCATAAAAAAGCAGGCCCCCGAGAGGGGCCTGCCATTTCTACCACCGGCACAACTCGCTTAGACGTTAAAGTGAAAGATGACCTTGGAAGTGCCATTTTTACTGGGTCTCAGCGCGGTTTGGCTCATTCCGTAGTCATCTCCGTATACATTTTTTGCGAGCATCCCCGCGTGGAAGGCCTCACCCATGCTCACTTGGTCTGTTCCGCCAAGAGATCAAGCACGTCGGTCTCCAGGATTGCGCCCAGCTTGCACAGGACCAGCAGGGACGGGTTGCCCACAGCGCGCTCGATCTGACTCACGTAGGTGCGATCCACATCCGCGCTCAGGGCGAGCGCCTCCTGCGACAAGCCACGCTTGCCCCGGAAGTCTTTCATGTTGCGCGCCAAGTCCTGACGCACTTGCTCGTAGTCTCGTCCCATCAACGCCGAGCATGGGCGTCATGAGACCTTTAATCCACGGACTATATTCGACAATGTCGAATATAGTCTTCATAATCAGCTCAACTTGGGATCAAAGGGAGCTGATGGATGAGTGGACTCTGCTTTCGGATGCTGGCCGGGCTGGCCGTTGTGATGACCGTGACCGGCTGTGTCACGACACAGCCGCAGGCTGACGGCTCGACCAAGGTTCACCTCTCCTTGGGTGGCGTGTCGAAGGCCAGCCAAGGTAACGTGGCACCGCCTCCTGCTACCGAGACTCGCCCAGCCGTCGTTGCCAATCAAGCAAAGCCAGACCAAAGCGCGCCGCCCGGCGCTCCTGGCATCCGTGCAACAGCACTGGCAGGCGTCTTCAGCAAGCACTCCTACGACGGAACGCCCAAGACCTACTTCCCCCGCGTGGCTGTCACGGTCACGGACTGGTCCCGCAGTGACTGCTGGATCGGCACCGCCACCATTTGGAGGAGCAAGACCAAGTCCGAAGCTGTGCCCGCCTTCTCTGTGTGCTGGGGACAGTCGGTGGGGTACGCGGTCAACAACGCCGCGAACCTGCACCTCTTCATGCAGCAGATGGCGGTCGAGCACAGCGGCAATGTCCGCACTGCTGGCCCCAAGCCGCCCATGCTGGCCATCCCCGACCGGCAGCCGATCAGCGAGCGGCAGCAGCTCGCCTTCCAGGGGTTTGTCCAGCAGCTGGTGCTCGACACCGGATGGCAGCCGGGCGCACCGACCAATCTCTGGTTGGTAGGGTATGACGCCAACGCGGTCATCAAGCCAACCGTGCCTCCTGCCTCCAGCAACGGAGCGTCGCAGCCCGTGGACGCCAAGACCAAGGCGCAGCTCGAACAGGCGCTGAGCTGCACTGTCATCGGTCCACGATTTGAACTGGCTGAGTCGCTGCTCAAGCAGTCGGGATGGAATCCCGATCAAGGCGTCACGCCGGTCACGCTCGCCGAGCCCGTCAAGGTCTATGTGTTCAGCGTCCGCAAGGTGGCGGTGTCACGTGACGGTGGTGAGCAAACCTACCGCAGCTATTTGCCCGGCCTCACGGTCCACCAGCTTGCGAAATCAGCCTCGCTGAAGCTGAGCAAGGATGGCAGGACCTATGGCCGTTTGACCAAGGTCGGCGTGCTGTCGGCGGGCACGGAGGGCGGCGAAGCCACGCTGACCTGCACAGTCAACACCGAAGGTTCGGAGGGCTGAGCATGTCGATGCAATGCCCTAGTTGCGGCAGCACGCACATCCAGCCGATGGCCGTTGTGCATGCGGGCGGCACGCAGCACTTCCACGCAACGCACACGGCGGTCACTTCAGATGGGCAGTTCGTTCAAGGCAGCAGCCAGGGCTCGCAGTCCACGGCGTTGGCCCAGCACTGCGCCCCACCTGCGCCGCCATCACCGCTGCCGTTCATTGGAGCCTATGGGATTGGCGGCATCATCATCTACATGTCGATGACGGTGTGCCCGTTGTTGGCGCGTGAGTGCGTATACGTCGGCATGGCAGGCCTGCGCTACAACTGGAAGCAAGCGGCTGTCGGCTTGGGACTCATCGCGCTGGGCTGGCTGTTGATGAAGGGCTGGCGTTCCCAGGCGAAGGTCTACAGTGCCGCGAAACGCCAGTGGCAGAGCACGTGATTTTGCCATACGTGCGGGCAGGCACATCTCAGAAACTGATCGGCACCCGCCCGTTATCGTAGTTACCGTAATTACGATAACGGGTGCATGGACTACCGCTGGACAGTCAAGCCAGCGGTGAAACCGATGCTACGTTTCCCACCGTCCGAGACCAGCTGTAGGTCCTTGGGTTGGATGTGATCGCGCAGATCCCGTGCGGCATGCCCAAGCGCCCGTCGCAATGCCAAGCCCAGACTTCGCGGCGGCAAGTGCTTCAACTTCTCCACCACGGCCCCGTCGAGACAGGGTACAAAGGCAGAGCCCCAGTTGGCTTCGGCACGCATTCGTCCATAAATGTTCTGCGCGATTCGAGCGATTTGATCGGGCGTGGGTGCTTGGACATGCAGCACCGTGAGCCGCGACAGCAATGGGCTCGGGATGCCATCCAGGCTGTTTGCCGTTGCGATCCAGTTAATGTGGCTTGCATCGATGGTGAAATCACGAATAGAGAGGTCCGTGAAGGACCGTGCGCTGCGGGGCTCAAGAAGGGTGTAAAGCGCCGCCAATGGGTCGTACTGGCGCACCTGCTCGGTCTTGTCCAGCTCATCCAAGACCACGACGGGGTTGGCCTTTGGCTGGTATGCAAGCAGTTCGAACAGGAGGCCCGGCTCGGAATTGCTCCAGAAGGCTTCTGACCCAGCCAGTGGCGAACCGGATTGGGCGCTCGCCATGTCGAACACACGGAAGGGCAAGGCCAGCCTCTCCGCCAGCCAGCGGGCTGCTTCTGTTTTGCCGATGCCCGCAGGCCCGACCAGCAGCAGCGGCGACCAGGCAACGCGGCCATCGCCCATCGCATTGAGGGCAAAGTGATCGTGCAACACCTCGGCCAGCTCGCTGAAGTTCGGGAAGGCTTGGGTGAACTCTTCGAATCAGAACGCCCCACTCGTCGGGCAGCATGCCGAGCCTGCGATGCTCATGGCCGGCCGCCCGGATGCGCTCCGCGATCTGCTGGGCACGCTTGAACTTTTCGTCTGCCTTTGCGCGATGGCGGTCAACAAATTGCTTGAGGCCGGAAGCGTCCAGAAAGGTGATCAACGGCGCGTGCTTGTCGTCCGTCGAAGTGCCGCTGCTATCGCGTGCGGGGACGGGGCTATCGGGCTGGGCTTTCTTGGCGGCTTCGCTGCGAGTGGGTGCATCGCGATCAGCAGTGCTGCTGGCACGCTCTGCATCCGCCAACTCCAAGGCCTTCGCAGCCCTCTTGAAACGCTGGATGTCCTCTGCGAACAGTCCGACCACTTGCTCGTGCGAAGCGCACCGAGCACCTTGGGGGGCATTGGCATCGCCACCGAAAACTGGAGCACCACACACAGGGCAGCACTGCTGGGCGGCGTGCCGAGCCTGTTCCACCACATCGAGCAAGGCGCGCTCGCGCTGGATGCTGGCATCGGAGACCTCGACTCGAACAGCCAGCTTTTCCCTCGTGGCAGTGACACAGAACAGCGGACGGCGCTGGTAGTCACTGCGATGCATCAACCGCTCGCATTGATCGATCAACTCGGCGACCACAGCGAGATGGCCTGGGGCGGGCTGAAACACCTGCTTCTCTAGCCAAGGGTGAAGTCGCTTCAGCTCTTCGACGGCCTCTTGGTACTCTCGGCGTCGCATGGGGCGGTACTTCCGTGGCAGGTCGGCCATGGCACTCTCCATCTAACTATAAATTACTATAACCACGTAAACGCAGCATGCCAAGTCTTGGCTGGGTGATGGTCGCTTTGTTATAGTGATTTACTGTTAGAACAATGTAGGTGCCGTATGCCGACACTTCAGGCCGAACAACTGCGTGCCATAGCAGCCGCACTCATGCACCTGCGTGGCGATACGCTGAGCTCTGTGGGGATGGCCACCGGTATCCGTCCGGCGAACCTGTCCGTTTGGCTGAGAGGCAAAGAGCAGGTCATTTCTGCCAAGCGCGTGGCGACGTTGATGTATCACCTAGGGCTGGAGGGGAGCAGCCTACGCGCAGACATCCTCCACCAATGGCGGGACGCTGGTGCCTTAGATGACCTGGGACTGGTGCTGAACGCCCTCGTCGGCTCTGAGGCTGTTGTGCTTTACCAGGATGGTCAGCCAGGCCTTAACAAGACCCGGTTCCTGCAAATTGGCGGTGTACTTGTCCGCGTCGAGCTAACCGCTGGCGTTGCGGCAGCACAGGACTTGACCGACTTCATTCAGCCGCACCGTGTGATCGCGCTGGCTGAGCCCCTTGCTGCGGTCCCGGTGGAGCCGGTCAGTGCCACGCGTGAAGCATTGCTTACGCTGGCTGAGCAAGCTGCAAATGACGTGGGCGACGACGAGCTGTTGGACAGTCTGCTGTTTCAGCTTGGAAATAGCAGTTGGCCGACCGCTTCAACCAACACCAGTTCTCCCGTCGGCTGGCAAAAACTGGAGCAAGCACTACGCGCAGCACTGCATGATGGGTTTGATCCCAGCGCGATTGCTCAATGGATCTCCGCAGCACGGGATAGCCAGAAATAGGCATTAATTGTTGCGCAAACGCAACAATCGATGATTTACTTCGCTCGCGCCGTCATCTTTCCCCTCGCGATCCACGAATCGCGCAAGTAGCTGTTGATAAAGGACATTTTCTGGTTCAAAAGATGGCGATTCAGGTTTCTAGCTTCTGATTCAAAACAACTGATTCCATATCCGTCATTCGGCGGTGAATGGTCGTTGGTCGGTGATTTCCGAAAAAGCTGCTTTCGTATCCGTGCCCGAGCGGAAGTCAATCGACCAATGCGAAGTTGAACTGTCCGTTTAATTGAGGCCGCAGTGCTTGCGTTTCTCCGTATGGTCAAAAACATGCCGCTGCACGTTTTTGACAATCGCATCAGTTATCTGAATTTGTCATGTAAATCTCGGAATATGGCCAAAATCTGAGCCTCTGGACACGCCGACAACGCAGAACGAAGAATTGCCTGTCATCAATCGAAACGATGGGCAATCAAATGAAAAACCGCATCCTCCGGTACAGCGACCTGGAAACCCAGTTGGGCATGAACCGCGTCACCATTTGGCGCAGGACGAGAACAGACCCAACCTTCCCGCGCCCGATCCGCCTGGGCAACTCTCGCAACGCGGCCATCGGATTTCTTGCTGAAGAAATCGAGGCCTGGATTGCACAGCAAGCTGCGACCGCACGGGTGGAGCGCTGACCATGATGGCCGGTGGAGATGCCCGTGAACACCTCTCAATTGCTGATCGTTCGGCGTCGGCACACGGGGAATTTCACTCAAATCCCGAATGCTTTGATTCGCAATGATGAACTTAGCTCGAAATCTCTCGGGGTGATTGTTCATCTGCTGTCACTCCCACCAGGGTTTCGCATCAGCATCGAATTTCTTTGCAAAGCGCGCAATGAAGGGGAAACGGCAATGCGCAGTGCGATCCAACAGCTTGAGCGCCTGAATTACATGCGAATCGTCCGTGAGCGCGCTGCATCCGGGCGATTCATCCATTCGAAATGGATTGTCAGTGATGAGCCGATTGTGGACTGGGCTCCACACCTTGAAAACCCACGCGTGGAAGAGCCAGTTCTGGATCACCCAGTTCAGGGCGACCAAGGGGCTACAAACACTGTATTTTTAGAAAAATTGGATTTATCAAAGACAACCACTACCGGGCCAGAAGACACGCCACCTGAGACTGACGAGTCGCCGACCTTGATCATGGACGAGGCGGATGAAGAGTGCTGGTTGTGGTTGTGCCAAAAGCTATCACTCGAACCCCAAAAGACGCGGGATCAATGCACGGGTCTCTCCACCTCCGTAGCCCTGGATGTCTTGGCAGAAGTCCTCGAATGCAAGCGCCAAAACAGTATCCGGAAGACTGTCCCCCAATTCCTTGCCTCCCTGCTGCGCAGGGCTCGCGAGGGCAAGTTCACCTTGTCGGCTGGGTCAGAGCTGCGACGGGACCTTCGGCAAATCATCAGGCGGCAACGCGCCGTGGAAGCCGCAGCTGAGCCCACTCAAGCAATCGTGACGGATCGGCCAGTGGTGGACCGGGCTCAAGCCAGAGAAAGGCTCCAGCAGATGCGTGATGAACTCGCAAAGAAGTCACACACATCGGTAATGCCACGAGGCACAGCATGAACAACAAAAACTTGGCAAACCGATTCGCCTGGCGAGATGTCGTGGCGGATGATAAATGGGCTGGCTGGGGATGGATGCAAACCTGCACCGTGGCGACGGGCAGGGTCAATATTGAGTGCGTACAGCAACCAGCTCTTGGTAACGACCGATGCATGCGGCTTTGCCTCATTGCGCTCGATCAGACCACGTTGATCGAATATACGGACAGCGGCTTCGTGCTCCGCGAGTATGTGGCCCGGCTTTCATTCGATGCGGTCATCTACAGGCTGCGGCAAGTCCCATCAACTCCAGTCCATTTGGCCGCACCGGAATTGCTGAATGGCCTGGCGGATGACGGTCTGCTCGTGCAAGTTTTTGGTAATCAGCGGAGGCGCCGTGGGAAACTCGCACACTGATTACACAATGTGCGCCACATTGCCCCACATGGTTGCCGCACTGTTAACACAAGGGTTGGCATCAAATCAGCCAGTTGTTCACACAGTCTCGCCCATTGGTTCGCACAGTTTCAACATACTGTTTGCACATTGGGCGGCGGGGTCCAGGGGATTTCTCCCTGGCCGACATTTATCGTTGCGACAGCGGCGATAAATATAGTCGGTCACTATGTTTGCGAACACGGTGCGCCATGATCACAGGCGGCATCCAGTTTGTTCACATCGCTGTCTATTCGCTGCACTCACCGAAGAAAACCTCGCGGGGAGCAGATCGGAAATGGGCTGTGCGCGACGTGATTGCTGAGGCCAGCCGCGAGCCGCAAGCCTGCTTGCATGTGCCGAGACCGAGGCGACCCAACCTGCTGCATTGTCCCAGCCTGGCTGATCTGGAAGCGGAAGTTGGCGCCATACATGCGCGCAGCACTGACGCAGCTGGTCGCCGTTTGCGAAAGGATGCGTCCGTCCTGCTGGCCGGAGTGGCGTCGTATCCACGTGGCGGCATGGAATACAGCTACTGGAAGCAAAGCGCCGTGGAGTGGCTGCAAACGGAATTCGGTGGTCGCCTTCGGTCTGTTGTCGAGCACATCGATGAGGCGCACCCGCATCTCCACTTCTATGTCGTCAATCCTGACGGTGGCAACGTCAAGGAATTGCATCCCGGCTTCCGTGCGGCAAAGGGCGCTCAAACACCCAAGGAACAGCGCCATGCCTACAACACGGCAATGCGCGCATTTCAGGACCGATTCTGGGAGGACGTTGCCGGTCCGTCTGGACTCGCTCGTTTGGGGCCGGGTCGCCAGCGCATGAGTCGTGCGCAATGGACGCGAGTGAAGTTTGGGCTGCCGGCGCAGGCCGCGCTGCTCCAGCGTGCGCGAGAGATCACGCGTGGGACGGGCGAACGAGACCGCCAACTGCGTTCATTTGCCGAGAAAACCATGCTGGAGGCGCAGGCCCTGATCAAGCAGCTGGAAGCGCGTGAGGCCCGGATTTTGGAGCTGGAGGCGAGGCATGGCTTGGGCATTCAGGGTGTTCATCCTGAGGAGCCGGAACAGAGCTAACGACTCCAACAGGATGCAGCAGATAAGGTGCACCGGTTAGCGGGCTAGCTTGTCCTGAACTTGACGACCCAGCGTATAGGTGTAGCAGTGTTGTAGGCGTCCACTTGACGGTGCATAATGTGATCAAACTGATTACATTAGGCGCCAATAATGGTCCAATATAAAACCAATCTCAGTCTTTTGGTCGTCCGCCTTGGATGAGGAGCAGTTGGTGACTCCACCCCAGCGCGTCGAAAGCTTGAGCCACGCCCAGCGCGAGCGGCTGGCCTACATCGACTTCCGGCTCTACTTCTTTGGTGAGATCGGTCGCCCAGACCTGATTGAACGCTTCGGCGTGGCTCCGGCAGGGGCGACACGTGACTTGGCGCTGTACCGGGAAATCGCGCCGCAGAACATCACTTTTGACGGCAGCAACAAGATCTACCGGATCGGGCAGGCGTTTTCGCCGCTGTTCGACCACGCATCGCAGCGCGTGCTGTCGGCGCTGGCGCTCGGCTTCGGCGATGGCTTGAACGGTGCAACGCAGCCGCTGCTGCCGTGCGAGTCACCCACCGCTCTGAGCAACCCCAGGATGGACGTGCTTGCCCCGGTTTGCCGGGCGATCCACGCCAAGCGGCCCGTCGCCATCCGCTACCACTCGATGAGCAGCGGTGAGTCCGAGCGCGTCATCGTTCCCTTCGCGCTGGTGGATACCGGCCTGCGCTGGCACGTCCGGACCTTTGATCGCAAGAGCGGAGAGTTTCGGGATTTCGTCGTCACCCGCATCGAAGCGCCAACGCTGCTCGACGAAGAACCACAGGCCAACGAGCGTCCGGACAACGACATCCAGTGGACGCGCATCGTCGAGTTGGACTTCGTGCCGCATCCGCGCCTTGAGCGCCCCGAGATCATCAAGATGGATTACGGGATGACTGACGGTTCGATACGGATGCGTGTGCGCGCTGCGGTCGCGGGGTACA